>NZ_VFTI01000022.1:0-107093 GCF_006439515.1 Mesorhizobium sp. B3-2-1 | reverse complement strand
CATCTTAGGGGGAGAAAACTGTTACCTATGTATCCGGTTCATTCTGTTACCCATCTATCCGCTGGACACCGGCAGGCAGGTGAGGGGCAGCGCCAACCGCTGGCCACTATGAGTAATTTGGGAGCCACAACGATTTCCGAAGACGGAAACGACATCCGCCGGCCGATCCCGGCGCAGCGGACTGGTAGCGGCAGCCCAGGTCACCGGAAGCGTCAAGCCGTACGTCTTTTCTTCGTTGCGGGCCAGTCGATCGTGAGCCGGTCCGCCGACAAGGCGACGCCGAATTTGTCCAGGGCCTCTTCAGCCGTGTAATAGCCCAGCGCCACATCGCGCAGCACCTGATCGGCATCACGCTCACGCGGATCGCCATAGCCGCCGCCGCCCGGCGTGCCGACGCGCACGCGGTCGCCGGCCTTCAGCGGGATGTCCTGCTCCTTGGAGAGGTGCGGCGGTATGTGTTGCCCGCCATTGCGGAAGACGGTCACGCTGTTGGGCTCGCCATCCCCACCGCCGAGGGCGCCTTGCGGGCCGAAGCGGCCGTGGTCCATGACGAAGGAGGCACGTGCCTCGCCGCGCAGGATCTCGACCTCATAGGCGAGGCCGAAACCGCCGCGATGCTTGCCGGCGCCGCCCGAGCCTTCGCGCAAGGCATAGTGCCGGTAGAGCACCGGAAAGGCCTGCTCCATGATCTCGACCGGCGGCGACTTGGAGATGCCGATGGTCGAGCAGCCATTGGTCAGGCCGTCATGGCCTGAATTGCCGCCATAACCGCCGCCGGAGATCTGGTACATGACGTAGTCGCGGCCGCGCGCCGGGTCGTTGCCGCCGAGCGCGAAATTGCCGCTGGAGCCTGCTGGAGCCGCCGTCACCTTGTCGGGCAGCGCCTGCACCATGGCCGCGAACACCGCCTCGGCGATGCGCTGCGAGACCTCGGCCGCACAGCCCGAGACCGGACGCGGGTATTTCGCGTCGAGGAAGGTGCCTTCCGGCCGCTTCACCTCGAGCGGCTCGAAGGCGCCGGCGCTGATCGGCACGTCCGGGAAGATATGGCGCATGGCGAGATAGACGGACGACAATGTCGTCGCCAGCACGCTGTTCATCGGCCCGGCACAGGGCTTTGACGAACCGGCGAAATCGAAGGTCAGCGTGTCGCCCTTTTTCTCGACGGCGAGCGCGATGGTCAGCGGTTCGTTGACCACGCCGTCGGAATCGACAAAAGCCTTGGAGCGGTAGGTGCCGTCGGGAATGGCCGCGATGTTGGCGCGCATCTGTTCGGCGGCACGGCGGCGCAGTTCGGCGATCGCCTCGACGACGGTTTCGTCTCCGTAACGATCCAGGATTCCATTGAGCCGATCCTGGCCGATCAGCAGCGCGGCGGCCTGGGCCCTGATGTCGCCGATGCGCTGGTCTGCAACCCGGATGTTGGAGCAGATGATGGCGTAGATTTCGGAATCGAGCACGCCCTTCTTGAACAGTTTTACCGGCGGCAGCCGCAGGCCTTCCTGCTCGACGGCGGTTGCGGACGCGGAGAAGCCTCCCGGAACGGAACCGCCGATATCGGGCCAATGGCCGGTGTTCGACAGCCAGCAGAAGATCTTTTCACCGCGATAGACCGGCATGGCGAAACGCACGTCCATCAGATGCGTGCCGCCGAGATAGGGATCGTTGACGATGTAGATGTCGCCCGGCTCCGGGGCCAGGCAGCGGCCGTCGGCGATCATCTCGATGACCGTCCTGGTCGAATATTGCATGACGCCGACGAACACCGGCAGGCCCTGGCTGCCTTGTGCGATCAGCGAGCCGTCTACCGCTGAATAGATGCCGTCCGAGCGGTCATTGGCCTCGGCGATCACCGGCGAGAAGGCGGCACGCGAAAAGGTCAGGTCCATTTCGTCGCAGACCTGCTGCAGGGCCGCCTGGAGAACCGAAAGGGTAATGGCGTCGAGCTTCATTTCAGGCCTCGCCAATGTCGATGACGATGTTGCCGTCGGCGTCCGGTCGCGCGCGGTCGCCGGGTTCCAGCACGGTGGTTGCGTCCATCTGTTCGAGGATCGCCGGCCCTTCTATGACAGCGTCGAGCGGCAGCTTTTCCCTGATATAGACCGGCGTGTCATACCAGCGTCCGCGATACCAGACCGGCCTGATTTCGCGCCGCGCCTCTTCAAGCGTTTTTGCCCGCCCCGCGGGGTCGATCAGGCGTGACAGGTCGATCGCCGGGCGCACGCCGGTGACCGAGGTGTTGAGATTGACGAGGTTGGCACGGATTTCCGGCAGTTCTACCTTGAAGCGGGCGAAATAGGCCTTCTCGAACAGGGACTGCAATTCGTGCCGGGTCACCGACGAGGACGGCAACGGCACGTTGATGATGTGGGTCTGGCCGACGAACTGCATGTCGGCGGAGTGGGTGACGCGGATCGTTTCCGGCTTCACCGCTTCCTTGGCGATCAGCTCCTCGCCTTCGTTCCGGTGCCGTTCCAATACTTCATGAAGCTGGCTTTCATCGAGCACAGCCACGGGCTGGTTGATGGTGTTGACGAAGTCGTGGCGCAGATCGGCGACGACGCAGCCGAGCGCATTGGTGATGCCGGGACGCGCCGGCACCAGCACTTTGGGCAGGCCGAGTTCGCGGGCGAGCGCCGTGGCATGCAATGGACCCGCGCCGCCGAAGGCGAACAGCGCGAAATCGCGGGGGTCATGGCCGCGCGACACAGAGACCATGCGGATGGCGCCGGCCATCTTCATGTTGCCGAGCCTGAGCACCGCGCCCGCGGCCTCGACACCCGACAGGCCCGTCGCCTTGCCGATCCTGTCCTCGAAGATGCCGGTGACGCGCTCCGACGTGACCGGATTGTCGACTGCGAGCAGCTTCTTCGGCGCCAGCCGGCCGAGCACCAGATTGGCGTCGGTGATCGTCGGCTCGGTCCCGCCGCGCCCGTAACAGATCGGGCCGGGATTGGCGCCCGCACTTTCCGGACCGATCTGGATCAGGCCGGCCGCGTCGACGCGGGCGATCGAGCCGCCGCCGGCGCCGACCGTATGCACCGCCACCATCGGCACATGGATCGGCATGGCGTATTCGATCTCGATCTCGTTCGAGACAGCCGGCTCGGCGTTGCGGATCAGCGCCACGTCGGTCGAAGTGCCGCCCATGTCGTAGGTGACGAGGTTTTGGAAGCCGGCGCGCTTGCCCGTATAGGCGGCGGCGATGACGCCGGAGGCGGGGCCCGACATGACGGTCTTGGCCGATTCACGTGTGACGAAGCGCGCCGAGATCATGCCGCCATTGCCGTTCATGATGAGAAAATCGCGGGCATAACCCTTGTCGGCCAATTCCTTGCGCAGGCGCTCGACATAGCGCTCGAGGATCGGCTGCACCGAGGCGTTGACCGATGCCGTCACCCCACGCTCGAATTCGCGCGCTTCCGACAGCAGCGCATGGCCGGTGGTGATGTAACCGTTCGGCCAAAGCTCGGCGGCGATTTCGGCCGCGCGCCGCTCATGTGACGGGTTGGCGTAGGAATGCAGGAAATGGATGACGAGGGATTCGCAGCCGGCCGCGATGAGCGCCTGCACCGCCGCGCCCATCTCGGCCTCGTCGAGCGGCGTGCGGACGGCGCCTGATGCCTCGACGCGTTCGGACACTTCTAGGCGCAAATTGCGCGGGATGATCGGGACAAAGGTTCCGGTCATGCCATAGGGCTGCGGCCGCGTGCGCCGGCCGAGCTCGATCACGTCGCGAAAACCGCGCGTGGTGATCATGCCGGTCTTGGCCAGCCGGCGCTCCAGCACCGCATTGGTGGTGGTGGTCGTGCCATGCACGATGAGGTCGATGCCGTCGACCGGAAAGCCGGTGGCGCCGAGCGCCGAAACCACGCCGAAGGCCTGGTTGTCGACCGTGGTCGGGGTCTTGGCCAGATACACCTTGCCACCGTCCCTGCCGTCGATCAGAAGCAGGTCGGTGAAGGTTCCGCCGACATCGATGCCGGCGACGACGCTGCCCAGGGAATCCGGCGGCTGCACCGAAAAATTCTCTTTCATTGTCGAAACCCGAAATGCTGGGACTACGGATATGCCACAGTTTGGAAAGGTGTTTTACGGCGGCATCTTGACGCAAATATCGTTTGTATACTAATAAATTCCGGACACAAGAGCTTACCGCTTCGGTAGCGTGCATGGCACGCCGGAACCTGAATGGTCCGGGCGCGCACGGGAAAGTTTGGCGCCCGCGTCTGTAATTGGGCGAGAAGGTTGGAATTGATGAATACCACGCCCGCGTTCAATACCGCTGAAGCCCGCCCGCTGCAGTTTCCGATTCCGGCCAATGTCTATGCCGAAACCGTCGTCTCGGTGAAGCACTACACCGACCGGCTGTTCTCGTTCCGCATCACGCGCCCGCAGTCGCTGCGTTTCCGCTCCGGCGAATTCGTCATGATCGGCCTGCCCAATGCCGAGAAGCCGGTGTACCGCGCCTACTCCGTCGCCAGCCCGGCCTGGGACGAAGAGCTGGAATTCTTCTCGATCAAGGTACCGGATGGCCCGCTGACCTCGGAACTGCAGAAGATCCAGGTCGGCGACACGGTCATCATGCGCCAGAAGTCCACCGGCACGCTGGTGGTCGACGCACTGACCCCGGCCAAGCGCCTGTTCATGATCTCGACCGGCACCGGCATCGCGCCCTTCGCCAGCCTGCTACGCGACCCCGACACCTACGAGAAATTCGATCAGCTGATCCTGACCCACACCTGCCGCGACAATGCCGAGCTGATCTACGGCCAGGAGTTGGTGGCGGCACTGGAAAGCGACCCGCTGATCGGCGAGCTGACCGCCGGCCGCGTCACGCTGTACAATTCGACGACCCGCGAGGAGTCGGCACGCATGGGCCGCATCACCGCGCTGATCGGCTCGGGCAAGTTCTACAGCGATCTCGGTATCGAGAAGCTCGATCCGGAGACCGACCGCATCATGATCTGCGGATCGATGCACATGCTGAAGGACGTCAAGGAGCTGGCCGAAAGCCTCGGCTTCCAGGAAGGTTCGCTCAGCCATCCCTCGAGCTTCGTCGTCGAACGCGCCTTCGTCGGCTGAGACCAGCGCGTCTCCCAGAAACCTGTTTTGACCTTCCGGTCAAAAATCAGCTGCCTTCGCGGCCTTTTTCAGCTATCCCTCGCTTGAGGACTCGTGAAGCGCGGCTTCGCGGGCTATCTTCGTGGGTGTCGCCCAAAGTGCCGAACGGCTTTGGGAGAACGATGCGCACCAAGAGCGCACGCCGCTGAATGAAAGGGCAGGAGATGAGCAGCACAATCCGCGAAGCCGATCTTGGCACCAAGGTGACGCCGCTGCCGGCACGCGCCGCCGCCAACACGCCGGTGCCGCTGGACCATCACATCGCGCGCAATCCCGGCCTGAAACTCGACCTCGGTTTCCTGGAATCGGTGCGCAGCGTCAATCGCTCGGCGCTGGAGCGCCGCGTCGCCAGCCTGACCAAGCGGCGCTCGATCAAGGCCGACAACCAGGCCGCCTGGCTGCTGCGGGCGATCGCCTGCATGGACCTGACGACGCTCAACTCCAACGATACCGAGGAGCGCGTGCGCCGGCTCTGCGCCAAGGCGATCAACCCGCTGCGCCGCGACATCATGGAAGGCCTCGGCATTGCGGGCGAGACCATCCGGCCCGCCGCCGTCTGCGTCTACCACCCCTTCGTCGCCACGGCTGTCGACGCCGTGCGCGGCACCGGCATCCATGTCGCCGCCGTCTCCACCGCCTTTCCGCATGGGCTGGCGCCGCTGTCGACTCGGCTGCAGGAGATCGAGGCCTCGGTGAAGGACGGTGCCGACGAGATCGATGTCGTCATTCCGCGCGGCCTGGTGTTCGGCGCCAAGTGGCGCGAGCTCTACAACGAGATCGTCTCGATGCGTGCCGCCTGCGGAGACGCGCATCTGAAGGTCATTTTGGGAACCGGCGACCTCGCCACGCTGCGCAACGTCATGCTGGCCTCGATGGTGGCGATGATGGCGGGCGCGGATTTCATCAAGACCTCGACCGGCAAGGAGAGCGTCAACGCCACGCTGCCGGTTGGGCTTGCCATGGTGCGCGCCATCAGGGCCTATTTCGAGGAGACCGGCTATCTCATCGGCTTCAAGCCGGCCGGCGGCATTTCCACCGCGAAAGTCTCGCTCGACTGGCTGGTGCTGATGAAGGAAGAGCTCGGCCGGCCGTGGCTGGAGCCGGAGCTGTTCCGCTTCGGCGCCTCCAGCCTGCTGACCGATATCGAGCGCCAGCTCGAGCATCATCTGACCGGGCATTATTCGGCCAATCATCGCCACGCGATGGCTTGAGGCGAGCGAGGCTTTGAACGTGGAGCCCTACGCGACGGAACGCCTTCCCTGACAATTATCTGGAGCGCTTCATGAACATTCTCGAACGCTATCACGCCATGGAATACGGCCCGGCGCCGGAGGCTCGCAACGAGGCGGATGCCTGGCTCGCGGCGCGCGAGTTCGGCAAGGCGCTGTTCATCGGTGGCGATTGGAAGGCGGCGAGCGGCGGCAAGACTTTCGAGACCAGCGAACCGTCTTCCGGCAAGCTGCTGGCTAAAGTCTCCGACGCCAATGCCGCCGACATCGACGCGGCGGTCGCAGCGGCCACCAAGGCGCTGCCGAAATGGTCGGCGTCCTCGGGCTATCAGCGCGCGAAAGTGCTCTACGCCATCGGCCGGGCCATGCAGCGCCACCAGCGCCTGTTCGCGGTGCTGGAGACAATCGACAATGGCAAGCCGATCCGCGAAAGCCGCGACATCGACGTGCCGCTGGCGATCCGCCATTTCATCCATCATGCCGGTTGGGCGCAGGCGCTGGACCGGGATTTTGCCGGCCACAAGGGCGTCGGCGTCGTCGGCCAGATCATCCCGTGGAACTTTCCGCTGCTGATGCTGGCCTGGAAGATTGCACCGGCGCTTGCGGCGGGCTGTACCGTGGTGTTGAAGCCGGCCGAATTCACGCCGCTCACATCAATCCTGTTCGCCGAGATCTGCGAGCGCGCCGGCGTGCCGAAGGGCGTGGTCAATATCGTGCAGGGCGGTCCGGAAGCGGGTGCGGCTATCGTCAACCATCCCGGCATCCAGAAGATCGCCTTCACCGGCTCTTCCGAGGTCGGCAAGATCATCCGCAAGGCCACCGCCGGCTCGGGCAAGAAACTGTCGCTGGAGCTCGGCGGCAAGTCGGCCTTCATCGTCTTCGAGGACGCCGATCTCGACAGCGCGGTGGAAGGGCTGGTCGACGGCATCTGGTTCAACCAGGGCCAGGTCTGCTGCGCCGGTTCCCGGCTTCTAGTGCAGGAAGGCATCGCCGACGCCTTGATCGCCAAGGTCAAGACGCGGATGAGCCGGCTGCGAGTCGGCAGCCCACTGGACAAGAACACCGATATCGGCCCGCTGGTCGACCTGACCCAGCTCGACCGAGTCAAGGGGCTGATCGCCGAGGGCGCCAGGCAGGGCGCCGTCTGCTGGCAGCCGGACGCGGCGCTGCCGTCGTCCGGCTATTATCACCTGCCGACGCTTGCAACGGGTGTTTCGCCGGCTAATATCCTGGCGCAGGAAGAGGTGTTCGGGCCTGTGCTCGCCACCATGACCTTCCGCAACACCGAGGAAGCGATCGAGCTCGCCAACAACACGCGCTACGGGCTGGCAGCCTCGGTGTGGAGCGAGAACGTCAACCTTGCCCTCCATGTGGCGCCGCAGCTGAAGGCTGGCGTGGTCTGGGTCAACGGCACCAACATGTTCGACGCCGCCTGCGGCTTCGGCGGCTACCGCGAGAGCGGCTTCGGCCGCGAAGGCGGGCGCGAAGGCATGTTCGAATATCTCGCGGCGAAACTGCCGCTCGGCCCGGTCATCAAGCCGGCAACGTCTTCGGCGCAGCCCGTCGAACAGGCGGACGGCGCTGATATCGACCGCACGGCTAAGCTGTTCATCGGCGGCAAGCAGGTGCGTCCGGACGGCAATTACTCGATTGCCGTCGCCACCGCCAAGGGCAAGCTTGCCGGCGAGGTCGGGCTCGGCAGCCGCAAGGATATCCGCGATGCGGTTTCGGCCGCCCGTGTCTGCAAGAGCTGGCCGGAGGCGACCGCCTATAACAGGTCCCAGGTGCTTTATTACCTGGCCGAGAACCTTTCCGGCCGTGCAAGCGAGTTTGCCGCCCGCCTTGCCGAGTTGACAGGTGCCAATGCCAAGGCCGCGCGGGACGAGGTGGAACTCTCGATCGAACGGCTGTTCCTCTATGCCGGCCTTGCCGACAAGTTCGAGGGCCGCGTGCATCAGCCGCCGGCCCGTGCCGTGACGCTGGCGCTGCACGAGCCGGTCGGCGTCGTCGGCATCGTCGCGCCGGACAATCAGCCCCTGCTCGGCTTCATCTCGCTGGTCGCGCCGGCGCTGGCCATGGGCAACACGGTGGTCGCCGTGCCGTCGGAACGGTATCCGCTGCTGGCCACCGATCTCTATCAGGTCATCGAATATTCCGACGTGCCGGCCGGCGCCATCAACATCGTAACCGGCCGCAGCGCCGAACTTGCCGGCGTGCTGGCCAAGCACGACGACGTCGACGGGCTCTGGCTGTTTGCTGACGCCGACACCTGCGCCAAGGCGGAAGCCGACTCCATCGGCAATCTCAAGCGCGTCTGGAGCGGCAATGGCCGCAGCCTCGACTGGGCCTCGGAAGAAGCCGCCGGCGACGCCTTGCTGCACCGCGCCGTCGAGGTGAAGAATGTCTGGGTCCCTTACGGCGATTGAACGCTGTCGTTCGGGCTTGACGGGCGGGTATATGTTCTTTAACGAGAAAAAACATCTTTATCAGTGAACTGGCACAGGCCGCACGATCGCGCCTGACTGGCACATGACGCCTTCGCCGGCCGCCGATAAAGGCAGTTGACCCAAGCAGGCGAGGAAAACATGGCGGATCTGGCAGGCAAGGTCGTTGTCATCACGGCAGCGGCGCAAGGCATCGGCAAGGCAAGCGCGCTGGCTTTCGCCAAGGCTGGCGCCACCGTCCACGCCACCGACATCAACGAGACGCTGCTGGCGGAACTCGCCAAGACCTCCGGCATCAAGACCCGCAAGGTCGACGTGCTCAACGACGAGGCGGTCAATGCCGCCTTTGCCGAGATCGGCGCCGTCGACGTGCTGTTCAACTGCGCCGGCTTCGTCCATTCGGGCTCGATCCTGGAGATGAAGGACGCCGATCTCGATTTCGCCTTCAATCTCAACGTGCGCGCCATGATCCGCACCATCCGGGCCGTGCTGCCCGGCATGCTGGAGCGTGGCGACGGATCGATCATCAACATGGCCTCGCTCGCCAGCTCGACCAAGGGTGTGCCGAACCGCTTCGCCTATGGCGTTACCAAGGCGGCGGTCATCGGCCTGACCAAGGCGGTCGCGGCCGACTATGTCGGCAAGGGCATACGCTGCAACGCCATCTGCCCCGGCACGGTCGAAAGCCCGTCGCTGCAGGACCGCATGCATGCCCAGGGCGACTATGACGCCGCCCGCGCTGCCTTCATCGCCCGCCAGCCGATGGGCCGGCTCGGCACACCGGAAGAGATTGCCGATCTCGCCGTGTATTTGGCCGGCGCCACTTACACATCGGGGCAGGCCTATAATATCGACGGTGGCTGGTCGATCTGAGCGCCGCCCGGGGACAAAGATCGGGTTTGACGAAGGATCGGGAAGTCTGAAAATCCGGCTAGCCGGCCGTCAAAACAGGCTGTCCGCGCTTGTCGTGAAGCAGGCCGGTGGCTACGGTCCGCCCGGTTCCGGAAGGGCTGATGCCTCGGCGGAGAGTTTGTAGAACGGCCACGAGGCCGCAATCAGGAGAAGATGCATGAAACTGCTGCGCTATGGCGAGATGGGGAGCGAACGTCCCGGCCTGCTCGATGCGGATGGAACGATCCGCGATCTCTCAGCCCATGTCGCCGATATTGCCGGCACCACGCTTCATCCGGCCTCGCTGGACATGCTGTCGAAGCTCGATGCGAAGTCGTTGCCGGTGGTTTCCGGCAAGCCGCGCCTCGGCGCCTGCGTTGCCGGCACAGGCAAGTTCATCTGCATCGGCCTCAACTATTCCGACCATGCCGCTGAGACCGGGGCCACCGTGCCGTCCGAGCCGATCATCTTCATGAAGGCAAGCTCGGCCATCGTCGGTCCGGACGACGACGTGCTGATCCCGCGCGGTTCCGAGAAGACCGACTGGGAGGTCGAGCTCGGCGTGGTCATCGGCAAAACCGCGAAATATGTCAGCGAAGCCGATGCGCTCGACTATGTCGCCGGCTATTGCGTCTCCCATGACGTGTCCGAACGCGCCTTCCAGGCCGAGCGCCAGGGCCAGTGGACCAAGGGCAAGAGCTGCGACACGTTCGGCCCGACCGGCCCGTGGCTGGTGACCAAGGATGAAGTGGCCGACCCGCAGAACCTGAAAATGTGGCTGACCGTCAACGGTAAGACGATGCAGAACGGCTCGACCAGGACCATGGTCTATGGCGTTGCCTACCTCGTCTCCTACCTCAGCCAGTTCATGTCGCTGCACCCCGGCGACATTATTTCGACAGGCACCCCGCCCGGCGTCGGCCTTGGCATGAAGCCGCCGGTGTTCTTGAAGGCTGGTGATGTTGTGGAGCTCGGCATCGAGGGTCTGGGCCAGCAGAAGCAGACGTTCAAGGCTGACGTCTGAGCGTCACCTCGCAGGCTTGCGCCGCCCCTCATCTGGCTGCCGCCATCTTCTCCCCGTGAAACGGGGAGAAGGACGCTGTTATCGCTGCTTGCGCCGATTGGCGCCGACGTCGCGGCCAGCTTCTTTCTCCCCGTCACTATAACGGGGAGAAATGTCCGGCAGGACAATGAGGGGCGGCGCCGACCTATTTCAGATTAGCTGATCGTCTTCCCGTCAGCCCCAAACCGATACGTCTTCGCCGGATCCGGCGTCGCGTAAAGCGTCGCGCCGGGCTCCGCGTCGTAGACGCCGAAAATCCGTACGGTGATCAGGCCGGCCTTTTCACAGTCGAGATAGAGATTGGTGTCGGCGCCGAGATGCTCGGCGTGCACCACGGTACCCTTCCAGGCGCCCGATTTCGGATCGACGGTCAGGTGCTCCGGCCGCACGCCTATGGTCTTGGCTGTCTCGCCGAGCCGGGCGCCGTCGACGAAATTCATCTTCGGCGAACCGATGAAGCCGGCGACGAACTCGTTTGCCGGCGAATTGTAGAGCTCCATCGGGCCGCCGATCTGCTCGATGCGGCCCGAGTTGAGCACGACGATCTTGTCGGCGAGCGTCATTGCCTCGACCTGGTCGTGGGTGACGTAGATCATCGTCGCCTTCAGCCGGCGATGCAGCTGCGCGATTTCCAGCCGCGTGTTGACACGCAGCGCGGCATCGAGGTTCGACAAAGGCTCGTCGAACAGGAACAATTTTGGCTCGCGCACTACTGCGCGGCCGATGGCGACACGCTGGCGCTGGCCGCCGGAGAGTTCCGCCGGCCGCCTTTCGAGATAAGGTTCCAGCGACAGCATGGACGAGGCGACGCCGATGCGGCGATCGATCTCCACTGCAGGGGTGTTCGCCTGCTTGAGGCCGAGGCCCATATTGTTCTTCACCGTCAGATGCGGATAGAGCGCATAGGTCTGGAACACCATGGCGATGCCGCGCTTGGCAGGCGGGGTGACGGAGACATCCTCGCTATCGATCAGCACCCGGCCGGAGGTCGAATCCTCCAGCCCGGCGATGACGCGGAGCAAGGTCGACTTGCCGCAGCCCGAAGGGCCGACGAAGACGACGAACTCGCCATCCGTCACTTCGAGATCGATGCCCTTCAGCACCTCGACCGGCCCGAAAGCCTTCTTCACATTCTCGATCTTCAGCGAGCCCACGGCTTCTTTCCTGTCGTTAGAGTTTGACGGCTGCGCCGCTGCGCACGCTCTCGTCGGCGGCAAGGCAGACGGCGAGCGACCGCACCGCGTCGTCCATGTGTCTGGTGAGATCGATGTCCTCGCGGATCGCCTTGAGGACAAAAGCCTGCTCGAGATCGCAGAGATCCTGATGGCCGGGTTCGCCCTCCATCGACAGCATCTCGTCCGGCCTGGCGAATTTGCCGTCCGGCCCGGTTGCGGCGCTGTGCAGACGGATGGTCGAGGTTTTGGTATGGGTGTCGATGTCGTCGGACTTGATGCCTTCCTTCATGACGATCGACACGCAGCCCTTTGGCGACATGACATCCTTCACGAAGAAGGCCGTCTCGGAAACCATCGGACCCCAGCCGGCCTCGTACCAGCCGACCGAACCGTCGTCGAACAGCACCTGCAGATGGCCGTAATTGTACATGGAGGGCGCCACCTCGTCGGTCAGCCGCACCCCCATGCCGCGCACCTCGACTGGCTTCGCATCGGTGATCTGCAGCATGACGTCGAGATAGTGCACGCCGCAGTCGACGATCGGCGAGGTCGTCTGCATCAACTGCTTGTGCGTCTCCCAGGTATGGCCCGAGGATTGCTGGTTGAGGTTCATGCGGAACACGTAGGGACCGCCGAGCTTGCGCGCCTCGGCGATCAACCTGATCCAGGACGGGTGATGGCGCAGGATGTAGCCGATCACCAGTTTTCGGCCGTTGGCCTTGGCTGCGGCGACGACGCGCCTGGCGTCCGCCACCGTCGTTGCCAGCGGCTTTTCGACGAAGACATGGCAGCCGGCCTCGAACGCTCTCACCGCATAGTCGGCATGGCTGTCCGAATAGGTGGCGATGCAGGCGACGTCGGGTTTTTCCTCGCGCAGGGCGTCGTCGAAGGACCGCCTGATGCCATAGCCGGACAGCCCGCCAGGCAATGGCACGTCGGAGCGGTTGACCAGCGCCGCGATCTGAAAACCCGGATTGGTGTGGTAGGCCAGCGCATGGGTGCGGCCCATATTGCCGAGACCGGCGACGACGACACGAAGAGGGGCTTGCGAACTCACTTGACGGCTCCCGACGTAATGCCGCGGATAAGCTGCCGCGAGAAGATGACGTAGAGGACCAGCACCGGCAGGATCGCCAGCGACAGCGCGGCCAGGATGGCGTTCCAGTTGGTGACGAACTGGCCGAGGAAAAGCTGGGCGCCGAGCGTCACAGTCTTGGTTTCTTCCGACGGCGCCAGGATCAGCGGGAACCACAGGTCGTTCCAGATAGGGATCATGGTGAAGACGGCGACGGTCGCCATCGACGGCCGCACCAGCGGCACCACCAGGCGGAAGAAGATGGTGTATTCCGACAGCCCGTCGATGCGGCCGGCATTCTTCAGATCGTCGGACACCTGCTTCATGAATTCGGACAGGATGAAAACGGCCAGCGGCAGGCCTTGCGCGGTGTAGACCAGGATCAGCGCCGTCAGCGTGTTGACCAGCCCGCTCGCCACCATCAATTGCAGGATGGCGACGGTGGCGAGACGGATCGGGATCATGATGCCGAGCGCCAGGTAAAGCCCCATCAGCGTGTTGCCGCGAAAGCGGTATTCCGACAGCGCGAACGCCGCCATGGCGCCGAACAGAAGCACGAAGAACAGCGAGCCGACGGTGACGACGAGGCTGTTCTGGAAATAATGGATGAAGTCGCCCTGGCCGATCACCGTGGTGTAGCCGATCATGTCGAAGGTCTTCGGCGTCGGCGGCGTCAGCGGCGCGCCGAAGATGCCGGCGCGCGACTTGAACGAATTCATGATGACCAGGACCACCGGGAAAAGCGCGATCGCCGTGTAGGTCAACAGGATCGCGTGGGCGCCGATGGTGCGGGGCAGCGAACGGGTGGCGATGCTCATTGGAAGGCCTCGCAGTTGCATGGAGAGGTTGGCGCCAAGGCGCCCCCCTCTGTCCTGCCGGACCCGGCCCTTCGCTGTCGCTCCGGGCGTTCGTTATTCGGAAAGCCAAGCAATTGGCTTTCCGCCCGCTTCGCGGACCATTCCTCACCCCCCGCAAGGGGGGAGATTGGCAGCGTTGGCCTTGCCGCCCACTTTGCAACGTTGGCGATTGGCGAAAGCAGTAGCGACATCTGATCTCCCCCCTTGCGGGGGAGATGGCCGGCAGGCCAGAGGGGGGTGTTCAGCCGTGACATTTCCGCCCCTCAGAACTGGTAGCGACGCAGGCGCGTCTGGATGAGGAAGAGGTAGACGCAGACACCGCCGAGGATGATCAGGAACATGATCGTGGCGATGGTCGCGCCCATGTTGGGGTCGCCGACCTGTAGCTGGAAGCCGAAGAAGGCGCGGTAGAGGAAGGTGCCGAGAATATCGGTCGAATAATTCGGTCCGGCGAGCGCGCCTTGCGCGGTGTAGATCAGGTCGAAGGCGTTGAAATTGCCGACGAAGGTGAGGATCGAGATGATGCCGATCGACGGCAGGATCAGCGGCAGCTTGATCTTCCAGAACTGCGACAGGCCGGTGATCCCGTCGCATTCGGCGGCCTCGATCACCTCTTCGGGGATCGACAGCAGCGCGGCATAGATCAGCATCATCGGGATGCCGATGAACTGCCACACCGAGATAAGGCTGAGCGCGGTCAGCGCGTATTGCTCCTTGCCGAGCCACGGCGTGAACAGGCTCTTCAGGCCGACGAAATCGAGCAGATGCGGCGCCACGCCCCACAGCGGCGACAGGATCAGCTTCCAGGCAAAGCCGACGATGACGAAGGACAGGATGGTCGGCACGAAAATCGCGGTGCGGTAGAAGGCCGAGAACCGGAGCTTCGGGCTGGACAGGAGCGCCGCCAAAAGCACGCCGACCGGGTTCTGCACCAGCATGTGGATGATGAAGAACCAGACATTGTTGCGCAGCGCGTTCCAGAAATTCACCGACCAGTTGGGGTCGCCGAACAGTGTGCGGAAATTGTCCAGGCCGACGAAGATCTGGGACTGCTCGACGTTTCGGAACAGCGAGAGCTGCAGCGTGCCGGCGAGCGGCAGGATCATGATTGCCGTATAGACCAGCACCGCCGGCGCCAGGAAAACGGCGATATGCCAGCGGAACGGTCTTTTCGGTCGTGTTTGTGCGGCCATGAGTTCGGTCCCCGCCGTCTCTCGGTTCCAGACGATGTGATGCCAGATGATGCCTCGATGCACGGTCCAAACCTTGCCCGGTGCGGCAAGACAAAGCCCTGCGACTGGTCAGCCAGCCTTCCCCAATAAGAGCAGGGTAAGGCCGAGAGGCAGAGCCGACAATCGCAATATGAAAACAGGATAATCCGGAACCGGCCGGGCATGCGCCCAGCCGATTCCGTTGCCTGAGCTCTTACTTGGCCGGCTTATACCAGCTGTCGAGACCGGTCTGCAGCTTCTTGGCCGCGGCCTCGGGCGTGTCGGTGCCGTTGATGACGTTGGCCGATTCAACCCAGGTCTCGTTTTCGAGGTTCGGCGTGCCGCGCGACAGGATCTGGTAGGTCGAGCGGATCGTCGACTTGCACTTGCCGCGCCAGGAGACGAATTCCTGCGCCAGCGGGTCCTGCATCTTCACCGGCGAGGAGTTCAGGCTGAAGAAGCCCGGCAGCGCGTTGGCGTAGATGGTGGCGAAATCCGGCGAGGCCACCCAGGACAGGAAGGTCTTGGCCGCGTCCGCGTGCTTGGAGGCTGCGTTCAGGCCCATGCCGATATCGGTATGGTCGGAAATGTAGCAGGTGTCGCCGGCCTTCTCGACCGGCGGCGGGAAGGCGCCCATCTTGAACTGGGCCTGGGTGTTGAACAGGCCGATTTCCCACGAGCCGGCCGGGTAGATGGCGGCGCGGCCGAGGGTGAACAGGTTCTGGCTGTCCGGATAGGTCTGGGCTTCGAAACCGTCGCCCAGGTATGGCTTCCACTTGGCCAGTTCCTCATACGGCGCGACCCAGTCCTTGTCGGTCAGCTTCTGATCGCCCTTGATCAGCGCCTTGCGGCCGTCCTCGCCCTTCCAGTAATTGGGGCCAATGTTCTGGTAGCCCATGGTCGCGGCTTCCCAGAGGTCCTTGGTGCCCATCGCCATCGGGATATAGGTACCGTCGGCCTTGATCTTGTCGAGCGCGGCGAAGAACTCGTCGCGGGTCTGCGGCACCTTGATGCCGAGCTTTTCGAAGGCGTCCTTGTTGTAGATGAAGCCGTGGATGACCGACGCCATCGGCACGCAGAAGCTCGCCTTGCCGTCATCGGTCTGCCAGGCGGACTTGGCGACGGGCGAGAAGTTTTCCATGCCGGGCAGCGCCGAGAGATCGGCAAGGTTGCCCTTCTTGAACAGTTCGAGCGACTTGTCGAACGGGCGGCAGGTGATCAGGTCGCCCGCCGAGCCGGCGGCGAGCTTGGCGCCGAGCGCGGCGTCATATTCGGTCGGAGCCGATGGTGCGAACACCACCTTGATGCCGGGGTTCTTGGCTTCGAAGGCCGGGATCAGCTTGTCCTTCCAGATGGCAAGGTCGTCGCCGCGCCAGCTTTCGATGTTGAGCGTTACGTCCTCGGCGTGAGCCAACCCGGCGGAGCCGAGAATGCTTGTGCCCAGAAGCAGTGCCGTCAGTAGTTTCGTTGTCATGCTCAGTCTCCCTGTTGACCTTTTTCAGGTTCGGTTTTGATGAGAACCTAGGCTTTGGAGCCCTTGTTCCCCTCGCAAGCCCGTTTCACCCCGATCGAAATCGGGATGAAACAGGCTCTATTTCTTTGTTCGAGCATGATCTTTTCCGAAAAGCGGTTTCCACTTTTCGGGATCATGCCCCAGCGCGGAAAGGGCTGGCCGCAGCTTCTGGCCCGTCCGTTCCAGTATCTTCCGCGCGGCGTCGGCGCTGTCGGCGCCGGCGGCGAGCAGAATGGCGGTCTTGACCGCGCCGCCGCTCTTTTCGAGCAGGCTGGCGGCCTCTTCGCGGCTCGCGCCGCTGATGGCGGCAACCATCCGCGCTGCCCTGTCGCGCAGCTTCATGTTGTCGGCCATGAGGTTGACCATGTAGCCGTCATGAACATGGCCGAGATGGATGGCGGTCAGCGTCGACAGCATGTTGAGGGCGATCTTCTGCGCCGTGCCGGCGCCCATGCGGGTCGAGCCGGCGATGACTTCCGGCGGCGTTTCGAGCAGGATGGCGGTGTCGGCCTGGCGGAGCAGAGCAGAGTCCCTGTTGTTGGCGACGCCGATGGTGGCGGCGCCCCGGCGCCGCGCGTCCTCGATGGCGCGCACCGCATAGGGCGTCGTGCCGCTGGCCGAAAGAGCGATCAGGCAATCGCCCGCGCCGATGCCGGCATTGGCGACCGCGGTCGAGGCCTCCTCGGCATCATCCTCGGGCCCGCCGGCCAGTGTCCTGAAGGCCCCGTCGCCGCCGGCGATCAGGATGGCGATGCGGTCGCGCTGGATGCCGAACGTGCCGGGCAGTTCCAGCGCGTCGGCCAGCGCCATCAGGCCGGAGCTGCCGGCCGCGGCATAGGCAAGCTTGCCGCCGCCGCTCAGGCAGCCGGCAATGATCTCGGCTGCCCTGGCGATGGAGGGAATGGCGTTGCGGACGGCCTTCGCGGCCTCGACCTGCGCATCGGCCAGCGAGCCGAGGATCGCTTCGGGAGCCTGGATATCCAGTCCCTCGGCATTCCCATGCAGCGCTTCGGTGCGCGTTTCGGCCATCCCAGTTCCTCCAAACTTCGAAAACAATACCAAAAAAATACCACTTGTCCACACGCATTAACGAACTTGCGGGCAGGAAATCGCTGAGCCGACGAATTGCACAGATTTTTCAATAAAATGCGGCTTAATCTTTTTGAAACGGAAATTAACCCTTGGCTATTGGTATTTTATTGGTATTATCCGCCCGGAGGAGAAATCACGTGAAATTCGTGCTCGGCATCGATGGCGGCGGCACCAGCTGCAGAGCCGCATTGGCTACAGCGGACGGCGTTGTCGTCGGCCGTGCCAAAAGCGGCGCCGCCAACATCCGCACCGACCTCACCGGCGCCCGCTCGAACATCGTCGATGCGGCGCGGCAGGCTTTCATCGCCGCCGGGCAGGACCCGGACCTGATCCCGCAAACACCCGCCATTCTCGGCCTTGCCGGCGCCAATGTCGGCACCTACCGGCAGCAGCTCGAGGCGATCCTGCCGTTCAGCACCAGCCGCGTCGAGACCGATGCGGAGATCGCGCTCGAAGGCGCGGTCGGTTCCGGCGACGGCGCGATGGCGATCCTTGGCACCGGCACCGCCTATATGGCGCGCAAAAATGGCAAATCGCGTGCCATCGGCGGCTGGGGGTTCCAGGTCGGCGACCAGGGCAGCGGTGCCCGCATCGGCCGCGACCTCCTGGAACAGACATTGCTCGCGCATGACGGCGTGCGCCAGGCCTCGCCGCTGACCGACAGCATGATGGCCGTTTTCCGCAACAATCCCGAGGACGTGGTCGAATTCACCACCAACGCCAAACCAGGCGATTTCGGCGGCTTCGCGCCGAAAGTGTTCGAGCACGCGCAAAAAGGCGACATCGTCGCCAACTGGATCCTCGACAGAGCGGTCGCCGATGTCGAGGCCTCGCTCGGCGCGCTCGACCTCGCCGCCGGCGCGCCGCTCTGCCTGCTCGGCGGGCTGGCGCCGCTCTATGCGCCGCGCCTGTCGGCGCGCTACCGCGCCCTGCTGAAGGAACCGCTCGACGATGCGCTAGGCGGCGCGGTGCAGATGGCGGCGCGTCTGTTCACTGGGCCCTTGGGGGCTGCGCGATGAGCGATGCCGCCGACCAGATCTTCGCTGCGCTCAAACAATCCTCGCAAAGCGGCGCGCCGCTTTACCTGCAGCTGCGCAAAAGCATCGAGGACGCCGTCAATCGCGGGCTGATCGGCCCGGGCGACGCGCTGCCTTCCGAGCGCGACATCGCCACCAAGGCCGACATTTCGCGCGTCACCGTGCGCAAGGCGGTGCAGGACCTGGTCAAGGGCGGCATCCTGGTGCAGCGCCACGGCTCCGGCACCTTCGTGGCGCCGCGCATGGAGCGCGTCGAGCAGTCGCTGTCGCGACTGACCTCCTTCACCGAGGACATGGCGCGGCGCGGCATGGCGGTGCGCTCGGCCTGGCTCGACCGCGGTCTCTACGCGCCCTCGCCCGACGAGATGATGGTGCTCGGCCTGTCGTCGAACGAGCTGGTGGCGCGCGTGGCGCGCCTGCGCATCGCCAACGATACGCCGTTGGCGATCGAACGGGCCTCGCTGTCAGCCAGCGTGCTGCCCGACCCGGCCGGCATCGGTTCCTCGCTCTACGCGGCACTGGAACTGACCGGCAACCGGCCGGTCCGGGCGGTGCAGCGCATCTCCGCCGCCAATCTCGGCGATGGCGATGCGCGCCTGCTCGAAGTGCCGCCGGGTATTGCCGGCCTGCACATCGAGCGTATTTCCTATCTGGCGAGCGGCAAGGTGATCGAATTCACCCGCTCCATCTACCGGGGCGACGCCTATGATTTCGTCGCCGAACTGCGGCTGACAGGGCCGAGCGAAGAGAGCCGACCATGATTGCCAACACCACCCATATGCAGCGCGAGATCGAGGAGATCCCGCAGGCCGTCGCCCGCCTGCTCGACGGCTCGGGAGCGGTGCTGGCCGAAGCCGGGCTCGGCATCAGGGAACGCGACCCGCATTTCGTCGTCACCGTGGCGCGTGGTTCGTCCGACCATGCCGCCACCTTCATGAAATATGCCGTGGAACTGACCGCGGGCCTTGCGGTCGCCTCGGTCGGCCCCTCCATCGCCTCGATCTATGGCCGCAAGCTCCGGCTTGACGGCTCGGCCTGCCTGGCGATCTCGCAGTCGGGCAAGAGCCCCGACATCGTCGCCATGGCCGAGACTGCACGGGCCGGCGGCGCGCTGACCATCGCCGTCACCAACACCGCCGATTCGCCGCTCGCGCAGGCCTCGGATTTCGCCATCGACATCCTGGCCGGGCCCGAGCGCAGCGTCGCGGCAACCAAGACCTTCATCAACTCCGCCGTTGCCGGTCTTGCCTTGATGGCGCATGCGACCGGCGACGAAGCGCTTCTCGCGGCACTTGCCCGCCTGCCCGAACATTTCGGCAAGGCGATCGCCTGCGACTGGATGAGCGTGCTGGCCGAAACGATCGAGAAGCAGAAGTCGCTGTTCATTCTCGGCCGCGGCCCGTCAGCGGCGATGGCCAACGAGGCGGCGCTGAAATTCAAGGAGACCTGCGGCATCCATGCCGAAGCCTATAGCGCGGCCGAGGTCATGCATGGCCCGCTGGCGCTGATCGGCCCCGACTTTCCAGTGCTGGCGCTGGCCGCGCGCGACGCGTCCGAGCCCTCCGTCGCCGAAGCGGCCGACAGCCTGGCGGCCAAGGGCGCGCCGGTGTTCGTCACCTCGGCGCTCGCCAATCGCGCCACGCGCCTGCCGCATGTCGCCACCGGTCACCCGTTGACCGATCCGCTGACGCTGATCGTCTCCTTCTACATGTTCGTCGAGGCCTTTGCCCGGCGTCGCGGCCTCGACCCGGACGCGCCGCGCAACCTTCGCAAGGTGACGGAGACCGTATGAGCGACCGTTTTGCCCTGACTGGCGCCCGCATCTTCGACGGCGACGACTGGCATGAAGGCTCAGCCCTCGTCGTGCGCAACGGCCTCATCGAGGCCATGCTGCCGCAAGGCGCGCTTCCGGGGGATATCCGCGCCATCGACACTGGTGGCGGCATGCTGGCGCCGGGCTTCGTCGACATCCAGGTCAATGGCGGCGGCGGGGTGATGCTCAACGACCATCCCGATGTTGCTTCCATCGAAACCATCTGCCGCGCGCATGCGCCGTTCGGCACGACGGCACTGCTGCCGACGCTGATCACCGACACGCCCGCGATCACCGCCGCGGCAATCGCCGCCGGCGAAGCGGCAGCGCTGCAAAAAATGCCGGGTTTTCTCGGCCTGCATCTGGAAGGTCCGCATCTGTCGATCGCCCGCAAGGGTGCGCATGATCCGGCGCTGATCCGGCCGATGACGGACGCCGACCAGGCCATGCTGATCGCGGCGCGCAACAAATTGCCGGTGCTGCTGACCACGATCGCGCCCGAATCCGTCGATGCGGCCCGGGTCCCGGCCTTGGCCAAGGCCGGGATCATCGTCAGCCTCGGCCACTCGGATACGGGCCATGCCACGGCAAAAGCCTTCGCCGAGGCCGGCGCCAGCGTCGTCACGCACCTCTTCAACGCGATGAGCCAGATCGGCAACCGCGAGCCCGGGCTGGCGGGCGCGGCCATCGACATCGGCGCCTTGTCGGCCGGGCTGATCGCCGACGGCATCCATGTCCATCCGGCCACGATCAGGATCGCGCTCGATGCCAAGCAGGGGCCGGGCAGGATCGTGCTGGTCACCGACGCGATGGCGACAATCGGCACCGACATGAGCTCGTTCGCGCTCAACGGCCGCACCATCTACCGCAAGGACGGGAGCCTCAGGCTTGCCGACGGCACGCTTGCGGGCGCCGACCTCGATATGATCTCGGCCATCCGGTTCATGCACCGCACCGTCGGGCTCGATCTGTCCGAAGCCTTGCGCATGGCTTCGCTCTATCCGGCGCAGGCGATCGGCCAGTCGCACCGGCTTGGCCGCTTCGCCAATGGCACGGCGGCGGACATCGTTGCGCTGTCGGACGATCTTGGCATAGGAAGCGTCTGGATCGGCGGCGACAAGGTGTTCGAGGCTGCCGCTTCCCGCTGAGAGCGAGGCCATGCATACAATAGATTGTGTCGTCGCCGGAGCAGGCGTCGTCGGGCTGGCCATTGCCAGGGCGCTTGCCTTGTCGGGCCGCGAGGTGGTGGTGATCGAAAAGGCCGACGCGATCGGCACCGTCACCAGTTCACGCAATTCGGAAGTCATCCATGCCGGGCTCTATTATGCGCCTGGCAGCCTGAAGGCCCGGCTCTGCGTCGAAGGACGCCGGCTTCTCTACGCCTACTGCGCCGAACACGATATTGGCCATCGCCGCGCCGGCAAGCTGATCGTCGCCAGCGAGACCGGCCAAGCGGACGGGCTGCGGGCGATCGAGGCCAATGCGAAGCGCTGCGGGGTCGACGATCTCGAGCTTTTGACACGCGGCGAGGCCGAGAGCCTGGAACCGGCGCTGACCTGTGCCTCCGCGTTGCTGTCGCCATCGACCGGCATTATAGACAGCCATGCGCTGATGCTGTCGCTGCGCGGCGACGCCGAGGCCGCCGGCACATCCTTTGCTTTCCTCACTTCCGTTGCCGGAGCAGCGATCGAAGCCGACGCGATCCGGATCGACACGCGCGATGCCAATGGCGAGACCTTCGCCCTGGAGGCCGGCGCTTTCGTCAACGCCGCGGGCCTCGATGCGCAGGCGGTGGCCAGCCGGATCGAGGGTTTCCCAAGGGGCCTCATCCCCCGGCAGTGGCTGGCGCGCGGCAATTATTTCGCGCTTCCAGGGCGGTCTCCGTTTTCGCGTCTGATCTATCCGGTTCCAGTCGAAGGCGGCCTCGGCGTCCATCTGACGCTCGACCTTGCCGGCAATGCGCGCTTTGGCCCCGACGTCGAATGGATCGACGGCGTGGATTATACGGTCGACCCCGGCCGAAGCGCCGTCTTCTACGAGGCGATCCGCGGCTATTGGCCCGACCTTGCCGATGACGCCCTGCAGCCAGCCTATGCCGGCATCAGGCCGAAGCTTTCCGGACCCGGGCAGCCCGCCGCGGACTTCCTGGTGCAGGGGCCGGCCGATCATGGCGCGGGCCGGATCGTCAACCTGTTCGGCATCGAGAGCCCCGGCCTGACCGCAAGCCTGGCGATCGCCGACCATGTCGTCGAACTCTTGTACCCGGCCTGAGCCGGCGCCGCAGCGGGTACCTATTTAGCCGGCTTTGGCGGAGGCGTAGAGGTCCTTGTAGCTGTCGCGAAGCAAGTTCTTCTGCACCTTGCCCATCGTGTTGCGCGGCAGTTCCTCGACGAAGATCACCCGTTTGGGATGCTTGTACTTCGCCACGCGGCCGGTGATGGCGTTGAGGATCTCGGCCGCGCTGATCCGCGACGCGGGCGAGCGCACGACGACAGCGGTGACGCCTTCGCCGAAGTCCGGATGGGCAAGGCCGATAACGGCGCTTTCCAGGACGCCGTCGAGCGCGTCGATCTCGCTTTCGAGTTCCTTCGGATAGACGTTGTAGCCGCCTGATATGATCAGGTCCTTGCCGCGACCGACAATGTGGACATAGCCGTCAGCGTCGATCATGCCGAGATCGCCGGTGATGAAGAAGCCGTCGGCGCGGAATTCCGCCTTGGTCTTTTCCGGCATGCGCCAGTAGCCGCCGAACACGTTCGGACCCTTGACCTCGATCATGCCGACCTCGCCCTGGTCAAGCGGCTTGCCGCTATCGGGATCGGCGATGCGCAGCGACACGCCGGGCAAGGGGAAACCAACCGTGCCGGCGCGCCGCTCGCCTTCGTAGGGATTGGAGGTGTTCATGTTGGTCTCGGTCATGCCGTAGCGCTCGAGAATGGCGTGGCCGGTACGCTCGCGCCATGCCTTGTGCGTTTCGGCCAGCAGCGGCGCGGAACCGGACACGAACAGCCGCATGTTTTTGGCCGCCTCTCGATCCAGCCCCTCCTGCTGCAGCAGCCTGGTGTAGAAGGTCGGCACGCCCATCAGGGCGGTGGCGCGCGGCAGCAGCGAGATGATGCGGCCGGCGTCGAATTTCTGCTCGAACAGCATCGAGGCGCCGGCCATCAGGACGACGTTGGTGGCGACGAACAGGCCATGCGTGTGGAAGATCGGCAGCGCGTGGATCAGCACGTCATCCCTGGTGAAGCGCCACTGATCGACCAGCACCCGCGCGTTCGAGGCGAGGTTCTCGTGGCTGAGCATGGCGCCTTTCGAACGGCCGGTCGTTCCCGACGTGTAGAGGATCGCCGCAAGATCGTCCGCGCCGCGCTCGACATCGTGGAAATCGGAGGACTGACGCGATGCCTGGTCCGCAAGGGATCCCTGGCCATTACGGTCGAACGTGACCACGACGGCACCGGATGGGTCGACCATCCCACGGATGTCCGCCGACCGCGCGGGATCGCAGACAATCACGCGAGGCGCTGCATCGTCGAAGAAATAGCCGAGCTCGGTCAGCGTATAGGCGGTATTGAGCGGCAGGAAGACGGCGCCGGCGCGCACACAGGCGAGATAAAGCAAAACCATCTCCGGGCTCTTCTCGACCTGCACGGCAACGCGGTCGCCGGGCGTGACATCCATTTGCAGCAGCGCATGCGCAAGCTGCGCCGACCGTGCCAGCATGTCGCCATAGGTGAGCGTGCGCCCATCATCGGTTTCCATCAACAGATGCCCAGGCGCCGGCATCCGGGACCGGAATGCATCGAACAGATGATTGCTCATGAAATCTTCCTGGGTGACGGCAATGGGGGGTGACAGCAATGTCGACGCCGGCCGTGGGTCGGCACGCGGCGAAGAGTTCGCGTTTCCCGGCCCGGCCGTCAAGGCCGCAAACGGTTGCCCGGCGTCTATCGAAAAGATTCGAGAGATGGGGACAGCAGAGCGCGACGATCAAACAGCCGTCAACGGTGGGCGCGATGACCCGGACCGGCGGCGACCTTTGTTGCCTCGCCTTGCTTTAAGCGTTCCATGCACATGGCGGCGGTCAGCTGGTAGTGATCGATCAGGGCCTGGACGGCGCCATCCGCATTTCCGTCCAGCGCATTTTCAGCAATCAGCCGGTGTTCGGCGAAATCGTCGCGCTGGATGCTCTCGCCGTCATGGGCCATCTGGCGATAGCGGTAGGCATGATCGGAAAGCTGCTCGCAGAAGCCCACCAGCCAGTGCGACCGGCAGGCCGAGATCAGCACCCGGTGGAAGGCGCGGTGCAATTTCTCCCAGTCCGGATCGAGCGACGAGCTACTTTGCGGCGAAAGCCGTGAGGCGCGCCCCAGGCGATGCAGCGCCAGCACCAATTGTTCTTCCCATTCGGCGGTGCGGTGGGCGATCGATTCGCGCAGCGCCCGCTCCTCGAGCCAGCAGCGCGTGCGCGTCAGCTCCTCGAGTTCGGCCGCACTGACCGGCATGATGAAGAAGCCGCGCTGGTCATGGCGGCCGAGGAGACCTTCGGAGGCAAGGCGATTGAGAGCTTCGCGAACCGGAGAGGCACCGGCGCCATATTTGGAAACGACCCATTCGACGCGCAGCTTGCTTTGGGCTTCCAGAGCGCCGCCGAGAAGATCATCACGCAATTGATGATAGACCGTGCTGGCAAGCGTACTCTTGGCTTCCGTGCCGTCGTCGTTCAGATTGGCAGCTCCATATGTCAAAGCGACTCCTTGTCCCCAACTGTCGTCTTGGGCAATTCGAGTCCGAACACTCCCCTTCTGTACATGTACCATACAGCGCCACGCTTCCACGGCTCAAGCAGAAGATCGCGCTATTGTACTTTAGAACAAAGAAATATACCCAATCGGCGCGCCGATCGCGGGAATTCGAATATCTCTGCAACCAGCAGAAACTGAACGTGTTTGTATGCACGCAGAATCATATGTTTCTCGTGCGCCCGTGCGAGCATCTTTTCTGTCGCGCGCAAAGACAGTGGCAGGTTCGATCGAATCGATCGGGCCGAGTCAGAGCGGTTCAGTGTCTATTGGAATCGCCGAACCGCTCTAACTCTTTGTTTTCCCGCAATTCCCAAGGGAAAGCGCTACGCACTTTTCCTGGAATTGCTCTAGCCGGCGGCCTTGTCGGCCGCGGTCCTGATGGCTTCGATGTTGGCGCGGTAAGCCTCGACACTGCCACCTTTGAAGATGGCGGCACCCGCCACCAGCACGTCGGCGCCGGCTGACGTGACCAGCGGCGCGGTTTCCGGCGAGACACCGCCGTCGATCTCGATGCGGATCGGCCGGTCACCGATCAACGCCTTGACCCTTCTCACCTTGTCGACCATTGCCGGGATGAAGGCCTGTCCGCCGAAACCCGGATTGACGGTCATGATCAGGATCAGGTCGAGCCGGTCGAGCACATATTCGACGGCGCTTTCCGGCGTCGCCGGATTGAGCGAGACGCCGGCCTTCTTGCCGAGGTTCCTGATCGTCTGCAGCGAGCGGTCGAGATGCGGTCCGGCCTCGGCATGCACCGTCATGCCGTCGCAGCCGGCCTCGGCGAAGGCGGCGAGGTAGGGGTCGGCGGGCGCGATCATCAGGTGGCAGTCGAAAAAGGCCTTGGTGCGGTTGCGGATCGCCTTGATGACAGGCGGGCCGAAAGTGATGTTCGGCACGAAATGCCCATCCATCACGTCGAGATGGATCCAGTCGGCACCGGCCGCCGCCACCGCCTCGACCTCGTCACCGAGCTTCGAGAAATCCGATGCCAACACCGACGGTGCGATCAAGGTTTTTTTGCTCATCTCGCGGCCTTTCCGGGTGCCCTTTTCATACGGACGCCCCGAACCGACTGCCTAAAGCGCTGCCGGCGACTTGTCGAGGGCACAAGCGCGGTTCCACAGGGTGGTGTCACGGCGCCGATCTTGTCGCAGCCGGTTCGGCCTGCCCGAGCCACGAAAAAACCCGCCGGACTGCTCCGGCGGGTTCTCGTTTGGCGTCGCCCGGGTGGTTACTGCTGCTGGAGTTTCAGGATCCTGTTTGGAACCGGGTCCTGTTGCTGGTCGATCGGCTGCCTGCGCCGTGGCAGCAATTGCAGCAACTGGCCCGGATCGATTTCCAGCGACGGCTGTCCGCGTATCGGCCGGCAGTTCGGATACCGCCCGATCGTACCCTCCGGACAATGTCGCCTGAAGATCGGCTGGCACTGGCCATTGACCATCTGCGAGCCCGGCGCGCATTCGCTCTGTTGCCTGGGCTTGCGGCAGGCGCCGTCGATTACCTCGGTCCCACGCGGACAGACGCACTCGCCGCGCTTGTTGTGGACCTGGCCGCGTATGTCGCACTGCTGCATGTCAGGCTGCTTGCGCCGGCAGGCATTGCCTTGCACCTCGGTACCCCTCGGGCAGACGCAATTGCCATCGGAGTCATGGACCTGGCCACGAATGGTGCACTGGTCAGGCTTCGGCCGGATCGGGCGGCAGGCGCCGTCGCGCACCTCGGTGCCTTGCGGGCAGACACAGTCCCCGTCCGCATTGTGGACCTGGCCACGGATGGTGCACTGCTCGGGCTTCGGCCGGATCGGGCGGCAGGCGCCGTCGCGCACCTCGGTGCCTTGCGGGCAGACGCAGTCTCCGTCCGCATTGTGGACCTGGCCGCGGATGGTGCACTGCTCAGGCTTCGGTCGGATCGGACGGCAGGCGCCGTTGCGCACCTCGGTGCCTTGCGGGCAGACACAGTCCCCGTCCGCATTGTGGACCTGGCCACGGATGGTGCACTGCTCGGGCTTGTCGGTCCTGACGCATTTTCCGTTCTCCAGCCCCGTGCCGCGCGGGCAGACACAGCGTCCGTCCTCGGTGCGGATCTGGCCTTCGAGCAGGACGCAGCGCGGCGGCGGTGGCAACGGCAGAACGTTGGTGCCGCCGCCCGTGCACTGGCCGTTGCGGAAAGTGGTGCCTTCCGGACAGACGCAGCGGCCGGCGTCGTTCATGACGAAGCCCGGCGAGCACTCATTCTTCACCTCATGCGTGATGATGAAGGGATGGCACGCATAGGCCTTGCCGCGATCGCCTTGCACGTTGGTCGCGTCCTTGGACAGCACGTCGCCGCCGCCCTGCACCCGCGTGTCGGGAGAGAGCACGCCCACGCAGTTCTGGCCATTGACGTTGCCCTGCAGGTTGGCCAGGCGCCCGTCGCCGGGAATGACCACCGTCACATGGTGCGACTGGCTTTCGCCGGCGCCG
Source organism: Mesorhizobium sp. B3-2-1 (assembly GCF_006439515.1). NCBI lineage: Bacteria > Pseudomonadati > Pseudomonadota > Alphaproteobacteria > Hyphomicrobiales > Phyllobacteriaceae > Mesorhizobium > Mesorhizobium sp. B3-2-1. The sequence goes on along the minus strand of NZ_VFTI01000022.1, from coordinate 79,302 downwards.
AGCGTCAAGTTGGCGATGCAGGAGGCCGGCAGCGTCGTCGGTTCGGACGAGCAACCGAAGGGCGGGTCGATCGAAGTGATCGCAACGCCATCCAGCCGGCCAAGCCCTTCCACGCCGATCGCATCGCCGACGCGGACCGGACCCGAGAAGGGGCTCGTCCCGTCATTCGTGATGGTGATGTCGAACGAGCAGGGCTGGCCGAGCCTGCATTCGCGGTCGCCGGTCTTCTCGACACGGATGGTCGAGGAGCCGCCGCCCTTGGCGCAGGCCTGGCCGATCGGATAAACGACGTCGTCGCCCTGCGCCGGGCCATAGGAGCCCCGTGCGCAGTTCTCGAACTCGCCATTGGCCGAGACAGTCACGTCGAAGTGCCTTGAGGTTCCGGGCGTCATGACGGCGCCGGGAATCTGGCACGACAACGCATTGGCCGGAACCGGTCCGCACGCCCATTCCGCGCCGTCAGGGGTGACGGTCTGGATCTGAACGGGCGCTCCGCCCGACACCAGCATGGCGGCATCGTTGACCCGCACCGGACCGGTGGGGGCAGCCGTGCCGACGCTGCTGACGGTGATGCGGCAGGAAACCAGCGCCGCACCAGCCAGCGAGCCATTGCACACCTTGGTGATGCGCAAGGCCGGTTGGCCGCCATTGGGATGGCGGATGCGTTCCTTGGCGCAGGCCCTGTTGTTGGTGAGATCGAGCTCACCGGGGATGGCCTTCACCTCGGCGCAGTTCTCGACCGTGTCCGACCGATAGCTGGCCGGCACCACCGCCTTGACGAAGATCGGCGTCGAGGCGCCCGCGGGCAGCGAGATGCCGGCATTGTCGCAGCGGAACTGGCCGGGGCCGTTCGGGCCGCAGGTCCAGGGCGGGCTCGGTCCGAAGGTCGAGGACGTCGGCGCGCCGCTTGGGTAGTTGTCGATCACGGTCAGCGGCCCGTTATAGGTCGATGTACCGTTGTTGATGATGTCGATGATGAAGCTGCAGACGCCATCGGCGGTGCAGACTTCGGTGCGGGCACGCTTCTTGAGGATTAGGTCGACCTTCTTCTCGATTGGCGGCTGACAATCCGGGTTGCGGTCGCCGCGGCGGCAGATCGGGATCGAGGCGCAGCCCCGGTCATTGGCCTGGCTGCCGAACAGCGGCTTGCCGCTGGCGCCGTAATTGTAGGTGGCGCAGTTGCGCAGCACGCTGCCTTGCCAGCCTCCGGCCGGCTTGAAGCCGAGCTTGAGGTCGACAAAGGCCCCCGGGGCGAGCGTGGTTACCGGATAGGTGCACGTCATCGGGGTGGTTCCCGGCGCGCAGGCCCAGGGCGGATTGGGCCCTGAAGTCAGCGTCGAGCCGGCCGGCAGCGTCACCTCGTCGAGCACGATCTTGCCATTGTAGGGCGCTGTGCCGACATTGGTGACGCGGATGGTGAAGTCGCAGCCGCCGGCCATGGTGCAGCGCGGAACGTCGGCGCGTTTCTCGACCTTGAGGTCCGGCTCCTTGTCCCGGGGCGGGCACCACTGGTCACGCGGAATGACGATGTCGATGGTTTGCGTGCAGCACAGGCCCCAGCCCTCCTTCGGCCCGGCATAGGTCTCGATGCCGGTGACGATGAGGTGGATGACGTCGCCGGGTGAAGCGCCGACGATCTTCCAGTCGAGCACGCCCCCGCCCGCCGGCACCTTCTGGGTGTCGGGGATGATGGTGATGCCTGATGAGGTCGTCGAAACCTGCACCCACTTGCCGCCCATCTCCGGGCCGACCGGCATGTGATAGATGAAGGCGCCGCCACCGGGCACGCAGTCGACCGTGCCGCGCTGGACCTTGAAGCATTCATGGTCGGTGGGAGGCGGAGGTTGCTTGTCGCATTTGGTGAGGTCGATCCGGATCGAGGTCTTTTCGCCGGTCGCGATGTTGCCATCGTCCGGCTTGCCCGGATCCTGCGACGGTATGATGGTTCCCGTGCCGACGCCGCCGGTGACCTTGATCAGGCCCTGATTGTCGACATTGACCGGCGCCGGAAACGCGGCGTGGTCGATCTTGGCCGTGATGCGGAAGGTGATGGCGCGTTCGTTCAGCGCGCCCGATCCATCGAGATCGCTGGCGGAAATCCGGAAATCGGAAACCGTTGCCGTATCGTTGGGGCCAGCCAAATTACTGATGACGGCGGCAGGCAAAGCCCCGCCCGATGCATCGGTGCCGTCGCCGGATACCGTCACGTTGACGATCGAAAGACCGTGCGGAAGCTGGTCCTTGAACTCGAGCTTGGCTTTCTTCAGCGCCGCCTCGAGGCCCGGATCGGCAAAGCCCTGCGGATTGCCGCGCAGGCCGAAGGTCAAGGTGTAGAAGACAGAGTCGCAGCTGCGCTGGCCACCGGTCTTGGTGAAGAACGGCACGACACGTCCGCGCTCCGGGTTGATGATGCGCGGATTGTCGAGCTGCAACGGCTGCACATCTGGGCTGGTGACGGCCTGGACGGTCTGGGCGGCGGATGCCGGCAGTGCGGGCGCAAGGGCGACCGCGATACCGGCCGCCATCAGCCAGCGCGCACCGCGCCTGGCATATGACAGGGGTTTCATGATCGTCTCCATGACGGTTTTTTGCGTTTTGGTCGCGAGCGGGGAGGAGGCAAGAATGGTCATCTTTGCCTCCTCAACGTTCGCAGCTGACGGCTGGGGTGCGGAGCGGCAAGGTCATCTTGCAGCAAGGGTAGTAGCCACCCTTGTCCTTGTCGGACTTCCTGTAGAAGCACAGCCCGACATCCACTCTGTCGCCCGGATAGTGGCCGGTGATGTCGATCGTGTACGGCTTGTCTGGCGCATGCGACATGGGTGAGGTCACCCCGACGCCTGGCGTCCTGGATTGGGCCTTGATCGAATCGCCGCCGAAGCCGGCATGGTCATGGAGATAGAGATCTGCCTCGAGGCCGCGCGGCGTGCAGTAATACTGCACGGCCTCGACATCGAGACACGGAGGCAGATTGCCGGGCGGTGGGAAGTCCGGCGGGTAGAAAGGGGGCTCATAGCCGCCCGGGATTTCCTCATAATAGCCGGCACGGCCCTCGCAGGGGTGCCAGACGGCGACGTCGCCGACATGGCCTTCCACTTCGGGATCCTCGAAATAGCCGTCGAAATCGACGAACCAGGAGCCGAAGGGCGGCATGTTGGCCGGCTTGACCAGCTCCTTGGGCGTGATCTGCACGCCATGCACGGCAAGCGGCCCGCCGGCAGCGAGTTTTTCAGCAAGCTCGGGGTTGTCGCGCAATTTGTCGCCGGTGTTGACCAGCGTCAGCGTGCACACCGAAGTGTCGAGATTGCCGTCGGCATCGTAGCCATATTGCAGGTCGAGGCCTCCGGCCGACTGCCTGTTGCCTTGCGGGAAGCCGACCGCATATTCCTGCGGTGCCTCCACCCAGACCGATTCCGTCGCGGGATCGTCCGGATTTTCTCTGAAGTAGCGGATGACCTCGCCCTTGCCGGAATCGGCGAAGCGGCTGTAGTCGTAGCGGTTTTCGACCGGGCCGCGCTGGGCTAGGTACATGAAGCCGCTGTTGTCGAAGGCAATGTCGGTGACGGCGTAGTCCTTGTCGGCCCTGACCGTCAGTTCCCAGCGCGGATCGCCGGCGAAGGTGCCGTCGGGGGCAATGCCCACCGACCAGATTTCCGACTTTTCGCCAACCGAATAGTAGAGCCGGCCGCCATGATAGGAGACGGCCCAGACGCGGCGCTCGTCCTGGGTGTAGCCCCAGCTGTCGGGGTCTTCGGTGTCGAAGGCCGCGCCCTGTATGTCCATCACCGCGCCATCGTCGGCGACAGGGGCCAGCCCATGCGCCGGGCGGCCGGCGACGCCATGGTCGAACGTGTCGACCGGTCTGCCGTTGGCGTCGATGCGATGGATCAGGCCGGTGTCGAGATCGGAGGCGAAGAACTGGCGGTGGACGGGATCGAAGGTGAGATTGCCGATGCCGGGACCGCTGTTGGTGTCGATGTCGGCGAATTTGGCGACCTGGCCGGTAATGCCGTCGATCTTCCAGATGGTGCCCGGTCCGCCGCCGTTTTCGGCGCCGAACTGGCCCTCCATGAAGGTGGCGCCCGCCGTTCCGCGGCGCTGCCGCTCCGGCCTGCCGTCCTTGTCGGCGTCCGGCGTGACGATCTCGATGCCATGCAGCGAGGTGGCGGCGGCATAGAGGTTGGGAATGCCGGACTGCACCCCGTCGCGCACGCCGTCATCATAGGTAAGGCCGAATACCTCACCGATCTGGCCTGCCGTCACCTCGAAAGGCGGCGGCGTGAAGACGAGCTGGCCGGAGGCCGGACCGCCCAGGTGCGAAACGTCGAACACGCGCAAGGTGGCGCGCGAAGTGTCGATGAAGGTTTCGTCGATCGGATCGACGCCGGGCGGCAAACCCTCGTCGAAATTGGGGATGATGGTGCCGGGAAAGCCGGTGACCGCCATCGAGCCTGGATAGATGATATGGGTTTCCTGCGCCCGGGCGGCGCCTCCAAGCCACAGGCTGGCGGCAAGCACCAGCGCCAGCAAGCCGCCGGCCTGCAATGCACCGCGCAAGCGGCCGTCAAAGTCAAAAGAAGACACGAACGTGCCGCGGACGCGAGACATCAAGCTACCCCCGTTAGCCACGGGAGAAACACCCGGCGTCGCCGCGCAAATCAGGGCAAGGCGCGATGGTCCGGCACGTTCTTCCCTGATCGAATTGTCTGCTTTCCTCATGGTGACGATACGCCTGCTCCTGCGCAGGGTCAACGGAATCAGCGGAAAGCCCAGCGCATCGATCCCGTCCCGAAGGCGGTGGTCGCGCCGAGCTCCTGTTGGTCCCGGAGACCATGGAGTCTCTGGGTTGCTGGTCATGGGGGCTTCCTTTCCGGGGCCACACCATGCGGCACCTGGACATCAGTCGCGGGCCGGCGCGGAAAGGTTCATGGACGCCTTGCGCAGAATGCTTGCGCGCGATGCCGCCTGTTCTTATATACGCGCCAAGCCGTGCGGCGCCGGAGAACCGGTGGCCGAACGGGAATTCTTATGAACAGGGGCTTTCGTCGGAACGCCTTTACCGGGTCCTGAGAGCCTGCTTAGCGGAGAGACTAGAAAAATGGCAAAAGTAATCGGTATCGATCTTGGCACCACCAACTCCTGTATCGCCATCATGGATGGCAAGGAGCCGAAGGTGATCGAAAATGCGGAAGGCGCGCGCACGACGCCTTCCATCGTCGCCATCTCGGGCGACGGCGAACGTCTCGTCGGCCAGCCGGCCAAGCGCCAGGCTGTCACCAATCCTGAAAACACCATCTTCGCGGTCAAGCGCCTGATCGGCCGCCGCTATGACGATCCGGTAACGGAGAAGGACAAGAAGCTTGTCCCTTACAAGATCGTCAAGGGCGACAATGGCGATGCCTGGGTCGAGGCCGGCGGCAAGAAGCAGTCGCCTAGCCAAATCTCGGCCATGATCCTGCAGAAGATGAAGGAAACGGCGGAAGCCTATCTCGGCGAGAAGGTCGAGAAGGCGGTCATCACCGTTCCGGCCTATTTCAACGACGCCCAGCGCCAGGCCACCAAGGACGCCGGCAAGATCGCCGGCCTGGAAGTGCTGCGCATCATCAACGAGCCGACCGCGGCGGCGCTCGCCTACGGCCTCGACAAGAAGGAAGGCAAGACCATCGCCGTCTATGACCTTGGCGGCGGCACGTTCGACATTTCGGTGCTCGAAATCGGCGACGGCGTGTTCGAGGTGAAGTCGACCAATGGCGACACCTTCCTCGGCGGCGAGGATTTCGACATGCGCCTGGTCGAGTATCTGGCGGCCGAGTTCAAGAAGGAACAGGGCATCGACCTGAAGGCCGACAAGCTCGCCCTGCAGCGCCTCAAGGAAGCGGCCGAGAAGGCCAAGATCGAGCTGTCCTCAACGACGCAGACCGAGATCAACCTGCCCTTCATCACCGCCGACGCGACCGGCCCGAAGCACCTGACGCTGAAGCTGACGCGCGCAAAGTTCGAGAGCCTGGTCGAGGATCTCGTCCAGCGCACCATCGAACCGTGCAAGGCAGCGCTCAAGGATGCCGGCCTGAAGGCCGCCGAGATCGACGAAGTGGTCCTGGTCGGCGGCATGACCCGCATGCCCAAGATCCAGGAGATCGTGAAGCAGTTCTTCGGCAAGGAGCCGCACAAGGGCGTCAACCCGGATGAGGTCGTCGCACTCGGCGCCGCCATCCAGGCCGGTGTGCTGCAGGGCGACGTCAAGGACGTGCTTTTGCTCGACGTGACGCCGCTGTCGCTCGGCATCGAGACGCTGGGCGGCGTGTTCACCCGGCTGATCGAGCGCAACACGACGATCCCGACCAAGAAGAGCCAGGTGTTCTCGACGGCCGAGGATTCGCAGTCGGCCGTGACCATCCGCGTCTTCCAGGGCGAGCGTGAAATGGCCGCCGACAACAAGGCGCTTGGCCAGTTCGATCTGGTCGGCATCCCGCCGGCGCCGCGCGGCGTGCCGCAGATCGAGGTCACTTTCGACATCGACGCCAACGGCATCGTCAACGTCTCGGCCAAGGACAAGGGCACCGGCAAGGAGCACCAGATCCGCATCCAGGCCTCGGGTGGTCTTTCGGACGCCGATATCGAGAAGATGGTCAAGGACGCCGAGGCCAACGCCGATACGGACAAGAAGCGTCGCGCCGTGGTCGAGGCCCGCAACCAGGCCGAAGCCTTGGTGCATTCCTCGGAGAAGTCGCTGAAGGAATATGGCGACAAGGTCTCCGAGGCCGAGCGCACCGCGATTTCCGATGCGATCGCGTCGCTGAAGACCGCCGCCGAGGGCGACGACCCGGCCGACATCGAGGCCAAGAGCCAGGTGCTTGCCGAAGCTTCCATGAAGCTTGGCCAGGCCATGTACGAGGCCTCGCAGAAGGAAACGGCGGAAGCCGACGCCAAGGCGGATGCCGCCAAGGACTCCGACGTGGTCGACGCCGATTTCGAGGAAATCGACGAAGACGACGACAAGAAGAAGTCGGCCTGAACGGCCTGACGGCAAGATAATGCGAAAAGCCCGGCGCAAGGCCGGGCTTTTTTGCAGCCCTCGCTGAAAAAGCGCGAGCACTGCCGAAAAAATCACTGAAAACCACGGACAAGGTCGCGCCGGCCCTAGCATACGGGCAGCACCGCTCCTAAATCGAGACAACGTGCCGGCAAACGACGCAACACCATGCATCAAGACGTTGATCCGGACTGCGGGAAAAAATGAAAGCTGATTTCTACGAAACGCTGGGCGTGCAAAAAGGCGCCGACGAGAAGGAGCTCAAGAGCGCTTTTCGCAAGCTCGCCATGCAGTTCCACCCCGATCGCAACCCCGGCGATCATTCCTGCGAGCACAAGTTCAAGGAAATCAACGAAGCCTACGAGACGCTGAAGGACCCGCAGAAGCGCGCGGCCTATGACCGTTTCGGTCACGCCGCCTTCGAGCAGGGCGGCATGAATGGCGGCGCGCAAGGCTTTGGCGCCGGCGGCTTCGCCGACATCTTCGAGGATATTTTCGGCGACATGATGGGCGGCCGCCAGCGCCGCTCTTCCGGTGGCCGCGAGCGCGGCGCCGACCTGCGCTACAACATGGAAATCTCGCTGGAGGAAGCCTTCGCAGGCAAGACCGCGCAGATCCGCGTGCCGGCTTCGATATCCTGCACGGAATGCTCGGGCAGCGGCGCCAAGCCGGGCACCCAGCCGGTCACCTGCTCGATGTGCAACGGCCACGGCAAGGTGCGTGCCACGCAAGGGTTTTTCTCGATCGAGCGGACCTGCCCGCAATGCCAGGGCCGCGGCCAGACCATCAAGGACCCGTGTCCGAAATGCGCCGGCCAGGGCCGCGTCACCGAGGAGCGCTCGCTGTCGGTCAACATCCCGGCCGGCATAGAGGACGGCACCCGCATCCGCCTTGCCAATGAGGGCGAGGCCGGCCTGCGCGGCGGGCCTTCGGGCGACCTCTATATCTTCCTGGCGGTGAAGCCGCACGAATTCTTCCAGCGTGACGGCGCCGATCTCTATTGCAAGGTACCGATCTCGATGACCACGGCCGCCCTTGGCGGCTCCTTCGAGGTGACGACGCTGGACGGCACGCAGACCAAGGTGAAGGTGACCGAAGGCACGCAGAACGGACGCCAGTTCCGCCTCAAGGGCAAGGGCATGCCGGTGCTGCGCCAGCCCAATGTCGGCGACCTCTACATCCAGACCGCGGTCGAGACGCCGCAGAACCTGTCGCGCCGCCAGCGCGAATTGCTGGAAGAGTTCGAACAACTCTCCTCGCAGGACAATTCGCCACAATCGAGCGGCTTTTTCGCCCGCATGAAGGACTTTTTCGAGTCTTTCGGCGAGCGTTGAGACGCGACCAGAGCTATCTTATCCACGGCAGAGGCATGGCCGCGCCTTGCCTTGCGTCACCCAGGTGTTAAGTAGCTTCCACGGGAGCGCTGAGGAGAGCTTGCATGGCACGTGGTCACGGACTGCGGAAGGCGTTTGCCGAGAAGTTCGACGACGAACTCAAATTCTTCAAGGGCTGGATCGACAAGCCGAAGACGGTCGGGTCGATCGTTCCGACCAGCTCGATCACCGCGCGCAAGATGGCCTCGATCGTCAACCCGAAGTCCGGCCTGCCGGTGCTCGAGGTCGGTCCCGGCACCGGGGTCATCACCCGTGCCATCCTCGCCCAGGGCGTGCGTCCCGAGAACCTCTACGCGGTCGAGTACAATACCGATTTCGTGCGCCACCTGCGCCAGCTCTACCCCGGCGTCAACGTCATCGAGGGCGATGCCTTCAACCTCAACGCCACGCTTGGCGAGAGGAGCGGGATGATCTTCGACAGCGTCGTTTCCGGGGTGCCGCTGCTCAACTTCCCGGTCGCCCAGCGCATCGCCTATATCGAGAGCCTGCTCGACCGCATCCCGGCCGGACGGCCGATCGTGCAACTGACCTATGGTCCGATGTCGCCGATCCCGGCTGGCCGCGGCGACTATACGGTCAAGCATTTCGACTTCATCTTCCGCAACATCCCACCGACGCAGCTCTGGATCTACCGGCGCGAAGCGCATTAGATTCCCGTCGCGGAGGCGCTCGCGGTTCCTGATGCTGGCAGCATACCTTGGCGATTGGCGGAAGCCCCAGGACTTCATCATCCACGGGCGGGGCAAGGAGCGAGGCGACGCGGCGCAGACCCGAGGATCCATGCCGCGACTTCGAGGCGCTGCTGCGGTGGGGAGTTCTGCTCCATTGCGTCCTTCGGCGAATGTCGCGGCATGGATCCTAGGGTTCTCCGCGACGGAGCTTCGCTCCTGCTTCGCCCCAGGATGACGAAGTTTAGAGTTGCGGTTTCCGTTTGATGCGTTGATTTGATCGAACCTTGGCTGTACCAGTCCCAGAACAAGGGTGGCCAATGGCAGTGATCCCGAAAATCCTCGTCTTCGCCGGCTCGGTGCGCGGCGGCGCCTATAGCGGCAGGACCGCCGACGCGGCGCAGAAGGAACTTGCGCTGCAAGGCGCCGAGGTCACCCGCATTTCGCTCGCCGACTATCCCTTGCCGATCCTAGACGAGGACCTGGAGAAGGAAAGGGGCGTCCCCGAGAACGCCCAGAAGCTCGCGCGGCTGATCGCCTCTCATGACGGGCTGCTGATCGCGACGCCGGAATATAACGGCTCCATCCCGCCGCTGCTCAAGAACACGATCGACTGGGTGAGCCGGGTGCGACGGGATGGCGGCCAGTCGGTCAGGCCGCTTGCCGGCAAGGTCGCGGGCCTCTGCTCATCCTCCAAAGGCCATTTTGCCGGCATCCGCTGCATCAACCATCTGCGCGCCGTCCTGGTGCGCTGCCAGATGGAGGTGGTGACGCCGGAATGCTCGGTGCCGGAGGGTGGCGACGCCTTCGACGGGGACGGCCATCTCCGCGACGAAAGACTGCACAAATCGATGGAGCACCTATGCCGCACGCTGATCGAAACCTCACGCATGCTGTCGACCAGGGTCGAGGCGTGACTGCCGCTACCATGCAGGCCCATCCCATACAAACCCACCCCATGCAGGCCAAATCCATGCAGGAAAGATTGATCGTCGGCCTCGACGTGCCGACCGTGAAGGAAGCCGAGCAGGCGGTGCGCGAGCTCGACGGTGTCGTCTCCTTCTACAAGATCGGCTATCAGCTGGCCTTCGCCGGCGGGCTCGACTTTGCCAGGGAGCTGGCCAGCGGCGGGACGAAAATCTTCCTCGACATGAAGCTGCTCGACATCGACCACACGGTGGCCAAGGGCGTCGAAAACATCGTCAAGATGGGCATGACCATGCTGACCATCCATGCCTATCCCAAGGCGATGCACGCGGCGGTGGAGGCAGCGCGCGGCAGCGAGCTTTGCCTGCTCGCCATCAGCGTGCTGACCTCGATGGACGAGCAGGACATGATCGACGTCGGCTATGAATATGACCCGCACACGCTGGTGCTGAGGCGCTCGGAACAGGCGCTGCATGCCGGCATGGGCGGCATCGTCTGCTCGGCCGCGGAGGCCGAAGCGGTGCGCCGCATCGTCGGCCCCGACATGGCGGTGGTGACGCCCGGCATCCGGCCTGCGGGCAGCGACCATGGCGACCAGAAGCGCGTGGTAACCCCGGCACAGGCGATCCGCAACGGCGCCAGCTACCTCGTGGTCGGCCGGCCGATCGTGGCGGCCGGCGACCGGCGCGCCGCGGCGGAGGCGATACTCGAAGAAATGCGCTCGGCCTGACGAGCCCGCACGGACAGGAGAAAGAGAATGCCCAAGGGATACTGGATCGCCCGCGTCGATGTGCGCGACGCGGAAGGCTACAAGGATTACGTCGCGGCGGCGAAACCGGCTTTCGAGCGCTTCGGCGCGAAATTCCTGGCCCGTGGCGGCGAGCATGAGAAAGCCGAGGGCCCAGGGCGGGCGCGCAATGTGCTCATCGAGTTCGAATCGCTCGCGGCCGCGCATGATTGCTATCACTCGCCGGAGTATCAACGCGCGGTGGCGATCCGCCAGAACGTCGCCGACGGCGAGATCGTGCTGGTGGAAGGCATCTAGCGGAAGAGCCTGTTCGCCGCGGTTTCCGCCATCGCGTCGGCCAGGCTCAGCCCCCATTGCTGGCGGCAATAGGAGCGGAAATCGAAGCACGGCAGGCCGGGGCAGACCTCGAACTCGATGAGATGAACATTATCGTCGGGCTCGACGCGCAGGTCGACGGAAAACACGTCGCGCAGGCCGAGCCCGTCCATCAACCGTTTGGCAATCGCGCGGATCCTGGCATCGGCCACCGGCTGGCTGGCCGCGACCGGGGCGAGTTCGGGTTCGGCATAGTGCCCGGCAGCCTTTGCCGCCTCGCCGGTGTCGCCATAAAGCGCCAGGCTGTCGGCCATGGTCTGGAAATCGGCGCCTGACTCGACAAAGACAATGCCAAGCGCCTCGACACCAACTTGCGGCGTCAACCCGAGGAAGCTGGCGCGCACATTGCGGCCGCCGACATAGGGCTGGACGACGACATCATCGCGATAGGCCGCGAAAACACGCCGGCTAAGCTCCAGCGCGTGACCGAGATCGGTTATGCGCGAATCCGACCAGATGCCGATCTTGGCGCCGAGCCGGTTGGGCTTGACGAACCAGCCCGCCGCGGAGGCCGGCGGCGCGACCAGCCAGGTTCCATCCCGGGCAAGACCCGCCTGCGGGACCGGCAGGCCGAGCGCGCCAAGCACGGCGCCGGAACGGAACTTGTCCTGGCAGAGCGCGAAGAGCGAATCATCGGCACCGATCGTCCTCAAGCCGTTGAGCCGCGCCAGCGCGGGTGCGGCGCCGCCACGGAAATAGGCGATGCCGTCGGTCAGCGTCCAGACCAGCGTCGTGGAAGGATCGGCTTCGGTGAGCGTGCTTGCAGCATGGTCCAGCTCCACCGCGGCGAAGGCGAGGCCACGCCTGTCACAGGCGGCGGCCAGCGCATCGAATTCGGGGGCGAGATCGGTCGATTGCGCCAGGTAGGACGAAATCTCGGCGGCGTGCTGCGGCGCATGGCCGTCGGCGACCAGGCGGTCGAAGCAGGCCTTCTCAGGTTCGTGGACGAGGATCAGCTTTGGCTTGTGACTCGACATAAGACGAACATTCCCGGCGGCGCGATCGCCCAGCATCGCACGGCCGACGCAAACGGCTTTCGCGAAACCGACTCAAGCCGGACGCCTGCGTGACAGCACCACGATAGATATGAGCGGAGCCGATCGCCGGCCTGTTCAGGCGATCAGCAAGCGCGGTTCGAAGCGGCCGTTGACGGGAATATCGAGCAGAAAGGTCATGCCGGCCTGCGGATCGAGCTGGCGCTGCTTGTCGTCCTTGCCTTTCCAGGCCGACGTTACCGCGAGCCGATCGGCATTCCTGCCGACAAAGGCCGGGCAGGAGGGCTGCGTCACCGGCATCGCAATTTCGCGCAGCAATGTGCCGTCGGGCGAATAGGCCTTGACCGCCTTGCCGCCCCAGACGGCATTCCACAGCACGCCGTCGCGGTCGACGACCGATCCGTCGACATAGCCCTTGGACGAACGGTGATCGACGAACACGTTTGGTTCTCCAGAGGGCAGGCCGGTGACCGGATCGCAGGCGACGCGCATCAGCAGCCCGGTCGAGGTGTCGGTGTAGTAGGCGAGCGCGCCATCCGCGGAGAAACAAATCGAGTTCGACACGGTGATGCCGGAGAACAGCTTGCGCAGTTCGCCCTTGAAGAACCAGTAGATCGCACCGGCGCCCTTCGATTCGCTCTTGCCCATCGTCCCCATCCACAAGGCGCCGCAGGGATGGACACGGGAATCGTTGGAGCGGGTAAGGGGGTTGTCCGCCTCGACAGGCGTATGCAGCGTCATCCGGCCGGTCGCGACGTCGCGGACGAAGAGACCGGTTTCGGTGGCGATCAGCTGGCGCTTGTCGTCGATGATGGCGATGGCGCTCGCCATCTGGCCGAGCTCGTGGATCTTCAGCGCACCGCCGGCCACGGACTTTTCCAGGAGCTGTCCGTTGACGATGTCGAACCAGAACAGCGCATCGGTGGCGGGATCGTAGCTTGGCCCTTCGCCGAGCTCGCAGACATGGTCGGAAAAAACCGAAACCTCGCTCATCATGCGTCTCCGAACACCGCGTCCCAGGCTCCCACGGCAGCGTGCGCCCGCGCCGCCACGTCGTCGACGCTCATGCCCGGCTTGAACAGGCTGGAGCCAAGACCGAAGACCGTCACGCCAACCGCCTTGTAGCCGGCAAAATCCTTCTCGGAAACGCCGCCGACGGCGCCGACCAGCGTCTGCGCCGGCAGCACCGCCCGGATCGCCGAAATGCCCGATGCGCCCAGCGCGCTCGCCGGAAAGAATTTCAGGGCTGAGGCGCCAAGCCGGATCGCCTGGAAGGCCTCTGTGGGCGTGAACACACCGGGCATGGTCACCATGCCGTAATGCATGGCGCGCGCCATCACCTCGGCATCGATGTTGGGGCTGACCAGCAGCCGCCCACCAGCCTGCTGCAACCCGTCGACATCGGCCGCCGTCAGCACCGTGCCGGCGCCGACCAGGGCTGACTTCGGCAGCACTTGGACAATCCTGGCGATCGACGAGAATGGCTGGGGCGAGTTGAGCGGCACTTCGATCGCCTCGATGCCGGCGTCGAACAGCGCCTGACCCATGGCGATCGCCTCGGTGGGCTTCAAACCGCGCAGGATGGCGACCAGGCCGCGCTTGAGTTTTGGAAAGGGTGCGGTCTGGCTCATAGGGCTGCTCCGGTTCTGGCGATCATGCCGTTCTCGCGCGCGGCCTCGACCAGGCCGGCGCGTACAGCCTCGTCCGCATCGACTGTCCGCACACCAAGTCCGGCAAGGCCGAGCGCGGTCTGGTAAAGCACCGCCAGAGCCCCCGACGCAATCAGCACCGCCGACGTGGCCCCGGCGCCGTGGCGCCGTTTCGCGGAGGCGATCTCGCCGCCGATCAGCAGGCCGGACAGGCAGGCGGCCGCGTCATCGGCCTCGAGATCCTGGAGCAGGCCGGCGGCGCGGATGGCAAACAGCCGCGAGGTGACGTCACCACCCTCGCCCAGTGCAATTTCGCACCAGCGGCGGAAGAACGGATTGTCGGCAGCAACCGGGCCTGGATGTTCGCCCAGCGAATGACGCAGGATCGAGTGCGCCGCAAGCACGGAAAACAGTTCGCCTGTCGGCCAGGTGCCGAAGCCGGCGACGGCGCCGTCCTCGACCAGCACCCATTTCGAATGAGTGCCAGGCATGCAAACCAGTTCGCGGCCCCTGGCCGGCAGGCCGGCGCCGGCTAACTGCGTCTCCTCGCCGCGCATGACGTCGGGCGCGTCGGCCAGGCGCTGGGCAAGGCCGGGTACGATACGGATGTCACGTTTCTGGCCGGGCACCCGGGCCGCGCCGCCGAGAATGGCGCCGAGCGGCGACGGCACGCTGACATAAGGCGCCTCCAGCCAACCTTGGCGGGAGCCGGCCATGCCGCAGATGATGACGGGCAATTCCTCCGGCGCGCCCATCGCTGCCAGATGGCCCTCCAGGACGTTGACAAAACCCTTTTCGCGCGCGGTGATCAGGCCATCGTCGCCGCGACGCTCGGCAAGCACCTTGCCGCTTCCGTCGATCAGCCAGGCCCGAAGCCGGGTCGTACCCCAATCGAGCGCCGCGACTGCCGGAACGCTGCTGGCTGGGCTCACAGGAAGCCTCCATCGACGATCAGCATCTGCGCGGTCAGCATGCGCGAGGCATCCGAGGCCAGGAACAGCACCGTGCCGACCATGTCGTCCGGCCGCATGACATCCCTGATGCACTGCTTGGCGACGTGAGCGGCAAGCGCCTCTTCGGTCACCCAGCGCTCCTGCTGCCGTTCGGTGATCACCCAGCCGGGCGCGACGGCGTTGACGCGGATGCGGTCGGGGCCGAGCTTGCCGGCCAACCCCTTGGTGAGGCCGAGTATGCCCGCCTTGGCGGCGGTATAGGCCGGCATGTCGGGGTGGTTGATCAGGTAGGATGTCGAAGTGAAATTGATGATCGAGCCGCCGCCGGCCCGCTTCATGCCTGGTGCCACGGCCTGCGCGGTGAAGAAATGCGGCCGCAGGTTAATGGAAAGGTTGTTGTCCCAGAACTCGACGGTGACGTCCTCGACGGCATGGCGTTCGTCCCAGGCTGCGTTGTTGACCAGCACGGTGACGTCGCCATGCGTGTCGGCGGCCGTTGCCGCGGAGGCGCGCAAGGCCTCGACATCGCGCAGATCGGTCTTGAGGTAGAGCGGACGCCGGCCGAACTCCTTCTCGATGCGGTCGGCGAGCGCGGTGCTCGGCGTGTCGGCGATGTCGATGAAGGCGACCTTGGCGCCCTGCCGCATGAATCCTGCGGTCAATGCCGCGCCGATGCCGGAGCCGCCGCCGGTGATCAGCACCGAAGCGCCTTCGAGGTCGGCAAAACGCGCCGATGGCATCATGATTTTCGTCTCCCGGGTCAACCGGCGCGCATCCTAGCCAGACACGTCCGGCGGGCAAGGGCGAAAAGACGCTATTTCAGGCTTATGTCGGACAAAAGGCGATCGCGTCCGGGCGCGACCCGCCAGGCGGCATCGCCGCATGGCGGGCAACGCCGAAATCTGGCGCTCAGACCGCCTTGGCGCGCAAGGCGCCACGGAAGGAATCGCGGAGGTAGCCCAACGTGGCGTCGGCATCGGCCGGCTTGCCGAAGAGATAGCCCTGCCCGCCGGCGCAACCGAACTGGACCAGCCGGTCGGCCTGCGCTTCCTCTTCGATGCCTTCGGCGACCACGTCCATGCCGAGCCCTTCGCACATGGCGAGGATGGCGCGGATGATGTGTTCGGATGGCCGGTCGTCGAGAATGGAGGAGACGAAGGCGCGGTCGATCTTGAGCTTGTCGAAATGGAATTCACGCAGACGGCCGAGCGAGGACTGGCCGGTGCCGAAATCGTCGAGCGAGACGCGAATGCCGACACGGCGCAGATCCTCGACGATCTGCGCGGCCGAGGCCGGGTCGTTCATCAGGCCGGTTTCGGTGATCTCGATCTCCAGCCGGCGGGGATCGAAGCCGGTGCGGTCGAGGATCGCCAGTATGTGCAAGCCGGTGTTCTGGTCGACGAGCTGGGAGGGCGACAGGTTGAAGGACAGGAACAGGTCCTTCGGCCAGCTCCTGGCGGCTTCGGTCGCCTTGCGCAGCACCAGCTGCGACAGCGGGCCGATGATGCCGCGCTCCTCGGCGATGGGGATGAAGACGGTCGGCGGCACCGCGCCGAGGTCGCGGTCGGTCCAGCGCGCCAGCGTCTCGAAGCCGATGGTGCGGCGCGTGGTGAGATCGACGATCGGCTGGAAATGCGGCTCCACCTCGCCGGCGGAGACGGCGCGGCGCAGCGCCTGCTCGATGCGGGTGACGCGTTTGGCGGCCTCTTCCATCTCACGGGTGTAGACGACGACGCGGCCGCGGCCGGAACGCTTGGCATGGTAAAGCGCCGTTTCGGCCTTGTTGATGAGAATCTCGGTGGTCTCGTCGCCGGAATAGAACAGCGAGCAGCCGACCGAGGCCGAGAGCCTGGCGGTGCGCTCGCCGACATCATAAGGCGCCGACAGGATCTCGATCAGCATGCGGGATTTTTCCGCCGCCGCCTCCTCCGAGAACACCAGGGGGTAGAGGAAGGCGAATTCGTCGGCGCCGATGCGGCAGACGGTCGAATGGCCGTCCATCGAGGCGCGCAGCCGCATCGCGACCTGGATCAGGATGTCGTCGCCGGCCTTGTGGCCGAACAGGTCGTTGATCGGCTTGAAGCCGTCGAGATCGAGAATGCCGACGGTGAAGGGCGCGGGATCGTCGGCGCGGTCGCTGATCAGGCGGTCCACCTTGTCGAAGAAGCGGCGATGATTGCCAAGCCCGGTCAACGGATCGGTGAACGCCAGATCCGTGCTTTCCCTGTTTGCCTGACCGGTGCCAAACGGAGTTTGCATCGGTGTCCCTGCTCGTCCCTGCTCTTGTCGTCGGAATTTATTTCGAGACTGGCAGCAAACCCTTTAGGAAACGTATCCCAAAAACGATTTTTGTAGCCGGAGCACGATTCCGAAAACGGGATCCGCCTTTCGCCGTGACCCGTGCCCAGACGCCGGATACCTTCGTGAAGCCGGCTACAAGATACGTCGAGCACCCGGATTTTCAGCCGTTTGACTTGACGCGGTAGAGCTCCAGGGGGCTGCCCCTGGTCTCCGCGACCGGCTCCAGCCATTCCGGCACGCTGCCGCGCATCAGCCCGGCCAGAAAACCGTCCGGCGCCCTGGCCGCGAACAGCCGGCTTTCTGGGTTGCCGCGGCAGAGCGCGACAAGGCCGACATGGTGGCTTTCGACGATGGCTTTCGCGTCGCTGGCCGAGCCCAGCAAGGCATCGAACACGAGCAGGTTTCCGGCGACGTTGCGATGATAGGGCCCGGCGAACACGCGATGACCGGTAAAGGCGAGGACGGGCGAACCAAGATTGGAGATGGCAAGCACCGTGGTAGGGGCCATCGCGCCAAGCACGGCGAACGAGGCCTTGCTGTTGCAGGGCGCATCGATGCTGGCGTCCCTGGCGGGTGCGGTGGTTGCGAAAACGCTCGAGGCGGCCTCGGCGGCACCCGACCAGATCGCATTGACCGAGATCAGCCAGGCTGCGGCCATTCTGAGCACGGAGCCGCTGGAGGGGCGGGCCTCCGCCCGCTGCCGCCATTTGGCGATCCAGGCCGAAAGCGGAATCACCGCGAAGGCGATGGAAAAGGTCGAGCCTCGGACTTCCCAGGCGCTGACCAGGACCGCCACCACCAGCAGTGCGGCGACGAGGCTGTCCTGCCGCCGCCAGCCACCATGGCTGAAGCGGAGCGCCATCAGGACGATCGCCACCAGGGGCGTCGCAAAACGCGCCACGGCCCTGGCCGGATCGTCGGCGACAAGCTGGACGATCGACTGCGCCTCCTCGATATAGCCGAGCCACATCTGCTGCAGGCGCGGGTCGAGATGGGCATAGGGCGCCGCCAGGCATTGCGGGTATAGGAGCCCAACAACGAGAGCGAGGGCGACGGCAAGCAAGCCAAGCGACATCAGGCGCCGGGCGGCCGTCGCGTTGGCGGCCTTCCATGAAGCAATGATTGCCAGACCGGTGCCGGCAAGCCCGGTCACGGCGAACTGGACGACCGAGAACGTGTCGCATTGGGCCTGGCCCCAGGACGAGACGGGGTTGGTGGCGGCGAAGACCAAAGCCGAGGCGCCGGCGACGCCGAGGCCGAAATCCCTGGCGATCAGCCTTTCACCGTCACCCTTGCCGAGAAACAGCAGCGCGACGACGGCGCCGAGGGTGCCGGCATAGGGCGCGCTTTCCATGCCGATGGCCAGGGTCAGCGTGGCGCAGATGCCCGCGACAAGGGCAGCCGGCTGCTGCGTGGGCGCCTCGAGCAGCAAGGCCAGGCCCGCCAGCGTCAGCATCAGCTGGACATTGTGATGATCGAGCGCGCCTGGGGAAAAAATCCCGATGTAATACAAGGCCGCCCCGCCGACGACGGCGGCGGGCAGCACGGCGGACGCGCCGGCGAAAGCGCGCGCGACGCGGATGGTGAAGAAGACCGCCAGCCAGAACTGCAGCGCAGGCCAGAGCACTTGCACGATTTGTTCGGCCAAGGCGGCGCTGCCCGTCAGGGCCGAAGCGGCAAGGATGCTCAGCGCCAGCGGCGCATCGAGCAGACGCGACCAGTGCATGACGAAGCCGCCCTCCAGCCCCATCCTGTACTGGTGCAGGTCGAACCAGCCCTGGCCCGCCAGCAGGTCGCGGACTTCGACCAATTGCAGCAGGCTGTCATTGTCGCCCGCCGGATTGGCGAGTTGCGGGAACCCCTGCAGGGCCCCGAGCGCCATCAGCAGCAATGCGGCAAGCAGCGCGAACGCGATATCGGACTTCCAGGTGGAAGTTCCCCTTGCTGTGCCCATCCCGATCGCCCTTGGCGGGAATGCCGGGCCTTTCCAGGCCAATCGACACTCATGAAGTCGGTCTTAAACCTAGCCTTAACGGCTTCAATAAATAGTAAAACCGCCTGAACGCGGCCGGTTTCCGGAGCGCGACCGCATGGTCGACAAGGCATTCGGAGACGAAAATGCCGCAAGACATCAGCCATGAACCCGTCATCGCCGTGCTCCTGCCTTGCTACAACGAGGAGCTGACCATCGCCGAGGTGGTGCGGCGGTTCCGCGAGACGCTGCCCGCGGCGACCATCTATGTCTACGACAACAATTCGAAGGATCTGACGGCCCTGCGCGCCCGCGCGGCCGGCGCCATCGTGGTTCGCGAGCCGCGCCAGGGCAAGGGCAATGTGGTGCGGCGCATGTTCGCCGACATCGACGCCGACATCTATGTGATGGCCGACGGCGACGGCACTTATGCGCCCGACGACGCGCCGCAGCTGATCAACACGCTCTTGACCGAGCGGTCCGACATGGTAGTGGGCACCAGGCGTGGTGTCACCGACGATGCCGGCCGCGCCGGGCATGCCTTCGGCAACCGGGTCTTCAACGGCCTCTACAAATGGCTGTTCGGCAGCGATTTCACCGACATCTTCTCCGGCTACCGCGTCTTCACCAGGCGTTTCGTCAAGAGCTTTCCCGCCGTCTCCGGCGGCTTCGAGATCGAGACCGAAATGTCGGTGCACGCCTCGCAGCTCAAATTGCCGGTCAGCGAAATCGCGCTCGACTACGGCCGCCGGCCGGAAGGCTCGTCGTCGAAGCTGTCGACCTTCCGCGACGGCGCCAGGATCCTGTGGATGTTCGCCATGCTGATGAAGGAGACGCAACCGCTGCGCTTCTTCGGCGCCTTTTCGCTGTTCTTCCTGGCTTCGAGCCTGTTCCTGATGGCGCCGGTGCTGGTCGAATTCGCCGAAACCGGCCTCGTTCCGCGCATGCCGACCTGGGTGCTGTCGGTCGGCCTGCTGCTTCTGTCGATGCTGGCGGCGGTGACCGGACTGATCCTCGATTCGGTCTCGCGTGGGCGCGCCGAACAGAAGCGGATCTTCTATCTCTCCATGCCTTCGGGCCGTGTCGAGCGCCGCACGGGCGATGTGGTTCGGAAGCCGGAACGGGGCAAGGCCTCGCGCGCGGCCTGAACGATGCACCGCGTCGTCCGCTTTGTCTTCGCAGGCGGCATCGGTTTCGTCACTGATGCGGCCGCACTCTGGCTGCTGCTCACCGTCACACCGCTCGGGCCGTTCGTCAGCCGCATCCTGTCGATCGGCTTCGCGCTCTGCGTCACCTGGCAGATCAACCGGCACCTGACCTTCTCGCCGTCGAGCAGGGGAATGACAAGGGAAGGCGCCCGCTATGGCGGTGTCGGCGTCGCCACCAGCATCGTCAACTATGCCGTCTACTCGGCCGTCCTGTTCGCGGTGCCGGCAATCTCGCCTCTCGTGGCTCTCGCCATCGCTTCGCTGGTGGCCATGACGCTGTCCTTCCTGGGTTACTCGCGGCTGGTCTTCGACCGTTAGCGGCGTGGCCCGATTGGCAGAAGGCGCCGCGACCCTTATATCGCTGTCAATTCAAAAGTGTTGGAGCGTAGTTTGTGCATCCAAGGGGATGCACGTCGCTCCAATTGCGCTGGGAACCTGCCATGAAGCTGAAAATCGCCGTCCAGATGGACCATGTCTCCACCGTGTCGATCGCCGGCGACACCTCGTTCGCGCTGTCGCTGGAAGCGCAGCGGCGCGGTCATCACTTGTTCCATTACACGCCAGACCAGCTGTCGCTGCGCGACGGCAAGGTGTTTGCCCGCATTGAGGAGATGCAGGTGCGCGACGAGAAGGGCAGCCACTACTCGCTGGGCGAAAAGGTACGCACCGATCTGTCGGAGATGGACGTCATCCTGCTGCGCCAGGACCCGCCCTTCGACATGAACTACATCACCACGACCCACATCCTCGAGCGCGTCCATCCGAAGACGCTGGTCGTCAACGACCCGGCCTGGGTGCGCAACAGCCCGGAAAAGATCTTCGTCACCGAGTTTTCCGACCTGATGCCGGACACGCTGATCACCAAGGATCCGCTCGAGGTCGCCGCCTTCCGCAAGGAATTCGGCGACATCATCGTCAAGCCGCTCTACGGCAATGGCGGCGCCGGCATCTTCCATCTGCTGGAAGGCGACCGCAACCTCGCCTCGCTGCTCGAAATGTTCGGCCAGTTGTTCCGCGAGCCCTATATCGTGCAGCGCTACCTGAAGGATGTGCGCAAGGGCGACAAACGCATCATCCTGATCGACGGCGAGCCGGTCGGCGCCATCAACCGGGTGCCGGCGGAGCACGATTCGCGCTCCAACATGCATGTCGGCGGCCGAGCCGAGAAGACCGAGCTGACCGAACGCGAGCGCGAGATATGCGCCCGCATCGGACCGTCGCTGAGGGAACGCGGCTTCATCCTGGTCGGCATCGACGTGATCGGCGACTACATGACCGAGATCAACGTCACCTCGCCGACCGGCGTGCGCGAAGTGCAACGCTTCGGCGGCGCCGACATCGCCAGTCTTTTCTGGGATTGCGTTGAAGGCAAGCGGCGACTCTAGGCAGCGCCCCGACCTTTGTTTACCGCCTGTTGCTGCGGGCAGCACGACAATGACCCCGCCACGCAGCCGGCTGACCGACCGCGCTATTTCATTTCCGCGCCGCCGTGACCAACGTTCTGATCGCCCAGCGCTTCACGTCACGCGCTTCCGCATCGTCGAGCTGCAAAACATCCTTGCACACCACCATGGCCTCAGGCCCGAGGATGAGCGCAAGCGCCTTCGCAAGCCTGTCGAGGTCCTCCGGGTGGTACCAATCACGTGCCGGCTCGAGCGCCGCCTCGATCAGCGGTGTGCGTCGGTTCTGGCGGGCAGGGAGGTCGCCATCCTCGACGGCTCTGGCCCGGCGCTCGATTGACTGGGCCAGCATTGCACGGAGTGCGGGCTCATTCGCGAGGATCATGTCATGCAGGACCCGGTCGGCGCGCTCAACGCGCGCCACCGGATCAGTCGAGGATTCATGCTCGAACAGTTCTTCCGGCCCGGGCACAGCGATGTCGATGGAGGCTTCCAGGAGCAGCGCGTCGATGCTCGGGAAGTAGCGGTAGGCGGTGGCTCGTGAGACCAGCGCCTCCGCCGCTACATCTTCGAGTGCCGGCTGGCGGCCCTGTTTCATGAGCCGCGTCGCGGCTTCAAGCAGGTCCTTGCGGGTCCGCCGCCGTTGGTTCGGCCGTCCGGCCTTACCCGCTCGGGTCATTGATCAGTCCTGTGGCAGTTGCCGAATGATTGCTGCAAGGTCGAGCCAGACATTTTCCCGCTTGATGTCGCCCTGGCTGTTGAACTCTATGACATGGAGCAGCCGGAACTCCAAAGGACGATTGCGGCCTTCAAGCCCAAAGGGTCGGCCTGGCGCGCGGCCCCGCCATAGTGACTCATCCACGAGGAAGCCATCGCCGTAAAGCCTCTTGACGCAATCGACCGAGCTTTCCGCCAGATCGGAAAACGTCGCCTGGTAGAAGGAGCGGGCAGCATCGCGTCCATGTGAGGGTCCGAAGGGCCAGCCGACAACGTCGTGCTCGACGTCTTCGGACAGGGTCCGCAGCACGCCTTCGACGTTGTCGCTTGCCTCGAAGCCGAAATGCTCGTCAATCTTCCGATCCATGTCCTTGGGGGTAAGCATCATCTTGGTTCTCATTGTTCGCGGGAATGATGCCGCGGCATCGGCGCGGCGGCGGATTAGCAGTCTTACTTCGTGACGAGCTTGTCGCCGGCCAGACGGGCCTCCGGCGACAGGAAATACATGTGAATGTCGTAGTGCGGAATTTCGTAGCCATGGTGGCCGTTTGGCTCGAACCCGATATCGATGTGATTGATGGGAGGCTGCCGCTTGCCGTCAAACCAAGGCACGAGCTTGTTGTGGGAGACGCCTTCGGCGAAATCCTTCTGTGAAATCATATACTCCATGCAGGTGATGTGGCCCTCGATCACACAGTAGATGGGTCCGAAGGGCAGATTGGCCGGGTTCGCCCAATGCTCGCCCATGCCGGGCA
Organism: Mesorhizobium sp. B3-2-1; assembly: GCF_006439515.1. Lineage (NCBI taxonomy): Bacteria > Pseudomonadati > Pseudomonadota > Alphaproteobacteria > Hyphomicrobiales > Phyllobacteriaceae > Mesorhizobium > Mesorhizobium sp. B3-2-1. The sequence continues at coordinate 56,210 of NZ_VFTI01000022.1, read as the reverse complement.
CATAGGGTGAAATCTGCACCACGCCGGCAGGCAGGACCCGGATTCTCGGCAGTTGACTAAGTTCGGCCTTCAACGATCCGGCAGACGCGCCGCTCGCGGCGCCCATGGCGAGCCCAATTGGCAGCGCCGCTACGAGCAACATTCGAAGGATCGGCCCAGGGGGCGTCCAGCGATGATGTTCAGAGGCATCGGAATGAAATGCTCGGGTCGAAAACATGTGGTGTGATCCCTGGGTGAGATTGAACGATGGGCACCTCATAGTGAGATTTCTGTCTCATTGCAATAATAATCTTATTAGGAGACGATGGTTTTGACATCCCGGGGCACTGGACGCGGGTCGGCCGCGGCAGCTATCGCTCCGGCGAGGGCTGGGGTGTTGGTCTGATCTCACCTGATCGCAGCGTGGCGGACGGACTTCGTTCAGGGCCCGGACAGCTGGTGGCGGGTTCGCACAATGGCTCCCGGCCTCGTGGCGGCCGATGTCCCGCTGATGAATCGCGCCGGGCGGCATGCAGATCGTCGGCCTGCCCGACAAGGCGGTGACCGCGAGCGCGGACAGGCGGCGCTCCAGGCATCGGCGGCGGACCTGCTCAAGGAAGGCAGCCGTTACCACCTGCCGACCGCGCTCGGCCTGGAGCCTAGATCCTACTATGCCTTGGCATACTGCTCGGCACTCATGACTTCGATGCAGACGAAGCGTTCGTTGCCTTCCACCCAGGCGTCGTGGCCCGGCGGTATCGTATAGGATGTGCCTTGCCCGAACGTTTTCTGGGTTCCGTCATCCATTTTGATGGTGATGGTTCCCGAGACGACGTAGCCGACATGCGAAACCTGACAACTGTCGGTCTTGACTACCGGCTTCACGCATTCGGACCATTTCCAGCCCGGCTCCATGTTGAGCCGGCCCAACGTATAGCCGGGAAGGCGCACCACTTCGACGCGCGTCTTGTCCGGCGTGCGAACTTCATCCGGGCTGTTGTGAGACTTGGACGCAAATTTGCTGACTTCCACACCGGCCATGTCATCCTCCCTGTACTCGACGCGGAGCCTGACGTTGCGATTGTCGGAACCGCGACGAATTCATATCCCATTTGGAGCCGGCATACAATTATAAGCAGTTGCTAAAATATATACTGACCGTGCCCGCTCCTCTCCTCTGCGGCGCCGGGTCGAATGGCCTGTTTTCATTTTGTCTTAACCATGTTCCGCTTTCTGCAACCGCATACAAGCGCTGTGCAACCGGGGCGGTTACAGGTTCCGGAGATGTTCCGGGTTTGATCGGGGGGCCAGTGGAACCCTTGCGTGGGGGACAAACCGAGGGCGTGGGGAGGGCTAGCCTTTTCCACGAAATCCCTCCTTTTTGTTCTTGTATTGTTCTTGCCTAGGCCTGAAATCTGTGGTTGTCTTGCGTTGACGTCGCTCGCGGCCTGTTCACAAGGCCCGCGGCGAGCCGGCATCGGGGGCAGAAAATGGTGGCGCGGGTTCGTACGGTCGCTTTCCAGGGCATCGAGGCCGTGCCGGTCGACGTGCAGGTGATGATCGCGCCCGGCAAAGTCAACATGCACATCGTCGGCCTGCCGGACAAGGCGGTGGCCGAGAGCCGCGAACGGGTCCAGGCGGCCCTGCATGCGTCGGGCCTGTCGATGCCGTCGAAGAAAGTAACGATCAATCTGGCGCCCGCCGACCTGCCCAAGGAAGGTAGCCATTACGATCTGCCGATCGCACTCGGGCTGATGGCGGCTCTCGGCGCTATTCCGGGCGACATGCTGGCCGGCTATGTCGTGCTCGGCGAACTGTCGCTCGACGGCACCATTACCGCGGTCGCCGGCGCCTTGCCCGCCGCGATCGGCGCCAATGCCCAGGGCAAGGGCCTGATCTGCCCGTTCGCCTGCGGACCGGAAGCGGCCTGGGCGGGGCGGGAATTCGACATTCTGGCGCCGCGCAGCCTGATTGCCATCGCCAACCATTTCCGCGGCACGCAGGTGCTGTCGCGCCCGGAAGCCGGCATCCACGCCTCGGCGCGCGACCTGCCCGACCTTGCCGACATCAAGGGCCAGGAGACGGCGAAGCGGGCGCTGGAAGTGGCGGCCGCCGGCGGCCACAATCTCCTGATGATCGGTCCGCCCGGTTCCGGCAAATCGATGCTTGCGCAGCGTTTGCCGTCGATCCTGCCGCCGCTGGCGCCGAAGGAATTACTCGAGGTTTCGATGATCGCCTCGGTGGCTGGCGAGCTCGGCGAAGGCAAGCTGACCGACCGGCGGCCATTCCGCGCCCCGCATCATTCGGCCTCGATGGCGGCAATGGTGGGCGGCGGCATACGCGCGCGGCCGGGCGAGGTGTCGCTCGCACATCACGGCGTGCTGTTCCTCGACGAGTTCCCCGAATTCACGCCGCAGACGCTCGATGCGCTGCGCCAGCCGCTCGAGACCGGCGACTGCATGATCGCGCGCGCCAACCACCGCGTCACCTATCCGGCACGCATCCAGCTGGTGGCGGCGATGAACCCGTGCCGCTGCGGCATGGCCGGCGAGCCGGGCTATCGCTGCCTGCGCGGCGAGCGCTGCCGCACCGACTATCAGGCACGCATCTCAGGCCCGCTGCTCGACCGCATCGATCTCAGGATCGAAGCGCCGGCGGTCTCGGCCAGCGACCTGATCCGGCCCGACCGGGCGGAGAAGAGCGCCGAAGTTGCACTCCGCGTCGGCCGCGCGCGCAGCCTCCAGCGCGAGCGCTTCGAACGGCTCGGCGTCAACAGCGCCACCACCAACGCGCATTGCTCTCCCGCGGTCATCGAGGCGATCGCCATGCCGGACGCCGCCGGCCTGTCGCTGCTCAAGGACGCTAGCGAAAAACTTGCCTTTTCCGCAAGGGCCTACCACCGGGTGTTGAAAGTGGCCCGCACGCTGGCCGATCTCGACGCCAGCGAGACGGTTGGGCGCATCCATCTGGCCGAGGCGATTTCTTATCGGATGAGTGCGGAGCGCGTGGCACAGGCGGCGTAGACGCCACCCTCGAATGCACTCGACGATGTGCGTTTCGCGCCGAAGGGTGCCTGCTATGATGGCGCGGGGCTAATCGGGGGCGTGGATGATTTCAGTTTCACCGGCGCGCAGCGCCGAAGATTTCGTGATCATGGCCATGCTCTGCCGCAGGCTTGCGCAATGGGATGTCGACGCGTCCGCACCTCTTGGCGTCTCGGAGGAGGATGTAAGGGCGCTCTTCCAGCCGGAAACCAGCGGCCTTCAACTGGCATCGCAATTCGGCGCGCCGAATGCCGTGGCGTTCGTTGCTCGGTCGGGAACCCTGCCGGCGGGTTGCCTCGCCTTCGACCAGTTCGGCGACGACACGGTGGAGCTTCACAAGTTCTTTGTCGACGCATCCTCCCGCGGGCAGGGTATAGGCCGCGCACTAATGGGTGCCGTGCTGGCGGAAATCGAGAAGGGTCCAGCTCGCACGGTGCTAATCCATACGAGTTTTTACATGAAAAGTGCCGTTGCTGTGTATGAGGCGTTCGGCTTCAGCCCCTGCGCGCCTTTCCGCGAAATCCCGGCGCATGTCAGGCATACTGACGTATTCCTGTCGTGCGCGATCAAAGGCGTGTGAGGACTTTCAGGCTGATCCCTGCCTCTCCCGCGCCTTCAGCTCCAGCCGCCGCTTATGCAGCACCGGCTCCGTATAGCCGTTCGGCTGGCTCGTCCCCTCGAACACCAGGTCGCAGGCGGCCTGGAAGGCGATCGAGCTGTCGAAATCCGGCGCCATCGGCCGGTAGAGCGGATCGCCGACATTCTGCAGGTCGACGATTGCGGCCATGCGCTGCAGTGAATCCCTGACCTGGATTTCCGAGCAGACCTTGTGGCGCAGCCAGTTGGCGATGTGCTGCGAGGAGATGCGCAGCGTGGCGCGGTCTTCCATCAGGCCGACATCGTTGATGTCAGGAACCTTGGAGCAGCCGACGCCCTGGTCGATCCAGCGCACGACATAGCCCAGAATGCCTTGCGCATTGTTGTCGAGCTCGCGCTGGATCTCGTCGGGCGTCCAGTTCGGCCGCACGGCCACCGGCACCGACAATATGTCGTCGAGCCTGGCCTTCGGCCGGCTCTTCAGCGCCGCTTGGACGGCATGCACGTCGACCTTGTGATAGTGCGTGGCGTGCAGCGTCGCCGCCGTCGGCGACGGCACCCAGGCGGTGTTGGCGCCGGCCTTGGGGTGCGCGATCTTCTCGACCAGCATGGCCGCCATCAAATCGGGCATCGCCCACATGCCCTTGCCGATCTGGCCATGGCCGGCGAGCCCGCATTCGAGACCGGTGTCGACATTCCAGGCTTCGTAGGCGGAAATCCAGGCGGCCTGCTTCATGTCGCCCTTGCGGATCATCGGGCCGGCTTCCATCGAGGTGTGGATCTCGTCGCCGGTGCGGTCGAGGAAGCCGGTGTTGATGAACACCACGCGCTCGCGTGCCGCGCGGATCGCCTCCTTGAGGTTGATCGTGGTGCGCCGCTCCTCGTCCATGATGCCCATCTTGATGGTGTTCCGGGCCATGCCGAGCAAAGCTTCGACACGGTCGAAGATCTCGACCGCGAAGGCGACCTCCTCCGGCCCGTGCATCTTCGGCTTCACCACATACATCGAGCCGGCGCGGGAGTTCATCCGCCGCCCCTTCGGCCCGACGTCGTGCAGTGCGATCAGCGCCGTCATCGCGGCGTCCATGATGCCTTCCGGCACCTCGCTGCCGTCGCGGCCCAGGATCGCCGGATTGGTCATGAGGTGGCCGACATTGCGCACCAGCATCAATGAGCGGCCAGGCACGGTCAGCGTGCCGCCGGCAGGCGCGGTGTAGACGCGATCGGGGTTGAGCTTGCGGACGAAACTCTTGCCGCCCTTGCTGATCTCTTCGGCCAGGTCGCCCTTCATCAGGCCGAGCCAGTTGCGGTAGACGACGACCTTATCCTCAGCGTCCACCGCCGCGACCGAATCCTCGCAGTCCTGGATGGTGGTCAGCGCCGATTCCAGGATGACGTCGGCAATGCCTGCCGGATCGGTGCGGCCGATCTGGTTGGCGCGGTCGATCAGGATCTCGACATGCAGCCCGTTTTTCACCAGGAGCACGGCTTGCGGGTTGGCGGCGTCGCCGCGATAGCCGACGAATTGCCTGGGGTCGGCCAGCGTCGTCGAGCCAGCGCCTTCGCCGACCTTCAGCGCGCCGTTCGCGACGGACAACCCGTTGACGCCGGCCCATTTGCCCGTGGTCAGCGGCACCGACTGGTCGAGAAAGTCCTTGGCCCAGGCGATGACCTTGGTACCGCGCGCCGGGTTGAAGCCCTTGCCCTTCTCAGCGCCGTCCGTTTCGGGGATGGCGTCGGTGCCATAGAGCGCGTCATAGAGCGAGCCCCAGCGGGCATTGGCGGCATTCAGCGCATAGCGCGCGTTCATCACCGGCACGACGAGCTGCGGCCCGGCGACGACGGCGATTTCCGGATCGACATTGTCGGTCGAGACGCTGAAGGCCGGCCCTTCCGGAACGAGATAGCCGATCTCCTTTAGGAACGCCTTGTAGGCGTTCATGTCGATGGGCGCGCCATTGTCGCGGTACCAGCCGTCGAGCTTTGCCTGCATGGCGTCGCGTTTTGCCAGCAGCGCCCGGTTCTTGGGCGCGAGATCATGGACGATGACTGAGAACCCGTCCCAGAAGCGCGCCGCTTCGATGCCGGTGCCGGGTAGCGCTTCGTCGACGACGAAGCCATGCAGCTCGCGGGCAATGCGCAATCCGGCGATCTCGATGCGATCGGTCATCAGGCTACTCCAGATGAAAGGCTTTGCGGGCGTTTGGCATGTTTGGGGTTGCGGGGTCAATTCGGCTTAGGATGAAGGTGGGGCATTTTGGCGGTTAGCCAATCTCCCCCCTCGTGGGGGAGATGCCCGGCAGGGCAGAGGGGGGCGCGAAGGATCGCCGACGCTGCCCATCTTGCCGTGGATATGTCATCCCCACCAAAAAGTTGGAGCAAAGGGAGAACGGAGATGCTGGCGGGACAGCGCCCCCCTCTGGCCTGCCGGCCATCTCCCCCACGAGGGGGGAGATCGCTCTTCTTCCTCAAACCGCGATCCTCGGCCTGCCCGAGGCAACCGCCACGACATGCGCTTCGATGAACATGCGCTGCGCTTCGACGGTCGAGACACGAAACTCGGTCGCAACGTCGATCTCGGCGCTGTCGGTGCCGGCATCAAGGGCACGCTGGGCGACGATGGCGCGCACGTCGGCCTCGGCGGCCGCGATCGCCGCCGCCTCGTCGAGGAAATCGCGCACCGTCTCACCCGAGGCAAGCCGGAACAGGCCTTCCTTGGGCTGGCTGACGCGGGCCTCGGCGGACACCCTGACCTGGCCGACGACGGCGCCGAGCGCGTTGGCGACATCGGTATCCCGGGGCACCAAGCACTCATTGCCGACCAAGGGCGCCAGGCCGGCATAGTGCAGGGGGGCCGACGCGCCGAGCCCGATGACCGGCCGGTCGAGCGCGACGCTGAGGCGGGCGATGCCGGGGTGGGCGTCGACGGCGCGCTGGACCAGCGCGTGCGCCACGGTCGCCGCGCCATCGAGCCCGTCCTCGGCAAAGGCGGTTTCCAGGATGTATTCGGCCGACCAGCGCGTCAGCGTCACCAGCACCCGCTCCGAGATCGCTTCCGGCGAGGCAGCGATGGCCTGGCCACGGCCATCGCGCCTGCGGGCGAACAGTTCTGCGCCGAGGCGGGCGGCGGCGGCATCCCAGTTCGCCTGCTTGCCGAGCACATGCGCGGCGTCGGACGGGGTGAAGCCTGAGATATGCACCAGCCCTCGCGAGACCAGCCGGTTCAGCGTGGCGTTCTGGGCGTTCGAGGTCAGCAGCCTGTCGAGGGCGAGCGGCGTCGCGCCGATCGCCTCATAGAGCTTTGTCTCGGGGGCGGTCAGCCCCGCGGCGAGCCGGTCCGGCACGCCGGTGCGGACCGCGAAGCGGCCATCCATGCGGCCGGTGTTGGGGGCGCGCAACTGGCGTTCGAGCTCCGCTGTCACCGCCTCGCCATGCGCCATGCCGGCCAGCGCCAGCGGCACCAGGCGGCGCGGCCCGAGCAGTATCTTCGGGTTGAGCGCGCCATCCTCCAGCGTCACCTCGGAATCGCCGCCAAGGCCGAACGTGCGCATGGCGACCGCCTCGACCATGGTGCGGAAGCCGCCGACGGTGGCGCCTTCCGGATCGAGCCGCGGCCGGCCGCCATCGAGCACGGCGACGTCGGTGGTGGTGCCGCCAATGTCGGACACCACCGCATTGTCGAGCCCGGTCATGTGGCGGGCGCCGACCAGGCTGGCGGCGGGACCCGAGAGGATCGTCTCGATCGGCCGCTGGCGGGCAAACGCCGCCGAAACCAGCGCGCCATCGCCGCGCACCACCATCAAGGGAGCGGCGATGTTGCGCGCCTGAAGGAACCCCTCGGTCGCCGCCACCAGCCGGTCGATCATCGAGATCAGCCTGGCATTGAGCAGCGTGGTGAGCGCCCGGCGCGGGCCGCCGAGCTTGGCCGACAGCTCATGGCTCGATGTGACCGGCAGACCGGTCCTGTCGCGGATCAGTTCGCGGGCGGCGATCTCATGCGCGGGATTGCGGGTGGCGAAATAGGCGCAGACGGCAAAGCCGGACACCGAAACGCCGAGTTCCGGCAGCATCGCCTCCAGTCCGGACAGGTCGAGCTTTGCCGCATTGCCGTGCACATCATGACCGCCCGGACAAAACACCACCGGGTCGGTGCCGAGCGCCGTCTTCAGCCCATCGCGGGCAAGATCGGCCTCGGAGAAGCCGATCATGACCAGCGCCACCCGGCCGCCCTGGCCCTCGACCAGCGCATTGGTGGCAAGCGTCGTCGACATCGAGACCAGCTTGATGTCGGCCGGATTGGTGCCAGCCTTCAGCACCGCATCGACGGCGCCCGAAATGCCGACGGCCAGATCATGCCGCGTGGTCAGCGCCTTGGCCTTGGCCAGCACCTTGCCCTTGTTCGGCCCCTCTTGTGGGCCCTCGGTCTCGGACCACAGCGCGGCATCGGTGTAGGTGCCGCCGGTGTCGATGCCGAGGAAGAGAGGGGCGGGCTTGGATTTGGCGGTCATTGGGTGGATCCGAGGAGTTCTGCTGCCCCGCCCCTTAGCCGATACCGACCGGCCGATAAAGCTATGTGACATGGGCCACGGTGGGATGAGAGATCGATCTCCCCCCTCGTGGGGGAGATGTCCGGCAGGACAGAGGGGGGCGCTGTCCCGCCGACCTCGCCGCAATCACGGCACCATCAGCCAAGCCCGGCCTCGATCACAATATGCTGGCAGACATTATCGATGCTGCGAATGACGTCGTCGTTCCAGAACCGCAGGACAGTCCAACCGTCTTGCTCCAGGGGCAATGTCCTGGCTTCGTCGCCGGTGACTGAGTCCGCATGCTGGGACCCGTCGACTTCGACGACAAGTTTCTTATCCGGGCAAGCGAAGTCGACAATATAACCAGCGATTGGGAATTGTCGGCGGAAACCAAGCCCCATCAGGCGGTGCGCACGAAGCTCGTTCCAGAGCTTCAATTCGGCGGATGTCATGACCTTGCGCATCGATCTGGCGTTCGCGCGATGTCTTGGGGGCAATGGCGTATGAGGCATTGCGATCCTCGCTATTGAAGTCGGCGCTCTACGGCGCCCCCCTCTGTCCTGCCGGACATCTCCCCCACGAGGGGGGAGATTGGCAGCTTTGGCGCCGCCTTACCCGACGAATCCGACCTTCTTATGCGACCCATCGCAGAACGGCTTGTTGGCCGAGTGGCCGCAGCGGCACAGGAAGACCTTCGTGGTGCGGTCGACCGTGTGGCCGGTGCCGGTGACGATCTCGACATTGCCTTCGAGTTTGAGCGGGCCGTTCGCGGTCGGCGTCGCCTTCAGCGGGCCGTTGCGGGTCTCCAGCGCGGGCGCGTCCTTCAGCGCCGGTTCGCCGGTAGCGGCAAAGCCGGCCTTGATATGGCTGTTGTCGCAGAACGGCTTGTTCTGCGAGGCGCCGCAGCGGCAGAGCGTGGCGCGGAAAAACGTCTCGTCGCCAAGCACGATCTCGGCATGCACCGCCAGCGGGCCGTTTTCGCGCAGCCGCACGGTGTTGACCACAGGCGGTTTTTCCTGCGGGCCGCCATCCTTGCGGACATAGGTGATGGCGCCCGAGGGGCAGTTCTCGGCCAGCGCGACGATCTTTTCGACGCTGGCCGCCTCGGGATGGATCCATTGGCCCGGCGCGTTGGGCACGAAGACATGCGGGTCGCCGAGCACGCAATTGCGCGAGTGGATGCAGCGTTTGCCGGAAAATCCGACGTCGATCTTGTCGCTTTCGACCATGCCGGCCATTGGCGTGCTCCCTGTTTGCCTGGAGCACGCCGCCTGAGTGACGCGGCGTGCCTTAGGTGTTTGGGTAGGCTATGGCTCCCAGCAGGAAAACCGTCAAGCTGGCAAACCGGTCAGGGGACCAGCTCGATCTCCTCGGTCTCGCCGCCGCTGCAGGTGTAGCAGCAATCCTCGCATTTTTCCTTGTTGCCGGGGCCGACGCCCCAATAGGTGCCCTCATCGCCATCGACCCAAGCGCCGTAGCAGATCGATTCGCCTTCATTGCAGGAAATCGGCAGCTGCTTGGTCTCGCCGTCGTCGAGATAGAAATCCTTGCCATTGCCCGGCCAGACATAGTCGCGGTCCTGGCTGTAGAGCTCGAGGCGCATGGCATTGGGATGGCTGTTCTTGACGGCGAAGGTGACGTCGCCGGCATGGGCCGACGGCACCAGCAACATGGCGAGAGAAAGCGCGGCCAGCGAGCGGCGCGCATAGGCGTAGAACATGGTAACCCCCTGAATAAGCGGCCCATCTGGCCGCGCCGCAACCATCGCATGCCGTGCTGAATCGCGGAAGTGGGGCTGGTGACTGGATCCCTGACTTAATTTGGGCCCGACGCGCTTATGGCCCACCTTGTCTTACGGCACCAGGTCGATCGTCTCGGTCGTGTGCTCCACGCAGATGAAACAGCAGGTATCGCAGGGCTGGTCGTTGTCTGGCCCGACGCCAGCGGAAATCTTGTCATTGCCGTCGACCCAGGCGCCATAGCAGATGCGTTCGCCCTGATTGCAGGAGATCGGCACCGATTTCTGTGAGCCCGGATCGACGAGGAACACCTTGTCGCTGCCCGGCCAGACGGTCTCGCGGTCGCGGCTGAACAGCTCGACCGCGACCGCCTCCTTGCGCAGGTTCTTGACGAAAAACGCCATGTCGGCGGCCTCCGCCGAATTGGTCAGGACCAGTGCCGCCAGCGCAACCATGCGAAACAGCGTCACCGCCGACCTCCCTCGAATCATCGCGGGCAGACTGGCACGCTCGCCGGCAACTAGGAAGACAGCGGGCCCTGCGCAGTGATCTCACGCCCCAGCCTCACCACTTCGCGCACCAGCAGATCGAGGTCGTCGCGTCGGGTGCGATGGTTGGTGATCGCCACGCGCAGCCAGTGCTCGCCATGCACGGTGGTGTCGGAGAGTGCGGCGATGCCTTGCTCCTGCAGCCGCAGCATGATCTCGGTGTTGAGCGCCTTCGGTGCTTCGCCCGCCAAACTGGGCTGGTAGCGGAAGCAGACGATGTTGATGGTCGGCGCCGCCGCCAGCTCCAGCGAAGGCTCGGCCTCGATCAGGCCGGCCAGATAGGAGACCTGCGCGATGTTCTGGTCGATCAGGCGGCCGAATTTTTCGACGCCATGTTCCTTCAGCGCCATCCACACTTTCAGCGCGCGAAAGCCGCGCGACGTCTGCAGGCCGTAATCGTGCAGCCATTCGCCGGAGGCGAGGCCGCGCGGCATCGATTCCAGATATTCCGGCGTCACCGCGAAGGTCCGGCGGTGCGCTGCGGCATCCCTGACCAGCGCGCAGCCGACCTCGAAGGGTGCATGCAGCCATTTGTGCGGATCGAGCGCGATCGAATCGGCCCATTCGATGCCGGCAACGCGGTGGGCGTTTTGCGGCGCGATCGCAATCAGCGCGCCGATGCAACCATCGACATGGAACCACATGCCTTCCTCGTGAGCGAGTTTGGCAAGCGCCCTGAGATCATCGATCGCCCCGGTGTTCACCGTACCGGCATTGCCGATAACGCAGGCCGGCGTGAAGCCGGCAGCCCGGTCCTCGGCGATCGCCGCGCGCAGGGCCGCTATGTCGATGCGCAGCCCGGCATCCGTCGGGATGCGGCGCAGCGCACGGTTGCCGAGCCCAAGCGCTTCCATCGCCTTGCGGTGGCAGGAATGGATCTGGTCCGAGCCGTAGAAGCGCAGCGGCTTCTCGATGGCGGCAACGCCGTGCTCGCGCACGTCGATGCCGGCCTTGACGTTGCGCGCCACGGTCAGCCCGATGATGTTGGCCATCGAGCCGCCGCTAACCAGCGTTCCGCTGGCGGAGGCCGGAAAGCCCAGCATCTCCTTGCACCAGTTCACCACCTGGCTGTCCATCAGCCCGGCGGCGTGGTTGCCGCCGCCGAGGTTGGAGCCCTGGATCGCCGCGAGGAAATCGCCGAGCGCGCCGGTGAAGTTGCTCGACCCCATGTACCAGGACCAGAAGCGCGGATGGATGTTGCCCATTGGATAGGACATCACCGTGCGGGAGACCTCGCCGTAGACATCGGCCAGCGGCGCCGGCGCACGCGGCAGGGGTGCCGCGAAAAACGCTCGCACGTCCACGGGCATTTCCCGCCATACCGGGCGGTCGCGCACGTCGCGCAAATAATCGACGGCATCGTCGACGACCCGGCGCGACAGGGCCTGGACATCAGCCCAGTCGGCGGGGTCAAGCGTTTCTTCGGTTGCGACGCCGAGGGTTTCCTGCGCGATGTCCATGACTGCCTCCGTCAAGCCGCCGGGAATTGGCAGCCAGGCGTCGAGCGCGACAGCGCCAGCTCGTCGGCGTCCATCTCGGCCTCGATGCCGTCGAACAGCGGCGTCGACATGTAGCGCTCGCCAGTGTCGGGCAGCATGCACAGGATTACCGATCCCGCGGGCGCCTTCTCTGCGACCTGCCGCGCAACGGCGAAGGTGGCGCCGCCGGAAATGCCGGTGAAAATACCTTCCTTCTGGGCCAAAGCCCTGGCACATTTGATGCCCTCGGGCCCGGCGATCGGCACCACCTCGTCATAGAGGCTGGCATCGATCGCCTCCTGCAGGACGTTGGGGATGAAATCCGGCGTCCAGCCCTGGATCGGGTGCGGCTCGAAGGCCGGATGGCTGGCGGCGGGGGCGCCATCGGCCCCGCGCTGCTGCGCCTTGCCGCTGCCGATCAGTTGCGCATTGGCCGGCTCGGAGAGCACGATGCGGGTGTCGGGCCGTTCACGGCGCAAGACGCGCGCAACGCCGACGACGGTGCCGCCGGTGCCATAGCCGGTGACGAAGCAGTCGAGCCGCGATCCGGCGAAATCATTGATGATTTCGCGCGCGGTCGTCGCCTCGTGGATGGCGGCATTGGCGGCCGTCTCGAACTGGCGGGCAAGGAACCAGCCATTGGCCTCGGCCAGCTCGACCGCCTTCTTGTACATGCCGAAACCCTTTTCGGCGCGTGGCGTCAGCACCACCTTGGCGCCGAGCATGCGCATCAGCTTGCGGCGCTCGACCGAAAAGCTGTCGGCCATGGTGACGACCAGCGGATAGTTCTTTTGCGCGCAGACCATGGCGAGGCCGATCCCGGTGTTGCCGCTGGTCGCCTCGACCACGGTCTGGCCCGGCTTCAGCGCGCCGCTGCGCTCGCCCTCCTCGATGATGTTGAGCGCCAGCCGGTCCTTCACCGAGGCGCCCGGATTGAAGAACTCGGCCTTGACGTAGATGGTCGCATGGGCCGGTGCGAGATTGTTGATGCGCACCGCCGGCGTGTCGCCGACCGTGTCCAGAATGCTGTCGAACAGGTGGCCGCGCCCGGCGGTGGTCCTGATTCTTTGTTTGTTCAACATCGTTGATCTCCTCCATCGTGTTCATCTTCACAGGCCGGTTACAAACCGCCGGCCTGGGCGGCGAGGTTTCGAGACCTTGTCGCGCTAGGGCTGACATGCCGGCGATGCGGCATTGACCGCGGCCGGCGCGAAATTTGCCGCCGGATGCGCCGTGTCGTGTTTGGTGATAAAGCAAGGGCCGACAGGCCAGCGTGGGAGCAGGCGTGGAAACGGACGTGGAAACCGCACCATCGAGGCAGGACGGCGGCATGCCGTGCCTGTCCGTGCGGCTGCTCGGACCGCTGACGGTCACGCGCAACGGCGCGCCGATGGCGCTGCCGGCGTCGCGCAAGCTGCGGGCGCTGCTGGCCTATCTCGTGCTGGCGCCGCACCCGGTGGGGCGCAGCCGCCTGTGCGAACTTCTGTGGGATGTGCCCAACGATCCGCGAGGTGAGCTGCGCTGGTGCCTGAGCAAGTTGCGCGGCGCTCTCGACACGCCGGACCGGCGCCATGTCCGCACGCAGGACGATACGGTCGCGCTCGATCTCGGCGGCTGCCTTGTCGATGCCCTGGAGATCAGCCGTGCCGCCGCGCACGGGATCGACACGCTCGATGCGGAGCGGTTGCGAACCCTGGCAAAACTCTTCGCCGGCGATTTTCTCGACGGGCTGGAGCTCGAACGCAATCCGCACTTCAACAGCTGGCTGATCGGCCAGCGCCGCCGCTTCCGGTCCGTCCATGCAGCGGTGTTGGAACGGCTCGTCGCGAGCCTGCCCGCGGACTGCGACGAGGGCATCGCGCATCTCGACAGGTGGGTGGAACTCGCGCCTTTCGACGAGCGCGCGCATACGACGCTGCTGGCGAGCCTCGCCCGGCGCGGCGAGATCGCCGCGGCCGAGAGGCATCTGGCGGTGGCGGCACAATTGTTCCAGTCGGAAGACCTGGATTTCGCGCCGCTGCGGGCAGCATGGCGCATGATCCGTGACCCGCAGGCGCAGCCGGCCTGCCAGTCCACGGCATCGCAATTGACGTCATCGCCAGACCTGCTCGACCTTGGTCGACCCGACCCTGGTCCGGTCGAGCCGAGCCATGCTTCGCTGGCGGTGATGCCGTTCGTCGATGAATCCGGCCTGCGCGGCGGGCTGGCCGACGGCCTCACCCACGACATCATCACCCGCCTCGCCAAGCTGCGGGATTTCTTCGTCATCGCGCGCGGATCGGTGTTCGCGCTGGCCGACAAGGGCATCGCGCCCGAGGAGGCAGGCCGCCGGCTGAAAGTCGACTATGTCGCCACCGGCACGGTGCGCAGCATGGCCAGTCGCCTGATCGTCAGCGTCGAACTCGTCGAGGTGCGTACCGCCAGGATCGTCTGGGCCGAGACCTTCGAGCGCCGTCCGGACGACATTTTTGCCGTGCTCGACGACATCGGCGACAGCATCGTGTCGTCGATCTCGGTGGAGATCGAGACGGTCGAGCGCAACCGCGCCCTGCTGAAGGCACCCAACTCGCTCAATGCCTGGGAGGCCTATCATCGCGGCCTCTGGCACATGTACCGCTTCACCCAGGCCGAGAACGAAACGGCGCGGCATTTCTTCACCAGGGCCTTGCAGCTCGATCCGACCTTCGCCCGCGCCTATGCCGGCCTGTCCTTCACCCATTGGCAGAACGCCTTCCAGCGCTGGGGCGACCGCGACCGGGAAAGCGCGCTGGCCTTCGAGAGCGCCGGCCAGAGCCTGCTGGTCGACGACCACAATCCGGCCGCGCACTGGGCAATGGGGCGGGCGCTGTGGCTGCGCGGCGAACAGGAGGGCTCACTAGGCGAACTGGAACAGGCGGTGAAACTCAGCCCCAATTTCGCGCTCGGCCATTACGCGCTGTCCTTCGTCCATTCGCAGTCGGGCGACCCGCGGGCAGCAATCGGCTCCTCCGACCATTCGCGCCATCTCAGCCCCTTCGATCCGCTGCTGTTCGGCATGCTGGGGGCGCGGGCCATGGCGCATGTCCGGCTCGGCCAGTTCGAGGAGGCTGCCGTATGGGCACTGAAGGCGGCGGCGCGGCCGAACGCGCACACCATCATCCTGGCGATCGCGGCACATTGCCTGGCGCTGGCAGGACGGCTCGACGAGGCGCGCGGCTTTGCCGCCGCCATCCGCAAGACGTTGCCGGACTACCGCGCCGACGATTTCATCGGCACTTTCCGCTTCGAGCCCGACGCCGAAGTGTTGTTCCGGCAGGGCGCCAGGCGGATCGGGTTGGGCTGATTTCAGGCTTGAACGCCTGCGTTAACGAAGTCGGAAGGAGTTGCTTAACCGTTGACGGCTATGTGACCTCGGGGGGTCCATGGCAAAGTGAGTATGATGAGCGACAGCCCCGACAAGCGCAGCAGCGAATGGCGCGCCATTCTTCATATACAGGCCCGTATCGCCGTGCTGTTCGTTCCGGTCGTGGCCAGCCTGCTGCTCATCGCCGCCCTTGCCGGCAACGATCGCAAATCCGTTCCGGATGTCGACAGGACCGTTACCGGGTCGGTACGATAAATCAGGCCGAACCCGCTTTTCTCCGGGCTGCTCGATAGCTCAGTAGAAGCGGGGGATCGGGCCGCGCTGCGGGGTCGTGCGGTCGCCGAGGTCGAGAAAGATCTCGTCGACATAACACCAGCCCCAGCCTTCCGGCGGATCATAGCCCTCGATCACGGGATGGCTGGTGGCATGAAAATGTTTGGTCGCGTGGCGGTTGGGTGAGTCGTCGCAGCAGCCGACATGACCGCAGGTGCGGCAGAGCCGCAGATGCACCCACCAGGAGCCGCTCTTCAGGCACTCCTCGCAGCCGAGCGCGCTCGGCGTCACGTCCTTGATGCCAGCCGCGTGTCTGCACTCGTCAGCCATCACACTCTCCCGACAGGTTGAGCGGCGTCGGCACGGCTGCCTTCCCGCGCAAGAAATGCATGCAACGCCGCCACCACCTGGGCGCCTTCGCCGACGGCAGCCGCGACGCGTTTGACCGAGCCGGAGCGCACGTCGCCGATGGCGAACACGCCGCTGCGGCTCGTCTCCATCACGCCATGCGCCGATGCTGTGTCCGAGCCGGTGCGGATGAAACCCCTGGCGTCCAGCGCCACGTCGGATTGGACGAGCCAATCGGTATTCGGGTCGGCGCCGATGAACAGGAAGAGATGGCGGATCGGCCGCGTCGTCGAGGCGCCGGTCGAGCGGTCGCGCCAGCGGACCGTGGCAAGATTGCCTTCCTCGCCGTCCAGCGCCTCGATCTCGGTGCCGGTCAGCACCTCGATGTTCGGCTGCGCCCTGATGCGCTCGACGAGGTAACGCGACATCGAGGCTTCGAGACTGCCGCCACGCGCCAGCAGCGCCACTTTCCCGACATGGCTGGCCAGGAAGACGGCCGCCTGGCCGGCCGAATTGCCGGCGCCGACCAGCGCCACTTCCTGGCCGCCGCAAAGCCGTGCTTCGATGGGCGAGGCCCAATAATGCACGCATGTGCCCTCGAACTCGGCGAGGTTGGCGACATCGAGGCGGCGATAGCGCGCGCCGCTGGCGATCACCACCGAGCGCGTGCGCACCCTCTCGCCGTCGCCGACCGCAAGCTTGTAGCGCGCGCCGTCGGTGGCGGCGCCGAGCAGCTTCACCTCGTCGGGGATGACCATCTCGACGCCGAATTTCTGCGCCTGGTTGTAGGCGCGTGCCATCAGCGCCATGCCGGTAATGCCCGTGGGGAAGCCGAGATAATTCTCGATGCGCGCGGAAGCGCCGGCCTGGCCGCCGAAGGCCCGGCAATCGAGCACGATGGTCGACAGCCCTTCGGACGCCGCATAGACCGCCGCCGCCAGCCCGGCCGGTCCGGAGCCGACGATGGCGACGTCATAGACCTTGCTGGCGTCGACCGGCCGCAGCAGGCCGATGCAGCGGGCGAGGTCTTTCTCCGCGGGATTGAGCAGCAGCCTGCCATTCGGGCAAAGTACGACCGGCAAATGGTGCGGATCGACATGGAAGTGCTCGAACAGGGTTTTTGCACAAGGATCGGTTTTTGAATCGAGCACGCGGTGGGGCTGGCCGCTGCGGGCGAGAAAGCCCTGCAGGCGAAGGACGTCGCCATTGTCGGCCGGTCCGACGATGATGGGGCCGATCGTGCCGCTCTCGAGCAGCCCGACGCGGCGCAAAATCAGCGCCCGCATGATGCGCTCGCCGAGATTGGCCTCCTGCACCATCAGGTCGCGCAGCCTCTGCGAGGAGATGACGAACGCTTCGACCGCCTCGGCCGCCTGCGCATTGACCAGCGAGGGACGGGCCGAAAGCTGCGCCAGTTCACCGACGAAGCTGCCGGGACCATGCGTGACGAGCGTCTCGCGCCGGCCAAATTTGCCATCCTGGGTGATGTCGACCTTGCCCGACAGGACGACGATCAGCCCCGGGGACACATCGCCGGCCTCGAAAATGTGCTCGCCGGCGGCATAGGCGCTGGCCTCGCCGAATCGGCGCATGCGATCGATGTCCGCCTCGGCCAGCGTTGGAAACGCCTGGTCGCGGCGGGCGCCGAAGATCGCGGTGCTGGATTGAGACATGGCAGCGAGCGTAGCGAAGCGGGAGCGCGGTTTGAAGCGGTTTGTTCGCGGACTAGCCGGGAGGGGAGGTTGGGCCAGTCACCACGCCGTCGCTCCGGGATGACCAGGGCCGGCCCACTTGAGAATTTCGAAACTCAGGGTTCGCCGCCCAGAGGAATGATCGCCTTGGGCTGCCGCTGCCTCTCAGGAGCCAGCCGCTTCCGGCAACATACGCTTGAGCACATCGTCCTTGCGGATGAAATGATGCCACAGCGCCGCCGCCGCATGCAGTCCGGCAAGGATGAGGATCAGATTGGCGCAGAGGCTGTGCAGCTCCCTTACGAATCGGGCCGCGTCGCGGTCGGGAGAAACCGGCGCCGGGACGGTGAAGAGGCCAAAGAAGCTCAACGCATCGCCCCTGTACCACGTCAACACGATGCCAAGAACCGGTATGGCCACGAGCAGTGCGTAAAGCACCAGATGCGCGACCTTGGCCGTCCAGCGTTCCAGCTCTGACATTTGCCGCGGCAGCCCCGGGGTTCCCAATGTCAGGCGCAGGCCGATGCGGACAACGATCAGCACGAACAACAGCATCCCAAACGAAATATGAAGCCACCAGACGAGCGCACGGCCGGGGTCGCCGCGGGGAAAAAGCTCCTCAACATAGGTCAAGCCATAAAGACCGATAACCAGCACGAACACGGCCCAGTGCATGGCCTTTTGCGCGCTTGTGTAGGTGGGATTCATGCGAAGCATCCAGTTTTGAATGTTTCTAAACTACGCGCGATCATGTCAAAGCTTTGTCGGGACAGTGGTCCTTTTTGGTCGCGCCGGGCCGGACACGATGCGTCCTTTCGGGAGGCGCCGGGAGATGAGGCACTGAGCGGTAGCCGAACCGGCGCATGCGACGATCAAATGATGGCCGCGGTAATAGGCTGCGGCACCGGCCGGGACGGATCGGTCAGCCGCCTTCCGAAAGCGCACGGAGGTCGGCAATTGGCGAAGCTACTAGATCGCGGAAGTCAGGGCCGAGAGGCTAGAGCCGGATGATTTCAGGTCGAGTCGACCTGAAATCTGAATCCGTCTCTAAATCAAAAAGAGATAGAGCATGATGTTGTCCGAAAACCGCTTCGCACTTTTCGACATCATGCTCTAGTAACGATGCGGCCGCAGCTTCAACACGAGACCGACAACCAGGCCGACAAGAAAGCCGAGTGGCCCGGTTATGAATATTCCGAGCAGCGGCCCCTGGTTTGCCTCGAGCGTAAGGACAATCGGCCCTACGAAGCCGGCAAGGAACCCGATAACCCCCAAGATCGCTCCCCACTTGAGCATCCGTGCCCCCTATCGCCAGTCGGTCGATTGCAGCAGCTTTATAGTGCCGAAACAAGCCGTTAGATCAGCACCAGCCTGCGCGACGCCGAGGACAATAAGCAGCGGGGCGTGGGCTCGTGCTGATGCCGCGTGGACGAGACAATCGCTTGGCCCAACGGGATGCGCGCTTGGGGCCCGCCGTGCGGCCTTTGACATCAGGGGGGCTCGCCGGGCGAAACAGTGCTTGAGGGAGCCAATACGCTTCATGGGTCGGACAAGCCAGAAACACACCCACGAGCGTGAACTCAACGAATTGAATTGGCCTATCTAATTGATCCCGTTGGTAGTCGGGAAAAAATGGTGCCCAGAAGAGGACTCGAACCTCCACTCCTTGCGGAACACGGACCTGAACCGTGCGCGTCTACCAATTCCGCCATCTGGGCTGGTGCGGGCTCAATAAGCGGGCAAGCGATTGCTGTCAACGCGCTTTTTTCGAAGGCCGCCACTCGCCGACTCAGTTTCGGGCGTCGGCGCTGCCCCTCACCTGCCTGCCGGCATCCTCTCCCCGTATAGGGACGGGGAGAGGGGCGCTCTCACCGACGATTCGCCAATTATCGGCGTTGCAAAAAGAGCGCCAGCGTCGCGGTCGGCTTCTTTCTCCCCGTCACTATACGGGGAGAAATGCCCGGCAGGGCAATGAGGGGCGGCTCCAATGTCACAATTGGCAGAAATAACAGAAGCTCAGCCTTCCAGCACTTCCTTCGAGGCCACGGTCGAATCGGCATTGAGCTGGTAGATCACAGGCACGCCGGTGCCGAGCTCCAGCTTGACGATCTCCTCGCCCGACTTGCCGTCCAGCGCCATGATCAGCGCGCGCAGCGAGTTGCCGTGGGCGGCGACCAGCACCGTGCCGCCGCGCAGCACGTGCGGCTGTAGATCGTGCAGGTAGTAGGGCCAGACGCGGGCGCCGGTGTCCTTCAGGCTTTCGCCGCCGGGCGGCGACACGTCATAGGAGCGGCGCCAGACATGCACCTGCTCCTCGCCCCATTTCTGGCGTGCGTCGTCCTTGTTGAGACCGGAGAGGTCGCCATAGTCGCGCTCGTTGAGCGCCTGGTCGCGAATGGTCTTCAGGTCGCTCTGGCCGACCGCGTCGAGAATGTGCTGGCAGGTTTTCTGCGCCCGGACCAGCGCCGAGGTGAAGGCGATGTCGAATTTCAGGCCGCGCGCCTCGAGCTTCTGCCCGGCGGCCTTGGCCTCGGCGTGGCCCTGCTCGGTCAGGTCGACGTCACGCCAGCCGGTGAACAGGTTCTTCAAATTCCATTCGCTCTGGCCGTGGCGAACGAGCACGAGAGTTCTCGACATTTTTGCTCCTCTGGGGTCTGAGCGTTCAAGGAAAGTGTGTAGCGGTTTTCCGTCCGGACTTGCCTAGGAACGAAGATGGTTCAGGGTCGTTTCAGGCAAGCCCGAGCACGTCGCGCATCGAATACAGTCCCGGCTTCCTGCCGCGCGCCCACAGTGCGGCCTTGACGGCGCCGCGGGCGAAGATGGCGCGGTCCTCGGCATGGTGGGACAGCGTGATGCGCTCGCCGGTGCCGGCCAGGATCACGCTGTGGTCGCCGACGACCGAGCCGCCGCGCAGGGCGGCGAAGCCGATCGAGCCGGTTTTTCGCACACCCGTATGGCCGTCGCGTGAACGCACTTCGTTGCCGGCCAGTGCGATGCCGCGCCCGGCGGCGGCGGCTTCGCCGAGCAGAAGCGCCGTGCCCGAAGGCGCGTCGACCTTGTGCCTGTGGTGCATTTCGAGGATCTCGATGTCGAAATCATCGGCATCGAGCGCGCGCGCCGCCTGCTCGACCAGCACCGCCAGCAGGTTGACGCCGAGGCTCATATTGCCCGACTTGACGATGGTCGCGTGGCGCGCGGCGGCGGCGATTTTCGCATTGTCGTCGGCCGAACAGCCGGTCGTGCCGATGACATGGACGATGCGCGCCTGCGCCGCGTAGCCGGCGAACTCTACCGTGGAGGCCGGAGTGGTGAAATCGAGCACGCCATCGGCCCTGGCGAAGACTGGTAAAGGATCGCTGCCGATCGCCACATCCATGCGGCCGACGCCGGCCAGTTCGCCTGCATCCTTGCCCAGGTGAGGCGAATCCGCGCGCTCGACTGCGCCGATGACGCGGGCGCCCGGAATGGCGTGGATGGCACGGATCAGCGTCTGGCCCATGCGGCCGGCCGCGCCCACCACCACAAGGCCCATATCGCTGGTCGGCTCGCCCGATGTTGCCGATGTTTCGCTCATGCCGTGCTCCCGGCGACGTTCTGGGTTTCCAAATCCTGAACCGAAGTCTCGACCGGCGCGCTGTCGTCGACAAGCCCCAGGCCCTTGACGCCCTGTATCCGGTGGAAACGGGCATAGACGCTGTGCGGGTCGGCCATCAGCGAGGCGTGCGTACCCTCCTCGACCAGATGGCCCTGTTCCAGCACGATGATGTGGTCGGCATTGACCACGGTCGAGAGGCGGTGCGCGATGACGATGGTGGTGCGCCCTTCCATGACCTTGGTGAGCGCCTGCTGGACCCGGGCTTCGGCCTCGTTGTCGAGCGCCGATGTCGCCTCGTCGAGCAGCAGGATCGGCGCCTGGCGCACGATGGCGCGGGCGATCGATACGCGCTGGCGCTGGCCGCCGGACAGCGTGGCGCCATTCTCGCCGACCGGCGTGTCATAGCCTTGCGGCTGCTGGCGAATGAATTCGTCGGCCGCGGCCAGTCGCGCGGCCTGTTCGATCTCGGCATCGGTGGCCGAGGGGCGGCCATAGCGGATGTTGTCGCGGATGGTGCCTTCGAACAGGTAGGGGGCCTGCGAGACATAGGCGATCGAGCCGCGCAGCGACTGTTTGGTGACCTTCGAGATATCCTGGCCGTCGATCGTGATCGTGCCGCTCTCGACGTCGTAGAAGCGCTGCAACAGCGCCACCAGCGTCGTCTTGCCGGCGCCGGATGCGCCGATGACGGCGGTCATCTTGCCGGCGGCGGCGACAAAGCTCAGACCCTGCAGGACCGGTGCCTCCTCGACATAACGGAAGGATACGTTGTCGAAGCGCACTTCGCCCGTGGTGAAATGCGCCTGCGTGGCATCCGGGGCGTCGCCCTGCTTCGGCTCGAGGTCGAGCAGTTCGTAGATCATGCGTGCATTGACCAGCGCCCGCTCCATGCCGACCTGCATGCGCGCCAGGCGCCGTGCCGGGTCATAGGCCAGGATCAGCGCGGTGATGAAGGAAAAGACCGCGCCCGGCGGCTGCCCGAGAACGAGCGCCCGGTAACCGGAATAGGCGATGACGGAGGTGACGGCGAGGCCGGCCAGCATATCGGAAATCGGCGCCAGCCGTTCGGAGACGCGGGCAATCTTGTTGGAGCGCTGTTCGGCGTCGCTGGCGAGCTTGCCGATGCGGCCCGCCAACTCGTCCTCCATGGTGAAGGCCTTGACGATGGCGATCCCTTGCGTGGCTTCCTGCACGGCGCCGATCAACCGCGAATTGATCAGCACGGATTCGCGGGTTATGCGCCGCACGCGACGGGTGAGGTAGACGACGGCCCAGATCAGCGGCGGCCCGATCAGCAGCGAACTGAGCGACAGAACCGGATCCTGGTAGACCATGACGCCGAGAAGCCCGATCAGCGTCACGGCGTCGCGGGTGATCGAGGTCAGCGTCAACGACAGCAGGTCGCGGATGCCGCCGACGTTTTCGTTGACCTGCGCTGCCAGCCGGCCGGAACGTGTGTCGTTGAAGAAGCCGACGCCGAGCTTCATCAGGTGATCGAAGATGCGCTTCTGGTAGCGCGCCACCAGATTGTTGCCGATCTTGGCCAGCGCCACCGCCTGGCCATAGCCGGCGAAGCCGCGCAGCAGGAAGGCCGCCATGAAGCCGGCGCAGATCCACACGATCGCGTCGCCACGCCGTTCGTAGAAGATCTGGTTGACCATCGGGGCCATGATCCAGGCCGTGAAGGCGGTCGTGCCCGAAACGATCAGCGAACAGGTGATGACCATGACATAGGTCCAGCGATAGTCATGGCTGTTCTCAGCGAGAATGCGGCGCAGCACCGCTGTGACCTCGCCAGGCCGGGCTTTTTGTTTGTTTGGAATTTGAAGTGTCAAATCAGAAGGCTTTGTCGGTTTCCGCTGCCCGTGGCGGGCATTTCGGCACCCCTATTAACGCCAAGCAGCAGGCTTGCCTATGCCTTGGGGTGACTAACTTCGTCGCGCCAGCGCCGGCCCGCCGTCTGGACGCCGAACAGCGAGGGGTTCCTGGCATAGGCGGCAAGGCCGAGGAGCGCCGCCAGCGGATGGGTGATGACATAGACCGGCATGGTGCGCATCAGCGCGCTGTGCGGCGCCTTGTCCTCGAAGGCGGCGCGGAAATTGCCCTCCTTCAATGCCGGCACGATCTTTTGCGCGATGCCCCCGGTGAGGTACACGCCGCCCCGGCTCATGAACACCAGCGCAAGGTCACCCGCGGTGCGGCCGAGGCAGGTGACGAAGGTCTCCAGCGCTTCCTGCGCCACAGGATCGGTCTTGGCCAGCGCCGCAGCGGTGACCTCGGCCGGCGTGGTGAAGGGCGACGGCTTGCCGTCCGCCTTGGCCACCGCCCGGTAGACGTTGACGAGGCCGCGTCCGCACAGGATCTGTTCGCCCGAAATGCGACCCTCGAGCTTCTCGATATGCGGGAACACCTCGAAATCGCGCGGCGTGCGCGGCCCGATATCCATATGGCCGCCTTCGCCGGGCACCGGTATCCAGTGATGCAGCGCATGGACCAGCCCGGCGACGCCGAGACCGGTTCCCGGACCCAGCACGACGCGGCCGGCATTGGGCTCCGGCGTGCCGCCGCCGATCTTTTCCATATGCTCTTCGCCAAGCGCGACGACGGCCAGCGCCTGCGCCTCGAAATCGTTGAGCACGACGATGTCGCTCAAGCCGAGACTGGCGAACATCTGCCTAGGCTTGACGACCCACGGGCAGTTGGTGAGCTCGATCTCGTCGCCGTCCACCGGCCCGGCCACCGCCAGCACCGCCGAATTGGGACGGACCGAGGAGCGGTCGAGCACGGCCGCCTGGATCGCCTCGTCGATGGTGTTGTAATTGGCGGTCTGGACGATGGTCGGCTCGCCGGCCTCGGAGTTGGCGTCGAGCACGATCGAAAAGCGCGCATTGGTGCCGCCGATATCGCCGATCAGGATCGGAAATCGCAGCAAAGTCTCGTCATCGGCTGTGCTTGGCATGCTCTCGTCCGTTCCCCGTCCGGGCTACGTGCCGCTGTTTTCCCGTTGACTAGCGCATGGCCTTGCAAAGGGAAAGCCGCTTGCTTTCAGTTCCAGGACAATCGCTTCGAATTTGAATCCGATCCTTGCGCCGTCGGCGCCGCCCCTCACCTGCCTGCCGGCATCCTCTCCCCGTATAGTGACGGGGAGAGGGGGCTGCCATCGATGGTTTTGCCAATCGCTGACGTGGCAAAGAGGGCGCCGAGGCTGCGGCCAGGGCGATGAGGGGCGGCGCCGACCTCGGCAATCAATCGTCAATTGCCGGGCCGTGGCCGTGGCACCGGCACGCCGACCTCCGGTGTCGCCATGAAAGCGTTCACAGCGCTTGGCAGGCCGGCCGTGCTGCTGGCCGTCACAGCAGGCAGCGCCGGCGCTTCGGGTTCGGGCGCCGCCACCGCGATCGGCACCGCGTCGCCATGATAGGTCGCGGCCTCGGCCGAGGCAGGCCCCGGCGCGTCGAGCACGGCGCGGCATTCCCTGGGCAGGTTGGCCATCGTCATCAGGTCGCGGGCCTTGGGCGCATCGGGGTTCTTGTTGGGCCGCCACGGCTCTTCGGTGAACCACCAGGCCAGCGGCTTGCCGCAGCCGTCGTCATCCGGTGTCGCCTCCTGCGCCTTGCAGTTGGGCGAGCCCGGCTGGCAGCCGATGCGCATGTGGAAATGATAGTCGTGGCCCCAGAACGGCCTGATCTTGCGCAGCCAGGAGCGGTCACCCTTGACGGTGTCGCAGAGCTTTTTCTTGATGCCCGGATTGACCAAGATGCGCTCGACCTGCGGATAGCTCGCCGCGCGCTTCAGCAACGCCGTGTGCTGCGGCGTCCATAGCGCGTCCTTCACCAGATGCGTCTTCTCGTCGACCATCAGCGTGGCGCTCATGGTCTCGCGCTGCGCCCTGGTCATCGTGCGGTCGGGCATCGGCGTCAGCCAGATGTCGGCGTCGAGCCCGATCTGGTGCGAGGCATGGCCGGTCAGCATCGGCCCGCCGCGCGGCTGCGCGATGTCGCCGATCAGCAGACCCGGCCAGCCGTCGGCGGCCGCGTCGCGCGACAGTTTCTCGATCAGCGCGATCATCGCCG
Source organism: Mesorhizobium sp. B3-2-1 (assembly GCF_006439515.1). Classification (NCBI taxonomy): domain Bacteria; kingdom Pseudomonadati; phylum Pseudomonadota; class Alphaproteobacteria; order Hyphomicrobiales; family Phyllobacteriaceae; genus Mesorhizobium; species Mesorhizobium sp. B3-2-1. The sequence continues at coordinate 30,973 of NZ_VFTI01000022.1, read as the reverse complement.
GATGACCCCAGCGACGGTTGCGCGATGGCCGCATCACCTGCCAGGTCGGCCCATCCATGGGAATGGCGACGCCGCCGGCAAAGCAGCCCTTGGAATAGAAGCCGAAGGATTGAGGGGCGGTAGCCGTCGGCAGTTTCTCGGCGCCGAACAGGTCTTTTGCCCGTTCCTCGGCCGCTGCCGGTTGTGGGGCGAGACCGGTCAATGCGAACAGACCAAGCGCGGCGGCGAACAGTGATTTTTTTCCGAGAGACGTCGCTGTCTTCATGAAACCGGATCCACAAACCCCAAGCCCGAATCATAGCACGCAACATGCGACGCTTCGATCGCTCTAGCTTTTGGGGCAATTCCGGACGGAAAACCGTTTCACACTTTTCCTGGAATTGCTTATCCCTTCATCGGACTGCGCGGCGCGCCGTCGCGCCAGTCGCCGCTTGCCCACATATGGTCGAAGGCGGCGCGATAGTCGGGAAAGCGAAAACGATAGCCCGCCGCCTTGATCGCCGCATTGGCGACCCGCTTGTTCTCGCCATAGAAGGACCGCGCCATGGGCGAAAGTTGCGCGTTCTCGAACGGAATTTCGGGCGGCGGCTCAACCCCCATCAGCGAAGCGGCATAGGCGACGACATCCTGCGGCGGCGCCGGCTCATCGTCGGTGACATTGAAGATGCCGCCCGTATTGCCGCCGATCAGATGCCACAGCGCGCCCGATATGTCGTCGCAATGGATGCGGTTGAACACCTGGTCCGGCTTGACCAGGCGTCTGGCCGTGCCGTTTTCCAGGTTGACCAGCGCGTTGCGGCCCGGACCGTAGATGCCCGACAGCCGCAGGATCGCCACCGGCCGGTCAATGTCCCGGCCGAGCTTCAGCCAGGCCTGCTCGGCCTCGACCCGCATCACCGAACGCTTCGAAACCGGCCGGCACGCGGCCGTTTCATCGACCCAGGCACCGCCATGATCGCCATAGACGCCGACGGTCGAGAGATAGCCGATCCACTTCAGGTCAGGCATCCCCGCGATTGCTTCCCGGGCGGCATTCAGCACGGGATCGCCGGTTTCTTCCGGGGCGATCGAAATCACCAGATGGGTGGTTTTCTCCAGCGCATCGCCGATGTCGCCCGTCAACCTCCCATCGAACTGCAGTGGGTCGATGCCGGCCTGCCGCAGCGCATCGAATTTTTCTTCAACGCGTGTCGTGCCGACGATCGTGGCGGCTCCCGTATTGGCGCGGGCAAAGGCCTTACCCGAATAGCCGGCGCCGAAGATGAAGACCTGCTTTTCGCTCATGCATGCGTCCTGTTTGGCCGCGCCAGGCGCCATTCCTCGCGGACGGCGCCATCGCTCTCGCTCTTCAGGCCGTTCGCGGCCCGTTCGGCATATTCGGTTTCCGGCACCAGCCGCGCCAGCGCCCATATTGCCGCGCCCCGCACCAGCGGCGAGGCGTCGCCGAGCAGGTCCCGGACGATGCCGGCAAGGGCGGCCTCGCCGGAATTGCCGGCGGCGATAAGCACGTTGCGGACAAAGCGGTCGCGGCCGATGCGCTTGATCGGCGAGCCGGAGAAGAAGGCGCGGAAGCCAGCATCGTCGAGGGCCAAAAGGTCGGCGAGCGCAGGCTCGCGCAAATCGTCGCGCGCGGCGAGCTTGGCCTCCGAAGCCGCACTTGCGAACTTGTTCCACGGGCAAGCGGCCAGGCAGTCGTCGCAGCCATAAATGCGGTTGCCGATAGCCTCGCGGAATTCATGCGGGATCGGTCCCTTGTTCTCGATGGTGAGATAGGAGATGCAGCGCCGCGCATCGAGCCTATAGGGGGCGGGGAATGCGTCGGTTGGACACGCGTCGAGGCAGGCGCGGCAGGAGCCGCAATGGTCGATCTCGGCCCGGTCGGGTGCGAGCTCGGCCGTGGTGAAGATGGTGCCGAGGAACAGCCAGGAGCCGTGTTCGCGGCTGACCAGATTGGTGTGCTTGCCTTGCCAGCCCAGGCCTGCTGCTTCCGCCAGCGGCTTTTCCATGACGGGCGCGGTATCGACGAACACCTTCACGTCGCCGCCGGCGCGTGCGACGATCTTGCCGGCGATTTCCTTCAGCCGGCCTTTCATCACCTCGTGGTAGTCGCGGTTCTTCGCGTAGACCGAGATCGCGCCACGGTCGCGCCTGGCCAGCACATCGCGGGGGTCATGGTCCGGCCCATAATTCATCGCCAGCACTATGATCGAGCGCACGTCGGGCCACAGCGTCGAAGGCTCGCTGCGGCGCTGGAGCGTCTCGGCGATCCAATCCATGGAGCCATGAAAGCCGTCGGCGACGAATTCGGCAAGCCGTGCTGGCGCCAGGGGAATCGCATCGGGAGCGGTGACGGCGACGGCATCGAACCCGGCGCGCCGCGCTTCCGCGTCGATCAGCGCACGCAGTTTTGCCGCGTCAGAAGTCGAGATCCGCATAGTGCGATACCGGCGACAGGCCGCGCACGCGGTCGGTCAAGAGCGGCCGGAACGAAGGCCGCGACTTCACCCGCGTGTACCATTCGCGCGCGGCGGGGTGTTCGCGCCAGTCGATCTCGCCGAGATAGTCGAGCACCGACAGCGTCGCGGCGGCCGCCAGATCTGCATAGGTGACCCTGCCGCCGGCCAGCCAATGACGGGTGCCGGCCAGCCAGTTGGTGTATTTCATGTGCTGGCGGATGTTGGCGCGCGCGGCGCGGATGGCGCCCGAATCGGGCGAACCGCCGCCAGCGGTTTCCGGCATCACCGGCTTCAGCACGCGCTCGCGCACGAGGTGGCGGGTGACTTCGCCTTCGGCCTTGTTGAGATACCAGTCGATCAGCCGGCGGATTTCGGCGCGCTGCATCGGGTCCTCGGCGAACAGCCGCTTGTCGCGCTTCAGCACGCCGCGCGTCTCGTCGAGATATTCCGAGATGACCGTCGCACCGATGATCGGCACGTCACCCTCGGCCAGCAGGATCGGCAGCGTGCCGGCCGGATTCAGCGCCAAGAACTCCTTGCGGCGCGTCCACGGCTTTTCCTCGATCAGCGCCAGCTCCTCGCCATACTCGCCAAAGGCGAGGCGGACGAAGCGGCAGGTGGCGAACATGGGATGGTGGAAAAGCGTCAGCATGGTTCCGCGATGATAAAGCGCACTGGTTCAGAATCCGGAATTCGCGCATCGCGCTCGTCCCAGGTGTGGCGAATTCCGGATTGCCACACTGGCGAATCGCAAGGCGCACCGGTAAGTCTTGGCCGCCCGGTTAGCGGGCCGTCAGGGGTGTTGCGACCTATAGGGGGACTTCGGCGCCATGACAAGCAAGCCATTCCGTTAGCCGTCACGCCAATGCCGAGGTAGAAATGGAAAGCCAGACCATCGTCGAAGCCCTGCTGCTCGGCCTGCTGGAGGGACTGACCGAATTCATCCCGGTGTCCTCGACCGGCCATATCCTGCTCGCGGGCCATTTCCTCGGCTTCCAGTCGACCGGCAAGGCCTTCGAGATCCTGATCCAGCTCGGCGCCATCCTGGCCATCCTCAGCGTCTATTTCCGGCGCCTGTGGCAGATGCTGCTCGACCTGCCGCATGACCGGCTGACGCGGCACTTCGTCATCGGCATCCTCATCGCCTTCCTGCCGGCCGCGATCATCGGCGCGCTGGCGCACGACTTCATCAAGACGGTGCTGTTCGAATCGCCGCGACTGATCTGCATCATGCTGATCATCGGCGGCGTGGTGCTGCTGGTGGTCGATCGCATGAACCTCAAGCCGGTCTATCGCGACGTCGAGCGGTTTCCGACCAGGCTTTACCTGCAGATCGGGCTTTTCCAGTGCCTGTCGCTGATCCCCGGCACGTCCCGCTCCGGGTCGACCATCGTCGGCGCGCTGCTTCTGGGCGTCGACAAGCGGGCGGCGGCGGAATTTTCCTTCTTCCTCGCCATCCCGACCATGGTCGGCGCCTTCGCCTTCGATCTGTTCAAGAACCGCAACGTGCTGACTTCTGCCGACCTGCCGATCATCGCCATCGGCTTCGTCGCCGCCTTCGTCACGGCGCTGTTCGTGGTCCGCTTCCTGCTCGATTACGTCTCGCGCAACGGCTACTCGCTGTTCGGCTGGTGGCGGCTGGTGGTGGGGATTGTCGGGTTGGTGGCGCTGATGGTTTGGGGGTGATTGCAAGGGCAATCGCGTCGGTTTGAATAGGCGCGTTATCAGAAGTTTGCGCTGCCCCTCACCTTCCTGCCGGCATCCTCTCCCCGTATAGGGACGGGGAGAGGGGCGCTGTCATCTGCGATTTCGCCAATTACAACGGTTGCAAGAAGGGCGCAGTCGCTGCGGCCGCTCCCTTCTCCCCGTCACTATACGGGGAGAAGTGCCCGGCAGGGCGATGAGGGGCGGCACCGCCTTTTGTAATCTAGCTCCTCCCATAAAACGCATTCGGGACATGCACCGGCCACCGCCAGGGCAGCACGGCAACCATGTCGAAGCGCATCGACAGCCTGCCATAGTCCGGCTGGCGCGACAGCCAGATGTCGGCCGCACCCTCGATGCGGCGCTCCGATTCGTGGCCGATCGCTTCCATGGCTTCGATCAGCGTGCGGCGCGCCTTGACCTCGACGAACAGGACGAGGTCGCCACGCCGTGCGATCAGGTCGATCTCGCCAAAACGCGTGCGATGGCGGCGCGCCAGGATGCGGTAGCCCTTCAGCATCAGCGCGGCAGCCGCCAGCCATTCGCCGCGATGGCCGCGCCGGTAGGCCTTCTGGCGGCTGGCGCTCGGGCGCTCAGCCACCGCCGGCTCCGGAACTTTGCTCGACCATGATCTCTGGACAAACGAAACCGTTTGTCCGAGAAAACCGCGCTCCACTTTTTGGGGTCATGGCCTGTCCCTGAGTTCCAGCAGCCGCCGATACAGCGCCTGTTTCTGGCCGCCGGTCATTTTCGCGGCCTCCGCCGCCGCCTTGGAGGCCGGCATTTCGGCGGCGAGCGACAAAAGCAGACGGTCGATGTCTTCGGGTTCGTTGGCCTTGGCCTCGGCGGGGCCGATGCAGACGACGATCTCGCCCTTCGGCGTATCGGCCGCCGCATAATGGTCGGCGAGCGCCCGCAGCGTACCGGTGCGCATCTCCTCGAAGGTCTTGGTCAATTCCCGGCCGATGGCGGCTTGGCGTTCGCCGCCGAGCGCTTCGACCATGGCGCCGAGCGACTCGGCCAGCCGGCGCGGCGATTCGAAGAAGATCAGCGTCGCCGGCACGGCTTTCAACGCTTCCAGCCGCGACAGCCGCTGGCCAACCTTGACCGGCAAAAACCCGGCGAACAGGAAGGCGTCGGACGGCAGGCCGGATGCGGTGAGCGCGGCAAGCGGCGCCGAGGGCCCGGGAATCGGTACGACGCGAATGCCATGGTCGAGCGCCTCGCCGACCAGCCGGTAGCCGGGATCGGAGACCAGCGGCGTGCCGGCATCCGAAATCAGCGCCACGCTCTGGCCGGCTTCGAGTGCCGCGATCAGTTTCGGCCCGGCCTCGCCGGCATTGTGTTCATGATAGGCTGATGTGCGGCGGCGAATGCCGTAGCGGTCGAGCAGCACGCGCGACACGCGCGTATCCTCGCAGGCGACGATGTCGGCGGCGGCCAGCGTCTCCAGCGCGCGCAACGTGATGTCGGCCAGGTTGCCGATCGGCGTCGCCACCAGATAGAGCGCCGGATCGAGCGGACGGGCGGCGATCTCGGTCTGCCCGACCACATAGCTGCGCCTGCCCGTCTCGCCAGTCACCGATGCCGTCTCCGTTCAGGCCTGTTTGGCCTGCCAAATCCTGTTTGGCATGGCTGGCGCCGGCTTGCAAAACTCACACCGATGTAAGGCAATCGCCATTCCTTCGCCACAGTAGGGAACGAAACCGGTCTTGGCAGATTTAGCCCCTGATTCCGAAGGGAGGGCAGGATGGACAGCCTGACGATACAGGACGCTTTCGAGCCCTATTATGCCGGCCGCAGCCGGATGGCCGCACGCCAGGACAAGCGGCTGCCAGCCCGGAACGACACCAGCCTGACCAAGCAGGCCGCGAGCGCCTTGCCGACAAACGTCAGGCTTTCCGACAACGAAACCGACAGCACGACGGAGCACTGACCGGACGATGCCCAATCGCTTCGATATCTTCATCACCCGTCTTGAAACAAAAAGCGCCCGCAACGGCGCACCCTTACCCTCTTTGGGCGACCAGCATCGCGGCCGCCGCGACAAGGACAACGCCAAGCCGGTGCGCTCCGTAGAGTCCCAGGCCGAGAAGGAGCGCGGAAAGCACCGCCACAAACACGACGCCTGATCTGGCTCGGATCGGCGAGGCGGCCGCCGAAGGCGGAGAGGTGAACGCCGGGCCGGGCGCTCAGTCCAGATATCGTGAAACGCGGGCCTTCAGAAGCGCTATCAGCTCCGGGTCCATGAACTCGTAGTCGTCCGCTATGTCGAGGCAGATCACCTTGGCCGCCTTCAGGCCGGCCTTGAATTTCTTCTGCAATTTCGTGCGGTGGATTTTCTCCATGACAAAGATGATATCGGCCCAGGCGACCAGCTCATGCGTCAGCGGCTTTTCGGCATCGTGATTGGTGCCGGCCGAGGTGACTTCGATGTCGCGCCGCGTGGAAAACACCTGCTCGGCGGTCGGGCTGCGCAAGCGGTTCTGGCTGCAGACGAAGAGGACGTTTTTCAAAGGTTCTCGGCTTCCTAGCTCAGCGTCTTCGCAGCTGTGACATTGGAATTACTCATCAAACATTTCTCGTATCGACTTGGTTAGCGGAATATATTGATCCGGGGTTAGCCCGTAGAGCTCGAACTCTATCGCGTAATCGCGCGGCAACGCCCTCAGATTTATGCCGACATAGGTAAGAAAACTCCGGATCACATCGAATTCACTCATGCCGGATGGTTTTGTCCTAGAGATAACCTTCTGGTTTCTAATGATTACGGCATCGGCTCGATAGAGATCTTCGTCGTCCTGCGGTTTCGAAATTTCGGTTAATCCAAATTCGAAGACATCATCCGTGTTTACAGTGCGGAACGTCTCATGGATCACGAATTTCATGGCGCACCCTTGTTCGAAACAGCGTTATGGCCATCAGCTAGGCAAGCCAGATATCTATCAGCCTTCCTCAATCAGAGAAATTGCCAATTTCCGGCCGACGACTTGGGATCTAGTTAGCGCGCCAGATCCGCCACCACGGCGTCGAGCACGATCATGCCGGCGGGCGTGGCGCGCAGGCGCGCATTGCCGATCGGCGCCACCAGCCCCTCCCCCTGCAGCACCGACAGCCGCGCGCTCGACAGGCCGCGTCCGGAAAACGCCTCGTAGCGCGAGAGGTCGATGCCTTCGGCGAGGCGCAGCCCCATCAGCAGGAACTCGTCCGCCTCTTCCGAGCGCGTGAGGAGCTCGCCGCCGGTGATGCCATGGCCCTTGGCCTCGACCAGATTGGCCCAGGTTTCCGGCATCCGTTCGGCGATCGTCACCACCCGATGGCCGTTCTCGACGAAGCGGCCATGCGCGCCGGGGCCGACGCCGATATATTCGCCGTAGCGCCAGTAGGTCAGATTGTGCCGGCTCTCGGCGCCCGGCCGCGCGTGGTTGGAAATCTCGTAGGCCGGCAGGCCGTGCGCCGACGTGATTTCCTGCGTCAACGCGTAGAGGTCGGCGGCGTGATCGTTGTCTGGAATGATGAATTTCTTCGCCGCGTGCAGCGCATGGAAGGGCGTGCCTTCCTCGATGGTCAGCTGGTAGAGCGACAGGTGGTCGGCGGCATGGCCGATCGCCTGTTCGAGCTCCGCCTGCCAATCCTGTGGCGTCTGCCCGGGGCGCGCATAGATCAGGTCGAAGGACAGGCGCGGAAAGATTTCGCGCGCGAGCCCGATGGCGTGCAAGGCTTCCTCGACATTGTGCAGCCGGCCGAGAAAGCGCAAATCCTTGTCGTTCAGCGCCTGCACGCCGAGCGAGACGCGGTTGACCCCCGCCGCCCTATAGCCGCGGAAACGCTCCGCCTCGACCGAAGACGGGTTGGCCTCGAGCGTCACCTCGATGCCGTCAGGCACCGTCCAGTTCCTGGCCACCGCGTCCAGAATCCTGGCCACCGTTTCCGGCTTCATCAGCGACGGCGTGCCGCCGCCAAGGAAGATGCTGGTCACTTCGCGCGGCCCGGTGCGCTGGCGCATCGTCGCCAACTCGGCCTCGAAGGCGGCGGCGAAGCGCTCCTGGTCGACCGGCTGGTGGCGGACATGGCTGTTGAAGTCGCAATAGGGGCACTTGGCCGCGCAGAACGGCCAATGCACGTAGACGCCGAAGCCGGGACTGCGGTCGAGCAGCATGCTCATGCCTGTCCCAATCTCGCTTGGGCGAATTTCTGGAAGGCGCGGGCGCGGTGCGACAGCGCCGTCGCCTGGCCGGGTTTCCAGCCGTGCTTTTCCTTCGCGCTCATCTCGCCGAAGGTTTTGTCGAAGCCATTGGGCAGGAACACCGGATCGTAGCCGAAACCGAGCTCGCCGCGCGGCGGCCAGACCAGCGTGCCCTCGGCCTCGCCCCGATAATATTCGGCCTCGCCGTCGGGAAAGGCGAGGCAGATGACGGCGACGAAGCGGCCCGTGCGCCGTTCGGGCGTGGCCGCGCCGACTTCCTGCAGCGCCACTTCGGTGCGCTGCATGGCCATGGCGAAATCGCGCGATCCGTCCGGCGTCTCGGCCCAGTTCGCGGTATAGACGCCGGGCGCGCCGTCGAGCGCGTCGACGCAGAGGCCGGAATCGTCCGACAGCGCCGGCAGGCCGGTCGCCTTCGCGGCGGCGAAGGCCTTGATGTAGGCGTTTTCCTCGAAGGTGGTGCCGGTTTCGTCCGGTTCGGGCAGGCCATACGCCTTGGCCGATTTCGCCTCGAAGCCGAACGGACCCATCAGGTCGGCGAATTCGCGCAGCTTGCCTTCATTGTGGCTAGCGACGACGATCTTCTTGCCATCGAGTGAATGCATCAAAGGCCCCAGATTCTTGGCTCGGCGAACTCGATCGAATTGCCCGAGGGGTCGCGTATATAGATCGAACGACCGCCTTGCGGCCATTCGAATTCGCTTTCGATAGCGATTTTCTTCGCCTGAAGATGGGCTTTCCAGCCGTCGATTTCAGCGGCGCTGGCGGCAAAGCACAGATGGCCTTCGCCGATAGCGCCGTGCGGCGGCACTTTCAGCTTCGCGTCCGGTGCGGGCGGAATTTTGGTCGCCTCGGGGTTGAAGATGAGCAGGACGCCTGTGCCGCAGCGGAAGAAAAGGTGGCGGCCGTCGACCTTGCCGAGCGGCTTGAGACCGAGGACGTCGGTGTAGAAGTGCTCAGCGGCGTCGAGGTCGGTGACGTAGAGGGCCGATTCCAGGATGGCGGAGGGTATCACGAGGCGCCCCCCTCTGCCCTGCCGGGGATCTCCCCCACGAGGGGGGAGATCAGCGGCCATCGCGGCTTTCGCCAATCATTTGCGTTGCAGGATTGAGTGGAGCGCCGAAGCTGCCAATCTCCCCCCATGTGGGGGAGATGTCCGGCAGGACAGAGAGGGGCGCTCAAGCTCGACATTTCGAAATTACGCCACCGCCATCTGCTGCAGGCTGACCAGGCGGGAAATGCCCTTCTTGGCCAGGCCCATAAGCGCGGCGAACTGGTCCTCGGAGAAAGGTTCGCCTTCGGCGGTGCCCTGGATCTCGACGATGCCGCCCTTGCCGGTCATGACGAAATTGGCGTCGGTGCCGGCCGAGGAATCCTCGACATAGTCGAGGTCGATGACCGGCTGGCCGTCATGGATGCCGCAGGAAATCGCCGCGACATGGTCCTTCAGCACCTTCGAAACGCTGGCCATCTGCCGGGCTTCCATCCAGCGCAGGCAATCATACAGCGCCACCCAGCCGCCGGTGATCGAAGCGGTGCGGGTGCCGCCATCGGCCTGGATGACGTCGCAGTCGACGGTGATCTGCTGTTCGCCCAGCGCCTGCAGATCGACCACAGCGCGCAGCGAACGGCCGATCAGGCGCTGGATTTCCAGCGTGCGGCCGCCCTGCTTGCCGGCGGAGGCCTCGCGGCGCATGCGCTCGCCGGTCGAGCGCGGCAGCATGCCGTATTCGGCCGTGACCCAGCCCTTGCCGGAATTGCGCATCCAGCCCGGCACCTTTTCCTCGAGGCTCGCGGTGCACAGGACATGGGTGTCGCCGAACTTCACCAGGCAGGAGCCTTCTGCGTGCTTGGAGACGCCGCGCTCGAAGGATATAGCGCGCATTTCGTCGAATTGGCGTTTGGAGGGGCGCATTCAGCCTGCTTTCTTGTCATTTTTGAATCGTGGCCGGCTTTTAGACGCAAGGGGGGCAGCGCGCAAAGGAAAACGGACCGGTGATCCGACACGGACCCCGGGGTGATCCGACACGGACCCCGGGGTGATCCGACACGGACACCCGGGGTGATCCGACACAGACACCGGTTGCGCGCGGCCCACCGAAGTCTATATCCTTGAACCGGAGGTTTTTGGCCGAATGACCAAGGCAGTCGATCCCGCGTCGCAGTCGCCCGCGCTTCAATCGCTCGACATGCGCTCGCGCGACATCTTCCGGCGCATCGTCGATTCCTATCTGAGGGACGGCGAGCCCGTGGGCTCGCGCAGCCTGTCGCGCATCCTGCCGTCCTCGCTGTCGCCGGCCACCATCCGCAACGTGATGAGCGACCTCGAGCATCTCGGGCTGATCTACGCGCCGCATATTTCGGCCGGGCGCCTGCCGACGCAGGCCGGCCTGCGCTTCTTCGTCGATGCCTTCATGGAGCTCGGCGACCTCTCCGACGAGGAGCGCCGCACCATCGAAGCGCAGGTGCGGGCCTCCGGCTCGGGCGCGACGCTGGAGCACATGCTGACCGAGGCCAGCCAGATGCTGTCGGGCATGTCGCGCGGCGCCGGCCTGGTGCTGGCGGCCAAGAACGAGGTGGCGCTGAAGCATATCGAGTTCATCCAGCTCGAGCCGACCAAGGCGCTTGCCGTGCTGGTGTCGCAGAACGGCGACGTCGAGAACCGCGTCGTCGACCTGCCGGCCGGCATCACCGTTTCGCAACTGCACGAGGCTTCGAATTTCCTCAACGCGCATATTCGCGGCCGCACGCTGGCCGAGGCTCGGACCGAGATCGCCCGCATCAAGGAAGAAACGAGGGCGGCGCTCGACACGCTGTCGCAGGACCTCGTCGAGAAGGGACTGGCTGTGTGGGCGGGCGCCGAAAGCGGGCTGCCGGCACGACTCATCGTACGCGGCCGCGCCAATCTGCTCGAAAACGTCACCGCCCAGGCCGACATCGAATTGCTGCGCCATCTGTTCGAGGACATGGAGACGCAGGATGGGTTGATCCAATTGCTCGACCTGGCCGAGGAGGGATCGGGCGTGCGCATCTTCATCGGTTCGGAAAACAAGCTGTTCTCGCTGTCGGGCTCGTCGCTGGTGGTGGCGCCCTATCGCGACAAGGACGCCCGCGTCGTCGGCGCCCTCGGCGTCATCGGCCCGACCCGGCTCAACTATGCCCGCATCGTGCCGATGGTTGATTATACGGCGCAGCTGATATCGCGCATGCTTCGCTAGGTGTATTGATATTCGGGTGAAGCCGGCCTGCAAACGGTGGCTTCCTGCGCTTCCGGTGCCCACGTACTTAAGTACGCTCCGCTCCGGTTCTCGTAAGCCACCGTTTTCGACTCGGCCTGACCCGAATCTCGACACCTTTGGTGCGACACCGAAGGACCGGCTGCAAAGGAGAAAAAGAATGGCGCTGGAATCATTCAAGGCCCAGATCAGCCTGCTGCTCGAAGAGATGGTGAACCAGCCGGAGGACCAGCACGAAATTCAGGAACAGCTGCGCGAAAAACTGCGGGAAATGCGCGCCATGGGGCTGCCGTTGCCGGCCGATCTCGTGGAACTGGAAAAACGCCTGGACGACGATTTTTACGCCGCCGGGACCTGATTCCAGAAGTTTGCTCACCGTGCGTGACGGAACCCACGGACAAACCGATCGTTGATTTCTCCCACGACCCACTGGAGGAAGTGATGCGATTGGCCGGACTGGCGATGTCCGCACTGTTTCTCACGACCGCGGCTCTCGCCCAGCAGGCCGATCAGCCCGTGCTCAAAGGCCCGGCAGCCTTCGGCGACTGGCGCGCGGACAAGCCCGGCGTGCGCCGGTTGATCAAGCCGGAAGACTTGCCGAGGCCCTATGTCACCAAATCCGCTTCGAACAGCGCCGGCCTGACGGATAGGCCGCAAGACGCCAAGCCACAACTGCCGCCCGGCTTTTCGGCGGAACTCGTCGCGTCCGGCATCGACAATCCGCGTGTGGTGCGCGTCGCGCCGAACGGCGACCTGTTCGTCGCCGACAGCGAAGCCAACCAGGTCCGTGTCTACCGGCTGACGAACGGAAGCGCGAAAGCCGCGGAGAAAAGCATCTTCGCCGGCGGCCTCAACCGGCCCTACGGCATCGCCTTCTATCCGCCCGGCAATGACCCGCAATGGGTCTATGTCGCCAACAGCGACAGCATCGTACGCTTTGCCTACCGCAATGGCGACCTGAAGGCCTCGGGCGAGCCGCAAACCATCGTCGACAACATTCCGGCGAATCACCACTGGACGCGCGACATCGCCTTCTCGCCCGACGGCAAGACACTTTACCTCTCCGTCGGCTCCGGCTCGAATATCGCCGAGGACATGGGCAAGAGACCCAGAGGCGGGCTCGACGCGTGGGTCAAGTCGAAGCCGCTCGGCGCCAGTTGGGGTGCCGAGGCGGGCCGGGCCGAGGTGCGGGCCTTCGACCCCGATGGCGGGAATGGACGCATCGTCGCCACCGGGCTGCGCAACTGTTCGGGCATGACCGTGCAGCCGGCGACCGGTGCGCTGTGGTGCGTCGTCAACGAGCGCGATGCGCTCGGCGACAATACGCCGGCCGAATACGCGACGACGGTCAGGGAAGGCGCCTTCTATGGCTGGCCCTGGTATTACATCGGCAACAATGAGGACCCGCGCCACAAGGGCGCGCGTCCCGACCTCGCCGGCAAGGCTGACATTCCCGATGTGCTGATGCAGGCGCATTCGGCGCCGCTCAACATCGCTTTCTACGACGGCAAAAGCTTTCCGGCCGAGTATCAAGGCGATGCCTTCGTGACCCTGCATGGCTCCTGGAACCGCGGCAACAGGACCGGTTACAAGGTCGTCCGCCTTCTGTTCAAGGACCGCAAGCCGACCGGCGAATACGAGGATTTCATGACCGGCTTCGTCGTCTCAAATGGCGAGGTCTGGGGCCGGCCGGTTGGCGTGGCGGTGGCCAAGGACGGGGCGCTGATCGTCACCGAGGACGGCAACGGCACGATCTGGCGCGTGACTTATAGTGACGGACGGTCCTGATCCGTCTATTGGCAGCCCTGGCCCCCCATCAGGTCTCACAGAGGTCTGGTGCAATCGAATCCATTCCTCGGTAAATTCAATTCCATTCAGATATATGCGATAAAGCGCCCTCATCCGAGACCACATCCATGACACTCACCGGCTTTCTCGCCTACAGCGCCGCGCTCGGCGTCGCCGCCGCCATCCCGGGCCCCGGCGTCACAGCGCTCGTCGCACGTGCGCTCGGCTCCGGCTTTCGCTCGTCGCTCGCCATGTCCTTCGGCCTGATGCTTGGCGATCTCATCTATCTGACCGCCGTGGTGCTGGGCCTGGCCTTCGTCGCACAGGAGTTCGGCATGGTTTTCCTGGCGATCAAATGGGCCGGCGTCGCTTATCTCGCTTTCCTCGGCTGGCGCTTCTGGACCGCTGGTATCACGCCCGAAACCATCGAAGCCAGGAAGGGCAAGGGCGGCTTGCCGTCGAGCTTCATCGCCGGGTTGACCGTGACGCTCGGCAATCCAAAGACGATGATCTTCTACCTCGCCATCACGCCCACCATCGTCGACCTGAAGACGATCACGCTTGCCGACTACGGCATTCTCGTCGCGCTGACGGTCGTCGTGCTGTTCGTCGTGCTGGTGCCTTACCTGGCGCTGGCGGCCAAGGCGCGCTGGTTCCTGAAGTCGCCGCGCGCGCTCAAGGTGCTGAACCGCACCGCCGGTGCCTTCATGGTTGGCGCCGCGGCGGCGATCGCTGCTCGTCAGTAGGCCTTTTGGCCAAACCATTCCCTGGCCCGGCTGTTTCGAGAAATGGTTTTCCGGGGGCCAGGCGTTTTCAGCACGCGCCCCACTCGGATATTTTCGAGCCGCAGCCTATCTTGCGCGGCTGAAAGCCCTATTCTGTCGGCTACTGCCAATTGCCTGAAATCCAGGGAGCGAAACCAATGAACAAGCCCGTCACTTCAGCCCGCGTGCCCGGCCGCGGCCGTATCTACGATTCCGTCACCGACACGATCGGCGATACGCCCCTGGTACGGCTCGACAAATTCGCCAAGGAGAAGGGCGTCGTCGCCAATCTGGTCGCCAAGCTCGAATTCTTCAATCCGATCGCCTCGGTCAAGGACCGCATCGGCGTGGCGATGATCGAGGCGCTGGAGGCAGCCGGCAAGATTACCCCCGGCAAGACCACGCTGATCGAACCGACATCCGGCAACACCGGCATCGCGCTTGCCTTCGCCGCCGCCGCCAAGGGCTACAAGCTGATCCTGACCATGCCGGAGACGATGTCGGTCGAGCGCCGCAAGATGCTGGCGCTGCTCGGCGCCGAGCTGGTGCTGACCGAAGGCCCGAAAGGCATGAAGGGCGCCATCGCCAAGGCCGACGAACTGGCCGCGACGATCCCCAACGCCATCATTCCGCAGCAGTTCGAAAACCCGGCCAATCCGGAAATCCACCGCAAGACGACAGCGGAGGAAATCTGGAACGACACGCAGGGCGAGATCGACATCTTCGTCGCCGGCATCGGCACTGGCGGCACCATCACCGGCGTCGGCCAGGTCTTGAAGAAGCGCAAGCCCGCGCTGCATGTCGTCGCCGTCGAGCCGGATGCCTCGCCGGTGCTGTCGGGCGGCCAGCCCGGCCCGCACAAGATCCAGGGCATCGGCGCCGGCTTCGCGCCAAAAATCCTCGACACCACGATCTATGACGAGATCGTCAAGGTCTCGAACGAGGATTCCGTCGCCAATGCGCGCCTCATCGCCCGCCTCGAAGGCGTGCCGGTCGGCATCTCGTCGGGCGCGGCCCTGCAGGCGGCAATCGTCGTCGGCTCGCGGCCCGAGAACAAGGGCAAGACCCTGGTGGTGGTCATCCCCGACTTCGCCGAGCGGTATTTGTCGACGATCCTGTTCGAGGGGCTTGGGGCTTAGGTTTTCAATACCCAGGAATAGCATGCGCCGGCGGGCCAGCGCCCCCCTCTGCCCTGCCGGGCATCTCCCCCTCGAGGGGGAGATTGGCAATTTCAGCCCCGCGCTCGTTCTTCAGCGTCGAAAATTGGCGAAAGCATTCATGACATCCGATCTCCCCCCTTGAGGGGGAGATGTCCGGCAGGACAGAGGGGGGGCTGGCCCGCCAGCCTCACTGGTCCTGCACCGTGAGCCTGGCCCGCTGAAAAACTCCCCGTGGCCGCCGGCACGCCGCTTGAGCCGACCCCTGCTTCCGGTTCATATCACCTCCGGCCCGCGAGAAGACGGCCGGGGGAGGATTCCATGTACAAGCTCTATACGCGTCCCGGCAGCGGCGGCTTCGTCGTCGAGGCGGCGCTGGCGCTGATCGATGCGCCTTTCGAACAGATCGACGTGCCGAAGAGCGAGGCGCCCGATCCGGCCTTCCTCGCCATCAGCCCGTTGAACCAGGTGCCGGTGCTGACCTTGCCGGACGGATGCTCGATCACCGAATCGGCGGCGATCTGCATCCTTCTCGCCGAGCGCCACCCGCAGGCCGGCCTGGCGCCGGCGGCCGACGCGCCCGCCCGCGCGGAATTCCTGCGCTGGATGGCGTTCATGTCCTCGGCGCTCTACCCGGCGATCCTGCGGCTCTACTACGCCCATCGTTACACAGCGGATGCGGACGGTACCAAGGCGGTGAAACAGGCGGCGGTCGCCGAAATGGACCGCGGTTTTGCCGTCGTCGATGCCGCCTTACATGGCCGCGACTGGCTTGTTGGCGATAAGATGTCGGTGGCCGACATCTATCTCGTCATGCTGGTGGCCTGGCATCCCGACATCGACAGAGCGCGGGCAGCCTGGCCCGATATCGAACGCCTGTGGGCGCGGTTGCGGGAGCATCCGATTTTGAAGACGCTCAACACGTCGCACGGGATGTGGCCGGCCTGAACGGACGGACCGAAAAGCGCCCGGGCTCCGGCACCTCACTGTGTGAGCGCGGCGCGTTTTTCCTGCAGGAAGCGGCGCACCGCCGGATCGCGCTCGAGGCCGATCGCGCGGTCATAGGCTTCGACCGCCTGCGGTCCCTGGCCGAGCCTGGCCAGCAGGCCGGCACGCGCGGCCCAGTAGGGCTGGTAGTCATTGAGCCGCTTGTCGTCGCCAAGCACGTAAAGGGCCGCCAGCCCCGCCACCGCGCCCTCTGTCTCGGCGATCGCCACCGCGCGGTTGATCGCCACGACCGGCGATCCCACAATCGAGAACAGCGCTTCGTAGAGCTCGCGGATCGCGCTCCAGTCGGTGCGGCCGGTCAGCCGCCGCGCCGCATGGACGGACTGCACCGCCGCCTCCAGCTGGTAGCGGCCGATGACGCCCTTGGTCGCGGCGCCGCGAAGACAGGCTTCGGCCTCGTCGACCAGGGTATGATCCCAGAGTGCATGATCCTGCTCGGCAAGCGGCACATAATCTCCGGCCGGGTCGCGCCGCGCGGCGCGCCGCGCCTCGGCGAACAGCATCAGCGACAGCAGGCCCAGTGCCTCCGGCTCGTCCGGCAGCAGCGAGGCCACCAGCCGGCCGAGCCAGATACCTTCGGTGGCGAGGTTACGGCGCCGCGTCTCGGTGCCGGCCGGGTCGGACCAGCCTTCCGCGAAAGCGGCGTAGATCGCCTCCAGCACCGCGTCCAGCCTTTCCCCGAGTTCGGTCCGCTCCGGCACGCGGAACGGAATGCCAGTCTCGCGGATGCGGCTCTTGGCGCGCACCAGGCGCTGGCCCATCGTGGCCGGCGAGAGCAGGAAGGCGGAAGCGATCGTCGCGGCATCGAATCCAAGGATGGTCTGCAGGATCAGCGGCGCCCGCACGCCGGGTTCGATCGCCGGATGGGCGCAGGCGAACATCAGCCGCAATCGTTCGTCGGGCAGGTCCTCGTCGGTCATGCGCGCTTCCGCCTCCTCGGCAATCAGCTTGAGATGGTCACGGCCGGCTTCGCTGGTCAGCCGCCGCCGCACCGCATCGACACGCCGCCGCCTTGCCACGGCGAGCAACCAGGCTTCCGGCTTTTCCGGCACGCCGGTGCGCGGCCAGCGTTCGAGCGCCGCCGCAAAGGCGTCGGCCAGCGCGTCCTCGGCGGCGGCCACGTCGCGCGTGCGCGCGGCGAGCCAGGCGACCAGCTTGCCATAGCTCTGCCGGGCGGCGGCCTCGGCGGCCGCCCGGGCGATCTCCGGGCGAGTGTCCATCACGCCGTCACTTCTTGGGCATATAGTCGGCCATTTCCCAGATCGGCCGCAGCTCGACCGTGCCGGTGCTGGCCGCCGGACAACGCGCCGCCCAGTCGATGGCGGTGTCGATATCGGCCGCCTCGATCATGTAGAAGCCGGCAAGCTGCTCCTTGGTGTCGGCATAGGGACCGTCGATCACGTTGGTCTTGCCGTCGGCGATCCGCACCGAGGTCGTCGCCTGGGTCGGACGCAGCCTTTCGCCGGCCAGCCACGCGCCGGACTTCTTCAACGCTTCGGTGTAGGCGGCATAGGCCGCGCTCATCTGCTGGGCTTTCTCGACCGGCGTGTTCGCCAGCGCGGCTTCGTCATTGTTGATCAAAAGCATGTATCGCATGGGTCTTCTCCCGTGGTTTGGAAGGCCGCTTCGTTGCGGGCCGAACGTATGTCGCGCGTCGGCGACCGATTTCGACAGCTTGCGGAAAAACTTTCGTCTCCGGCCGCGCCTTGTGCAAGCGGGCATGTGCTTCGCGACCTCTCAACCATTTGTCTAAAGCGTGGAATTGCGGGTTGGCATTTCTCTTCCGCTGTCTAAACTCGCCTCTGTTCGTGTCAGGGAGGTGATGCGGCCACCATTGAGGGAGGAGACCAGATGTTGAATTTCAGAACGAAATTCGTTGCTGTCGGCGCGATGGCGCTTTCACTTGGCCTTGGTGCGGCCTCAGCCATGGCGCAGGAATTCATCAATGTGCTGACCGGCGGCACTTCGGGCGTCTACTATCCGCTCGGCGTGGCGCTGTCGGAAATCTATGGCAAGAATATCCCAGGCGTGCGCACCCAGGTGCAGGCGACCAAGGCCTCGGTCGAGAATTTGAACCTGCTGCAGCAGGGCAAGGGGGAGATCGCCTTTGCCCTCGGCGACTCTGTCAAGGCGGCGGCCGAGGGCGACAAGGAAGCCGGCTTCCCCAACAAGCTCGACAAATTGCGCGCGATCGCGGCCATCTATCCCAACTATGTGCAGATCGTCGCCAGCCAGGAGGCCGGCATCAAGTCCTTCGCCGACATGAAGGGCAAGAGCCTGTCGGTCGGCGCGCCGAAATCAGGAACCGAACTCAACGCCCGCGCCATCTTCGGCGCGCTCGGCATGAGCTACCAGGACCTGTCGCGGACGGAATACCTGCCGTTCGGCGAATCGGTCGAGTTGATGAAGAACCGGCAGCTCGATGCCACGCTGCAGTCGGCCGGCCTCGGCGTCGCCTCGATTAAGGACCTCGCATCCTCGGTGCCGATCACCGTGGTGGCGGTGCCGGCCGAAGTCGCGCAGAAGCTCGGCGCGCCGTTCAAAGCGGCGACCATTCCCGCCGGAACCTATCAGGGCCAGACGGAAGACGTGCCGACGCTGGCCATCACCAACATCCTGGTCACGCGTTCCGACCTGTCGGACGACGAGGCCTATCAGATGACCAAGCAGCTGTTCGAGCATCTCGACCAGATGGTCGCCGCGCACAGCGCGGCCAAATCGATCAAGCTGGAAGACGCGATCAAGGGACTGCCGATTCCACTGCATCCGGGGGCCGAGCGCTACTACAAGGAAAAGGGCCTGCTGTAGCAGCGCGAATTGCGCTGCGAACGGCAAGGGCCGGCCGCCGGCCGGCCCCTTCCCGTTGATGGAACTCTCTTTTCGAGGCGCCGATGACCGACAGCCATAACGAGCAGGCCGTCACGGACGATTTCCACGATCCGACCGGACGCGGTTTCGCCGACACGCTCGAGGGCCGCCTGCTGTTCTGGATCGCGGTTGCCTTCTCGCTGTTCCAGATCGCAACGGCCGCCCATGTCCTGACCGTGCCTAGCCAGGTGCTGCGCGCCGTCCATGTCGGCTTCCTGATGCTTCTGGCCTTCCCGCTCGTCGCTTCGGCGCGCGGCCTGCCCGCCGCCGGCAAGGCATTTGCCTGGGCATTGGCACTCGCGGGGGTGGCGGTCGCGGCCTATCAATACATCGAATACCAGCCGCTGATTTTCCGCGCCGGCGACCTCAACACGCTCGATCTCGTCTTCGGCGTCGTGGCGCTGGTCACCATCTTCGCCGCCGCCTATGCCATGATGGGGCCGGCCTTGCCGATCATATCGGGCTGTTTCCTGCTCTACGCGCTGTTCGGCCAATATCTGCCGTGGCCGCTCAACCATCGCGGCTATGATTTTTCGCAGGTCATCGACCAGATGGCCTACGGCACGGAAGGCATCTACGGCATTCCGATCTACGTGTCGGCCACCTATATCTTCCTGTTCATCCTGTTCGGCTCGTTCCTGGAACGCGCCGGCATGATCAAGCTGTTCACCGACGTCTCGCTCGGCTTCGTCGGCCATGCACGCGGCGGCGCCGCCAAGGTGGCGGTCATCGCCTCTGGCCTGATGGGCACGATTTCGGGATCGGGCGTCGCCAATGTCGTCACCACCGGCCAGTTCACCATTCCGCTGATGAAGCGCTTCGGCTACCGCGCCGCCTTCGCCGGCGGCGTCGAGGCGACCGCGTCCATGGGCGGCCAGATCATGCCGCCGGTGATGGGCGCCGTCGCCTTCATCATGGCCGAGACGCTCGGCGTCCAATATTACGAGGTCGTCAAGGCGGCGATCATCCCGGCCCTGCTCTATTTCGCCTCGGCCTTCTGGATGGTGCATCTGGAAGCCGGCAAACATGGCCTGCTCGGCCTGCCGCGCGCCGACCTGCCGTCGCCGCTGAAGGCATTTCGCGAGCGCTGGTACCTGATCCTGCCGCTCGGCGTCCTCATCTATCTCCTGTTCTCGGGCTACACGCCGCTTTATTCCGGCACCATCGGTCTCGCCATGACGGTGCTGTTGATCCTGGGCGGCTCGGTGGCGCTGGGGTTTTCGTCGATGGCGCTGCGCGTCATCTTCTGGATCGGCCTCGGCCTGGTCGCCGCCAGCTTCTTCAAGATCGGCATCAACGCCATCCTTGTCGCGGCGCTGGTGCTGATCGTCGCCAATCTGTTCGTCGCGGGCGGGCGCGATACGCTGGCCGCCTGCCGCGATTCGCTGGCCGAGGGTGCCCGCACCGCGCTTCCAGTCGGCATTGCCTGCGCCGTCGTCGGCGTCATCGTCGGCACCATGACCTTGACTGGTGCGGCGACCACCTTCGGCGCCTTCATCGTCTCGATCGGCCAGTCGAGCCTGTTCCTGTCGCTGATCCTGACCATGATCACCTGCATCGTGCTGGGCATGGGTATTCCGACCATCCCCAACTACATCATCACGGCATCGATTGCCGGGCCGGCGCTGCTCCAGCTTGGGGTGCCGCTTCTGGTCGGCCACATGTTCGTCTTCTACTTCGGCATATTGGCCGACCTGACCCCACCGGTGGCGCTGGCCTGTTTCGCGGCCGCCCCGATCGCGCGCGAAAGCGGGCTGAAGATCGCGTTCGAGGCGATAAAGGTCGCCGCCGCCGGCTTCGTCGTGCCGTTCATGGCGGTGTACACGCCGGCGTTGATGCTGCAGGACGGCGGCGTTCTGGCAACCGAAATCGGCTACTGGCCGGCGGTAGCCTATATCGTCGTCAAGACGGTGCTGGCTATCGGCCTGTGGGGCGCGGCGGTGATCGGCTTCCTGCGCACGCGGCTGCTGACCTGGGAACGGCTGCTTGCCGCGCTGGCCGCCTTCATGCTGGTCGCCGCGCTGCCGATGACCGATGAAGCGGGCTTTGCGCTTTCCCTCTTGATGATCGCGGCGCACTGGTATCGCAGCCGTGGCACGGCAAGCGCCAGCCGGGGCATGGCAGATGCCAGCCGTGGAACGACGGATGTCCGGCCTGGATCGCCGCCGCCATGAGCCTGTGCATCCTCGCCGCCGGCAAGACGGTGACGTTGACGGTCGCAGCTTTCACACTGTCCTGGATCCATTCGGTGGAACGGACGCGCTGGGAGGAGGACTGGAAGGTGACGCCGTCCGGCCTGCAAGTGGTCGAGGCCCGCGTCGAGGGCTCGGGGGCCGGCATGGAGCCGCAGGAAGGCGCCGTGCTGCGCGACGGCTGGTGGGTCTATGCGCCCAGGGTGGGCGCCCAGCGTCGCGTCATGCTCGCCGCCTCCGGCGCGACCGGCGGCGGCTGGACGCTGTGCACGGTTCAGGGCTGCCTGGAACTCGGCAAGACGGCGGGCGAGACGATCTCGCTCGAGCCGTGCGAAGCCACAGGCTCCAGCCAGCCGCGATAGCGCACGATCAGGCTGGTGAGCGGATCCGAAATCTCGACATGCATTACAGCAATTCCAGGAAAAGTGTGTAACGGTTTTCCCGGGAAAAGCGCTAGCGCTTTCCCTAGGGAATTGCGTTAAAACAAAGAGTTAGAGCGGTTCGGCGATTCTATCAAACGCTGAACCGCTCTAGCCGATCAGCCGCCCGCGCAGCTCGGCCGACGGGACGTCGCAACTGTCCTTCCTGCCGAACAGGGCATAACGATTCCTGGCGATGCGATCGTAGAGCCAGTCGCGCAGCGGGCGCGGCAAAAGCAACAGCACCCTGGCCGCGCGCCAAGGCCAGCCAAGCTCGGCCATCACGGCGACAAAACTGTCGAGACGGGTGAAGGGGACGCCGCCGACAAGGGCGAGATTGGTTTCGTAGCTGTTGGTCGGCAGGTGGTATTTGCGGAACAGTGCCTCGCCGAGCGGTGATTGCGCGGTGGCGAAGCGGAAGCGCGTTTTGCGGTCGAGGCGGACCACCATGTGCACGAAGCCCGAGCAGAACACGCAAACGCCGTCGAAGACGATCAGCGGATGGCTTGCATCAAAGGGTAGGGAAGGCGGCTTGGGATGGTCGGTCACGCTGGCCTCGGCTGCTCATGTCCCTGGGACACTAAGCCAGCCGATGGCGACGTCAAAGACGCGGCGATGTCGCACGCCGCCCGTCAGTGAGGACCGGGCGTTCGGCGCGATAGGCAGTGGCTCGGGTCTCGACGCCCGGCCTGCAGATGCGGCTGTTGTGGCGGCTCTCGAAGGTCATGGTCAGTGCGCGCCCAGTGACGTGCCGCGACGGGCGCAGGCCGGACCGGGGCCGCGCATGTAATAGCGCTCGGGCCGATAGGTCGGCGCGACGAACTCGCGGATGGCGGCGGCATAGCCGACGAGGTGCGTGAGGAAGTTCATTTTACCTGTCCCTGTCCCGATTTTCGGATGTCCCTTCCGAATTGCGAGAACGATAGCATCGAGGCGTGAATACTCGATGAACGTGATGTTAATTTCTGGTCGAAAACCCGTCGCTTCGTGGCCGGAATGCGGCTGATTCGGGGTGTTTCGGTGCCTTTTGTCGGCATTTCGTCTGGTGTGACTTTTGCATCACATATGTTTCGTTTGAATGTCGCCTTGGCGCGCTTGTGTTTCAACTTTCGTGCCGCCCTGGGAATTTCCTTGCCGGATGGCCGCTAGGCCCGGAACCGCCCCGCGCAGCGGACGTTGGGATCCCGGGACCGGCATTGCCGGCTGGGAGGCATTGCCACTGGCAGGCCGCAACTCCCGACACAAGCAAGAGCAATGGAAAGGCTGAGATCATGGGCTTCTTTTCGAAGGACATCAAAACGCTGGACGATCTTTTCGTGCACACGCTGCGCGACATCTATT
This sequence comes from Mesorhizobium sp. B3-2-1, assembly GCF_006439515.1. NCBI lineage: Bacteria > Pseudomonadati > Pseudomonadota > Alphaproteobacteria > Hyphomicrobiales > Phyllobacteriaceae > Mesorhizobium > Mesorhizobium sp. B3-2-1. Next base: position 7,836 of record NZ_VFTI01000022.1, on the reverse strand, counting down.
ATGCCGAGAAGCAGATCGAGAAGGCGCTGCCGAAGATGATCGACAAGGCAACAGACCCGCAGCTGCAGGCCGGCTTCGAAAAACACCTCGAACAGACCAGGGGCCATGTCGAACGCGTGGAAGAGGTGTTCGAGCTGTTTGGCGTGAAGGCCAAGCAGGTGAATTGCCCGGCCATCGACGGCATTCTCGAGGAAGCCGACGACGTCAGCGGCGACGTCGACGACAAGGATGTTCTCGACGCCGCGCTGATCGCCTCCGCCCAAGCCGTCGAACACTACGAAATGACCCGCTACGGCACCTTGATCGCCTGGGCCAAGCAGCTCGGCCGCAGCGACTGCGCCAATGTGCTGGCCAAGAACCTCAAAGAAGAGCAAGCGACAGATCGCAAGCTGACCGAAATGGCGGAAAGCAAGATCAACCTGCACGCCGCCGAATAGGGGCTGAAAGCCGGGCCGGCGGCAGAGCGCCGGCCCGGCCGGACGGAGTTGGAACCCATCCGGGTGGTCGTCCGTTCCAGCTGATCTTCTCAAGAGGAAATCACTATGGCGCCGCGTCCGGCCTGGAAAGGCTATCTGAAGCTCTCGCTGGTCACTTGCGCCATCGAACTAACCAATGTCGTCACCCATGCCGAGAAGGTCTCGTTCCGCATCCTCAACCGCAAGACCGGCAATACGGTGAAGCGGATCTACGTCGATGCCGAGACCGGCAAGCCGATCGAGGACGGCGACGAGATCAAGGGCTACGAGATCGACAAGGGCGATTTCGTCCATATAGAGGAGGAAGAGATCGAGGCGGTGCAGATCGAATCCTCGCACACGATGAGCCTCGACGGCTTCGTCGACAAAGCCTCGATCGAGCAGATCTATCTCGACACGCCCTACTATGTCGCGCCTGCCGACAAGGTTTCGGAAGAGGCCTTCGCCGTCATCCGCGACGCCATGGCGGGCAAGAAGATGGCGGGGCTTGCCCGCATCGTGCTCTATCAACGCGAACGGCCTGTCGTCATCGAGCCGCTCGGCAAGGGCATGGTGCTGACGACGCTGCGCTACGACAACACGGTGCGCCAGCCGGAGACCGTCTTTGGCGACATCAAGGCGGTGAAGACCGATCAGGACATGACCGATCTGGCCGAGCTCATCATCGACAAGAAGAAGGCGAAGTTCGATCCCTCGAAATTCGAGGACAAATATGAGGATGCCCTGCTCGAACTGATCCGCGCCAAGAAGGCGGGGCACAAGGCGCCGAAGGCCAAGGCGGCCCCAAAACCATCCAACGTGGTCAACCTGTTCGACGCGCTGAAGAAAAGCCTGTCGTCGGATTCAGGCTCGTCGAAAGCGTCATCCTCGGCGAAAGCCAAGCCTGCCGCCAAACGCGCCAAGGCGAAAAGCGTTGCGCCGAAGCGCAAATCGGCCTGAGGATACGAGATGGCCAGCCTCGAACAGTATCATTCGAAGCGAGACTTCAAGAAGACCGCCGAGCCGACCGGCAAGGTTGCGCGCGGGAAGAAGGCCGGCGGTATCTTCGTCATCCAGAAGCACGCCGCCACAAGGCTGCATTACGATTTTCGCCTCGAGCATGACGGCGTGCTGTGGAGCTGGGCGGTGACGCGCGGTCCTAGCCTCGACCCGCACGAAAAGCGGCTCGCCGTGCATGTCGAGGATCATCCCATCGACTATGCCGGCTTCGAAGGCACCATCCCCAAGGGCGAATATGGCGGAGGCTCGGTGCTCGTCTGGGACGAAGGCACCTGGACGCCGGAGGGCGATCCCGCGAAGATGATGAAGAAGGGCCATATCAATTTCGAGCTCGAGGGCCACAAGCTGCATGGCAAATGGCATCTGGTACGGTTGCGGCCGCGCCCGGGCGAAAAGCGCGACAACTGGCTGCTGATCAAGTCCGACGATGCCGCCGCACGCCCCGGCGAGGATGTTCTGGAGGACGAGCCGAAGTCGGTGAAATCAGGCCTGACGATCGAGGAGGTCGGCGAAGGCAAGGCGGCCAAGGGCGAGAAACCCAAAGTCTGGCACTCCAACAAGCCGGCTGCCGGCAAGGCGAAGGCTGGGGCCAGGAAACTCGACTTCATCGAGCCGCAGCTCGCCACGCTGGAGCGGGATGCACCGTCGGGCCAGGACTGGCTGCATGAGGTGAAGTTCGACGGCTATCGCATGCAGGCGCAGATCGCCGGCACCGACGTTCGGCTCCTGACCCGCACCGGTCTCGACTGGACGGAAAAATTCGGCGACGAGATCGCGGCCGAACTCGCTGGGCTGAAATGCAGCGATGCCATCATCGACGGCGAGATCGTCGTGCTGGCCGATAGCGGCGTGTCGTCCTTCGCGCTGTTGCAGCAGGATTTGTCGGCGAAGCGGACAAATCGCTTCCTCTACTATGTCTTCGACCTGATGCGGCTCGACGGCAAGGATTTGCGCCGCGAACCGCTTGTCGAGCGCAAACAGGCCTTGCAGGACCTGCTCGGCGAGAGGGCCGACACCGCGGCGCTGCGTTTCTCCGACCATTTTGCCGAACCCGGCAAGATCATACTGGAACATGCGTGCCGCATGGGGCTGGAAGGCGTCGTCTCGAAACGCGCCGATGCGCCCTACCGCAGCGGCCGCGGTCCGGCATGGGTCAAATCGAAATGCACGGCACGGCAGGAAATCGTCATCGGCGGCTATCTGCCGTCGGACAAGACCGGACGCGGCCTGCGCTCGCTGCTGGTCGGCTATTTCGAAGGCGGCAGCCTGCACTATGCCGGCCGGGTCGGCACCGGCTTCTCCACCAAGGGCGCCAACGACCTGAAAAAGAAGCTCGATGCGCTGAAGGCAAAAGCCTCGCCCTTCGATGCAGCCGTGCCGAAGGGTAAGGGCCTGGTCTGGGTCAAGCCGGAACTGGTCGGCGAAGTGGAGTTCCGCAGCTGGACGTCGGACCGTATAATACGCCATGCCTCGTTCCAGGGGCTGCGCGAGGACAAGCCGGCGGAGGAAGTCGTGCAGGAAAAGCCCAAGGCGGCGACAGGCAAGGGAGCGACAGAGAAGAGCCCGGCCAAGGCCAAGCCGGCGGCAAGCAGCGCCGATACGGCAGGAACGGCGAAAACCACGGTGAAATTATCCCATCCGGACAAGCTTCTGTGGCCAGACGAAAAGATCTCGAAACAGGCCCTGCTCGATCATTACGCGCTGGTATGGCCACGCATGAAGCAATTCGTGGTTGATCGTCCGCTCAGCCTGGTCAGGGCGCCGGATGGCGTCGGCGGCCAGCGCTTCTTCCAGAAGCATGCCTCGGCCGGCATGCATGCGAAGATCGAGAAGACCAAGGATCCGACCGATGGCGAGGAAATCCTGTTCATCCGCGATTTCGATGGCATCGCGGCGCTGGTCCAGCTCGGCGTGGTCGAGATCCACATCTGGGGTTGCACGATCGACAGGCTTGAACAGCCGGACCAGATCGTCTTCGACCTCGACCCCGACGAAGGCGTCGATGTGAAGGCGGTCCGCGAGGCGGCGCTCGACATCAGGGCCAAGCTCGACGAGCTGTCGCTGCCCAATTTCGTCAAGACATCCGGCGGCAAGGGCTTTCATGTCATGGTGCCGCTGAAACCATCGGCGGATTGGGCCGAGGTCAAAGCTTTCGCCCATGATTTCGCCGGGGCGCTGGAGCAAGGCGCGCCGGACCGCTACACGGCGACGCTGTCGAAGAAGGCGCGCACCGGAAAAATTTTCGTCGACTATCTGCGCAATGGCAGCGGCGCGACCACCGTCGCACCATACTCGTCGCGGGCCAAGAAGGGCGCGACGGTGTCGATGCCGGTGACCTGGGCCGAGATCGAGGCCGGCCTGCCGCCAAACGCCTTTCCGATCGGCGACAAGACGACGCTGAAGCGGCTCTCGGAAGCCGACCCGTGGGTGGATTTCTTCAAGAAGGGCAAGGTGTTGAAGCGGGGCTAACTCGACTTCAACGCCGTGGGGCACCACCCCCCTCTGTCCTGCCGGACATCTCCCCCTGAAGGGGGGAGATTGGCAGTTTCGATGCCGGAACTTTCTTTCCGATGTTGGAAATTGGCGAAAGCTGTCGTCACATCCGATCTCCCCCCTTGAGGGGAGATGCTCGGCAGGGCAGAGGGGGCGCTGTCCCGCCGGCATCGCTAAAGGAGCGCCGCCGACCTCTCAGGCCAAAAACACCCTCTCGAACGCCTGCTTGCCCGGCGGTGAAAAAATCACCGCGCGGCTGTCCTTCTGGCGGCGCGCCCATTTCTCGGCAAGGATCTTGTCGAGGATGGCGGCGCCCAGTGTGCCTGCGAGGTGCGAGCGCCGCACGCTCCAGTCGAGGCAGGCGCGGCACACCGGCCGCCGCGGCTTGGTGTAGACGTCGATGCCGATCGCCGCGAAGTGCGAGGCCGCAGAGGGCCCGAGCCTGATCTCCTTGTCATCGCGGACCAGTATGTTTCTATCGACTAGGCGATCCAGCATCGCAACGGCCTGCTCGCCGGCAAGGTGATCGTAGCAGACGCGCGCGATGCGCATCGCGCCGTCGCGGGGGCCCGGCCGCACGCGCTTGGGGCCAACGGCTTCAGCCACACCGGTGATGGCTTCGATCATGCCGGCCACTTGCGGGCCGGCCAGCCCGTAATAACGATGCCGGCCCTGGCTGGCCAAGGTCAGCAACCCACCCTCCATCAGTTTGGACAGATGCGAGGACGCGGTCGGCAACGACACGCCGGCCTCCAGCGCCAGTTCGCTCGCGGTCAATGCCGTGCCGCCCATCAGGGCGTTCAGCATGTTGGCGCGGGCGGGATCGCCGACCAGGCTGGCGATGCGGGCAATGTCGGGTCCTTCACGCATAGTTCGGTCCTCATCGAAGCATTCTTGTCAGATAACCACTATTCTCCGACCAGATCAAGGAGATGACGATGACCGCACGAACCGCTTCCGCCCCTGCGCCGTTGCCCCGCCGCCAATCGTTCCCGTTCATCATCTGGGTCCGCTCGCGGCTGCTGGCCCGCTGGTATGACCGCCATTTGCAGCGCCGCGACCTCTGCGAGATCGACGACCATCTGCTGCGCGACCTCGGCCTGACACGGCAGGACGTGCGCCGCGAATGCGCGAAATCCTTCTGGCAGGCGTGACATCGGGTCATTTGCCTTAGCAGATCGGACGGCACGACGTTTCGACGCCGCTCGAACCATCGACGTGAAAACACTCTTCAAGGAGAGACCGAGATGACCATCACCTGCTTCATCCGTTATGAGATCGACCCGTTCGGCAAGGCCGCCTTCGAGGAGTATGCCCGCAACTGGGGTCAGGCCATTCCGCGCTGTGGCGCCGATCTGATCGGCTATTTCGCGCCGCACGAGGGCTCGGCCACGACGGCCTATGCCGCCTACAACATCGAAGACCTTGCCGCCTACGAGGCCTATCGCGCCCGGCTTGCCGCCGACCCCGCCGGCAAGGCAAACTACGAGTTCGCCCGCCGTGAACGCTTCATCCTCAGGGAGGACCGCATGTTCCTGAAACTGGCTTCCGGCCCGCATGCGCCTCTGGTGAAGGTATGATCGCCGTCATCTTCGAGGTGCAGCCCGCACAGGGCCGGCGCGAGGCCTATCTGAGCATCGCCGCTGATCTGCGGCCGCTGCTCGACGGCATCGATGGCTTCATATCGATCGAGCGCTTCCAGAGCCTGGCCGACCCGAACCGCGTCCTGTCGCTGTCATTCTGGCGTGACGAGGAGGCGGTCAAGGCCTGGCGCAATACGGAAGAACACCGGCAGGCGCAGAAGGCAGGCCGAGGCGGTATCTTTGCCGGCTATAGATTGCGGATCGCCCACGTGGTGCGGGATTATGGGCTGACCGAGAGAGACGAGGCGCCGGCGGACAGCCGGGCGGTGAATGGGTGAGGGCCATTGGGGTTGATGTTGGCGCCGCCCCTACCTGCCTGCCGGCATCCTCTCCCCGTATAGTCACGGGGAGAGGGGCGCTGTCATCGATGGTTTCGCCAGTCACCAGCGCGGCCGGAAGGAGCGCCCGCGCTGAAGCTGCCCTTTCTCCCCATCTCTATACGGGGAGAAATGTCCGGCAGGACAATGAGGGGCAGCGCTGTCCTTCGCCACTTTGTCTAAGCATTCCCGATGAGCACACCCGCCGCGAACACCAGGGCGCCACCCAGAACCACCTGGAAGGCGGCGCGCAGGAACGGGGTCTGCATGTAGCGGTTCTGGACGAAGGCGATGGCCCACAATTCGAAGAACACCACCACGGCGGCGACGCCGGTCGCCGTCCAGAAATGCGGGATGAGATAGGGCAATGCGTGGCCAAGCCCACCCGACGCCGTCATGACCCCGGTGGTGATGCCGCGCTTTATTGGAGAGCCCCGGCCCGATAGCTTGCCGTCGTCGGAGGCGACCTCGGTGAAGCCCATCGAAATACCGGCGCCAATCGAGGCGGCAAGACCGACCAGAAAGGTCTGCCACGTGTCATGCGTGGCAAAGGCGGCGGCGAAGATCGGCGCCAGTGTCGATACCGATCCATCCATCAATCCGGCCAAGCCCGGCTGCACATAGGTCAGGATGAACTGGCGCTGCTCGGCGGCGGCCTCTTCATCCTTCACGTCACCCGGCACATGCTTGTGCTCGAGGCGCTGCGCAAGCGTCTCGTGGCCTTGTTCGACCAACGCCAGATCATTGAGCAGTTTTCGTGTCGAGGCATCGGTGGTGCGCTTGGCGGCCTCGACGTAGAACAGGTAGGCCTGCCGCTCCATCGCCTCGGCCTGGCCGCGCACGGCCTCGATGCCGAGCGGCCGCACCAGCCAGTCGGGCTTGCGCTCATAATAGCCCTTCACATGTTCACGGCGGATCAACGGAATGCGCTCGCCGAAACGCTTGCGAAAGAGTTCGATCAGTGAGTCGCGATGGCCGTCTTCCTCCTCGGCCATGGCCTCGAACAGTTTGGCCGATTGCGGGAAACTCTCGGCCAGTCCGTCCGCGTAGGCCCGGTAGATGCGCCCATCGTCTTCCTCCGACGATATGGCCAGCGCCAGGATCTCCTTTTCGGAAAGCGATTCGAATGGGCGGCGGCCGAAGCCGAAAACACGGGAAAGCATGAGGAAATCACCCTAGTTTAGAATTGTTCTAAACTAGGGTTTACGGCGTGCATGGTCAATCGCCCGCTTGGCCGTGGTCAAGAATAGTTGAAGCCCCGGTTCAGGGCATCGCTCTTCATTAGCAGTGAATGTTCACCTATATATCGGACCAAGCCATGAAAGGAACGAGCTGATGACGGCCAAGAAGCCTCCGCACGCCTATGACCCGAAACCGGTCCTCGATCTCATCGCCAGCATCGAGGCCGACATGCAACGCCTGAAAGGCCTGGTCGAGCAACAGGTCGAGAAATTCGACCCCGCCAACCCGCACAACAAGGCGCCGGACGGCAAACTGACCGAGGAAGGCGTCGAGTGCTGCTACCGCATGTTCGACGAAGGCAAGTCGCGCTATTCGGTGGCCCAGCAGATGAAGATCTCGTTCGCCGCCGCCACGCATCGGTTCAACAGCTGGCGCAAGCTGGGCGGGACAAAAAGGCAGCGGACGTTGTTGGGTTAGGAGCGTTCGATTGCCGAGTCGGCGCTGCCGCTCATCGCCCTGCCGGGCAGTTCTCCCCGTATAGTGACGGGAAGAAGGGGCTGGCCGCATCGTCGGCGCCCTTCTTGCGACGCAGGTGATTGGCCAAGCCGACGGTGACAGCGCCCCTCTCCCCGTCACTATACGGGGAGAGGGTGCCGGTGTCCGAACCGGATAGATAGGTAACAGAATGGACCGATAGCATGGGTGACAGTTTTCTTGTCCGCCGGG
>NZ_VFTI01000021.1:0-119957 GCF_006439515.1 Mesorhizobium sp. B3-2-1 | reverse complement strand
GGCGGCAGCTTGAGCCGCCACGCCGACAGCAAAGGCCGCCCCAAACAACGCGCCGTGACGAGGGTCGTCGCCGGCAGACACGTGAACGTGCAGGATTGGCCACCAGCGCCTGGCCGTAGGGATTGTGGCGCATGCCGATCGTGCAAGGTCCAAGCCAGATCGGCTTTCCCGGACACAGATGCCGCGCCGTCGCGATTACCGAGGGGTAAACGGTCAATGTCTCCATGACCGAAAGATCGTCGGCGGCATGGACGATGGCTGCGTTGCTGAAGAAGACGAAATCGGCGTCGCCGGTTGGTGGGTTTCGATTGAATTCGGTAAACAGGGAAGGGGATCCGGAACCTACGGAAGCGGCTATGCCGGCTGCCTTGAATGCATTCACCAGATCGCCGACCGGCCGTTCGCCTGCAGGCATCAAGTTCGACGCCCGCGTCTTGAACTCTCGCCTTGGTGAAATCAGGATGGCGCTTGGTTCGACGCCCGATGAATGGATCGCATCGACAATGATGTTCGCCTCGGCTCTTGGGTCGACGGCGTCCACGATCACCTCGATCGCCAGCCGGGCGCCGATCGAATCGGCAAGACTGGCCGCTTGGCCCAGCATTCGCTCGTCATGCCCGCGCGCACCATCGAAGCGGACAATGACCTCTTGTGCCAGGCCGAGCAACAAGGCTCCCGCCACGGCCGCGGGCAGATCGTCAGGGTCGAGGAACAAGGCCATGGCCGGCATCCGGCCGGCCGGTCCGCCTAGCGTCAGGGTTGCCTTGTCGGCGGTTTTGGGTTGGGCGGGCAACGCCTTGGTTTCGACGGAGACCACGATGCGCTGGACGTCCTTCGATCCCTTGGCGATGAGATAGGGCCGCGGCTTCGACAGAGGGCGGATGTAGGTTTTGAACGAGGCATCGGTCCAGTTGCGCTGGTCCTCCATCTCGAAGGCATCGCCTTCCATGGCGACGGTGCAGACCATGCCGGGCGTAGGCTCGTGCGTCAGCGCCCTGATGTCGAAAGCCGGCTGGTCGGGGCTGATAGGCTCCGGAAACATTGTCTCCTCGCTGCGGCCGTCGCTGTGGCCGATGGTCAGCCGCCGACCCGCAGCCTCGGACGGGTGGAGCACCACGAAACCAGTGCGATTGGTCGGAAAATCGGTGAGGGCGATGCCATGCGCCTCCATCGTCAGCTCACCGGAACCCTTGCCTGTGATTGTCATTCGGTAAGAAAAGCGGCCCTGTGGACCTGCGCACAGCCCGTCATAACCCACTTCGAACGCAGCCTGGCCCTCCGATATTCGGATGTTCGAAAGCTCGGGCTTATATGTTCCCCATGACGCATCCCGCGCCAGATAGTTGATGGCGCGGACCACCTCGATGCCGGCGAAGCGGATCGTCCGAAGATTGCCGTCTTCGAGGATCACGGTCAGTGGTCCGGCCGTGAGAGACCGGCGCTCGGCGACCGGCTCATTCGTGCCGAACAGTTCAAGGTCGCTGACACTCATGTCCGTTCCGCGATCTTGGCGTTTTCCCGGACCGTATAGGCAAGGACCGTCTTGCTGATCACCAGCTCACGCGACCGCTGGTCGAATCGACGGAAATGCTCCGAGGCGAGATGCAGGTCGAAGGCGGCGCGGTCCCGGTAAATCTCGTAGAGGAAGACATGCTTGGCCTCGGCCGCGTACTCGGGTGTCAGCACGTCGAAGCGCAGGCAGTCCGGCTCGAGTTCTACGGAAAGCGCTGCATTTTCGCTGACCAGCCGATGGAATTCGGAGAAGACGCCGTCGACGAGCTCGAACGCCACGGTGATCGCAAAGGCTGCGCCAACCTTGACTTTCGCCCGTGCCGGGGCGTCTCCGCGCGCTGCCGTCATTGCGCCCCCCGGGCTTTCGAGCGCGGCGCGCCCGCGCTTTCATTCAACTCTTCCGGAGCGACGGCGCGGTGTTCCACTGCCGCGCGGTATGCCGCATCAACCAGAGCGTAGGTTTTGAGGTTATCCTGCCCCGACGTATCGGCCCGCACGCCGCGCTGCAAGCAATCGAGAAGATGGCGGCAGGCAAGGAACGCGCCTTCCTGGGCGACGTGCCAACGAACGGTGGTCCATGAGCGCAGCGGTGAGCAAACGTTTTCCTCTGTCGTCACTCCGTTGCTGCTAACCCGCAGGCGCGAGCCCGGAAGTACAACAATTGAACCCTTGTCGCCCTCGATCTCCACCAGCGTTTCTGGGAACGGATCGGGGTCGCGCCGCGCCTCATAGGTGCATTCGACGACGCTGACGGAACCGCTGCGATGGCGCAGCAGCATCGTGGCTGTGTCCTCGGCCCGCACCTTGGGATTGCGGCGCTGGGTTTCGCACGAGATGCGCTCGACTTCACCCTGGAAGAAGCGTGCGAGGTCGAGCACGTGGATGCCGACATCGGCGATCGCCAGGCGTTCCTCATCATAGAAGTAGGGCTGCGTGCGATAAACATCGAAGCCGGTGCGAAACATTATGCGGGCCCAGCTCGGTGCGCCGATGGCGCCGCTGTCGATGACGCGGCGAACGTGGCGCATCGGCGTCTGGAAGCGGAAGTTCTCGTGAACCGCCAGCCACACCCCGGCCTTTTCGGCGGCTTCGACGATCGCAAGGCAGTCCTCCCAGGTCGGTGCGAACGGCTTCTGCACGATGGTGGCGATACCGCGCGAAATCGCCAGTTCGCAGAGCGCGCGGTGCGTATTATGGCGGGTGACGATGTCGACGGCATCGAGCCGGTCGCCTGCGAGCATCGTCGCCGCGTCCGTATAAAACGGAACACCGAATGCACGGCCAGCCGCTTCCGCCTTGCCGGTGTCGACATCGCAGACAGCGGCAAGCGCGGCGCCTTCGCTCGCGAGGTCCTGCCACGCATGCAGATGGTTCTGCGCGTAGAAGCCGCAGCCGATCACGCCGATCCGAATCGCCCCCCTCGCCATTTCTATCCCGCAACGATCGGAGTTCTGAGAATGCCGATGCCGTCGGCTTCGATCTCGACGATGTCGCCGGCCTTCATGAAGATCGGCGGCTTCTGGAAGATGCCGACGCCGGCCGGCGTTCCCGTCGATACGATGTCGCCGGGTTCGAGCGGGATGTATTGCGAGAGAAAGGAAATCAACAGCGGCAGTGAGAACAGCCAGTCCGAGGTGCTGCCATCCTGTAGGGTTTTGCCGTTCAGCCGCGTCTTCAGCGCCACGTTGTCGGGGTGGGGCATCGCGTCCGACGTTACGATGCACGGACCGATCGGAGAGAAGCCTGCGAAATTCTTGCCGATGGTGATCTGGTTGTCCTTGAACTGCACGTCACGTGCCGAAATGTCGTTGAGCAGCGTGTAGCCGAAGATCGCCGGCATCACGTCGGCTTCCCTAGCCTTGTGCAGCCTCTTGCCGATGACGGCGGAAAACTCCACCTCGTAGTCCATCTGCTCGGTTCTGACAGGCTTTTCGACCGGCATGTCAGGACCGACCACCGAGGTCGGCAGCTTGGTGAAGAAGAACGGCTCGGTCGGCATTTTCGCGTTGGGGTTTTCCTCGGCGTGGCCCTTGTAGTTGATGCCGGAGCACAGCACCTTGGCGGGCCGGATCGGCGCTTCGAGCGTCACGTCTGCCAACGCATAGCGCGGTGCCTCGGCGACGCCGGCGCGGATCTGGTCCAGCATCTTTTTGCCGCCGAGCACGATCTCCATCACGCTGCCGGCGATGCCGGCTTCAGTCAGGCATGCGACGTGATCGCCGTCGAGCACGCCGGCGTGATGGTCATGGCCTCCCTTACGATGGGAGAAAGTAACAAGCTTCATCTAGTCCTCCGAAATGAACAAGGCCTTGTGCAAAGCCATTGGATTGTCGGCGAGTGTTTGGAAGACGCCTGGAGCTTCGCCGAGCGCGAAGGAGCTTGCGATCTTCGGATAATGGATCTTGCCCGAGGCAAGCAGGGCCAGCGCCTCGGGAAAGCAGTCGACCGAAGCGCGCGAGCCGAGGATCGTCACTTCCTTGCGGGTGAAATCGAGGCCGGGATAGGTGATGCCCTGGCCCTTCTTGACCAGGCCGAGAATGACGATGCGTCCGCCGGCTGCGACGAGATCGATCGTCTCTTCCATCATCGTCGCAGCGCCCGTGGCCTCCATGACAACCGGCATGCCTTCGCCGTTGGTGATCTCAAGCACGCGTTCCAGAAGACCGGCACCGCCGGCAATTGATATGGCGCCGAGGTCGGCTGCCGTGGACAGGCGCTCACCCGAAAGATCTGTCGCGTAGACCTTTGCACCGACCGCGCGGGCCACCTCGACGATCGCCAAGCCGATCGGTCCGGCGCCAAGCACCAACACGGTATCCTCTGATGTGACCATGCCACGCCGGCAACCCTGCACGCCGATGGCCACCGGCTCCGCGAAGGCCGCCTCGAAGTGGCTGAGCGTCTCCGGCACCAAGTTGAGATTCTGCACCGGTGCCGTGACGAAATCGGCGAAGCCGCCTTCGCGATGCACGCCGACAATGGTGAGGTTGGCGCAGCAATTGCGCTTGCCAATCCGGCATGGGTAACAGTGGCCGCAACCGATGAACGGGTCGACGACGACGCGCGTGCCGATAGCTGGACCGGTGGCGTCGGCACCATAGGCTTCGACGACGCCGGCGATCTCGTGGCCGCCGATACGAGGATAGGTCACATAGGGGTTCTTCCCGGTATAGATGTAAAGGTCGCCGGCGCAAAGGCCGGCAGCTTTCACGCGAACCAACACCTCTCCGGCTCGCGGCTGCGGCTTCGGCGCCTCGGCCATGCGGATTGAAAAAGGTGCGTCGAAGATCGCTGCGCGCATCGCGTCAGGCCGCCTTGGCCGGCCGCAGGACCTTGCCGTCGCGGTCGAATTCGATCCAGTCACCGGCACGCAGCAGATAAGGGTCTGCGATCGCCTCGCCGCGCGCCTTGGCCTCGCGGTGATGCTTCATATAATCGGCGACGTCCTTGTCGCCATCGAGCTTGATGTAGTGGCACGGCAGCACAGTCTCGAGGCCAAGCCATTGGGTGGCGAGAACGCCCTCATAAGGGCTCATCTCACCGGTCAGCATTTCGCCCGGCATCGGATTGAGATGCAGGATCTCCTGCGGGTTGGCGATACCGATACAGCCGACATTCGGCTTGTAGAGTTCGGCCTGCAGCTTGAGGTCCGAGAAGATGGCGGTATCGCCGTAGTGGTAAAAGCGCAGATTGTCGTCGGCATAGACGATGAAGGCCATTGGCACACCGGAAATGAAGGAATTGTCCTTCAGCCTGATCTGCGACCAGTGATGGCATTCAAGCGGCTGGATCTCGATGCCGGCGACCTTGACGCGAATGCCCCAGGTCGTTGCGCGAATCTGGCTGGCCGGGATGCCGCGGTCCATGAGCCATGCCTTGACCTCGCCGCCGCAGACGACCGGGCAACCATATTTGGCGGCGATCTTGTCGGTATCGCCGAGATGGTCGAAGGCGGCGTGGCTGACGATGATCAGATCGACATGATCGAACTCGGTCGATTTCGTCGCCGCGCCGGGATTCTGATCCAGGAATGGATCGCACAGGATGCGCAGTCCGTCGCGGGTCAGGATTTCGTAGGCGGCGACGCCGTGAAAGCGCATGCGGGTGGTGGGATGAACCATGGTCAATCCGTCTTCTTTCTTTCGATGAGCAAGGGCAGGGTCGCGAAGCCGCGCCGGTCGCCTCTGGTTTTCCAGCGTGGCGCAACCGCAGGGTCGAGGGCCAGGCCAATTCCGGCCTCGATCAGACCCTCCAGGGTCAATGCGAATTCCATGCGGGCGACACCGGCGCCAGCGCAGAGATGCGGCCCTGCGCCAAAGGTGAGATGTCTGTTCGGCTTTCGGTCCAGGCGCAGTTCGTCAGGTGCCTCGAACGCGGCTGGATCGCGGTTGGCGGAGCCGAAACCAAGGGCGACTATGTCGCCAGCCTGGATCCGGCGTTCGTGCACGGTCAGGTCGTGCACGGCGTTGCGGCTGAAAATCTGGATCGGCGCGGAAAAGCGCAGGAATTCCTCGACCGCCGTCGGGATCAGGCTTGGCTCGGCGGCCAAGCGCGCCAAGCTGCCCGGATTTTCGGCGAGCCAATGCAGCATGACCGAGAGGCCGTCGGCGGTGGTCTCGAAACCGGCGCCGAAAACCACCGTCATGAAGGATCGTATCTGGCCGTCGTCGAGACTTTCGCCATCGATCTCGGCGGCCATCAGCATGCTGATGAAGTCGCCCGTCGGAGCCTCCCGGCGCGCCGCTATCAGCCCGTCGATATAGGCAACGAGATCGCGGCTCGCGGCCGCGCCGGCGACGGGATCGCTGACGTTGAACATTTTGGTGATCCAGCCGAGCCAATTTTTGGAATCAGCCAGCGGCACGTCGGTGAACGCGGCAAGCGAGGCGATCGCGACCGGCACGCAGAATTCGGCCACCGCGTCGGCGCTGCCTTTCTCCGCCATGCGTGCCAGGATCGACCGCGCGAGACTTCCGATGCGCGGCGTGATTTCCGCGACCCGTTCCGGCGTGAACACGGGACTGACTAGGGCTCGGTAGCGAGAATGGCGCGGCGGATCGATCTCAATCGGCAGCATTGGTTCGGTGCGCCGGGTGATGACCGGGATCGCGGTAACGCCAGCGACGCTCGACGTATAGTCGCGCCAGTTGATGGCGCCGGCGCGCACGTCCTCGTAGCGGGTCATGAGCCAGAATCCGCCATGCTTGTTGGAACGGGCGAGCGGACACTTGCGGCGCAACCTGTCATAGACGGCGAACGGATCGCGCAGGAACGCCGGATCGTGGATGTCCACGTCTTCCGGAATCGGCTGTTCGTTCATTGCTGCGGTATTCGACATGGTTTCGGGTCTTGCCAGATCAAGTTTGAATTGGCCGTCCCAGCGGCGGGAGATGACGCCGCCGGGCGCTTCTTGAGCCTTGAAGCAAGGCTCCGCGATGTCTGGCGCTCGGCCTATTTCACCTTCAGCGCAGTCAGCACCTTGTCGACGTTGTCCTTGGTTATCAGGATAACGCCCGTATCCAGCGAGTCCGGAATCGGACGGCCGCCTTCCTTCGCCGTCAGACCGGCCGACTTCAACGTGTTGGTGTTGTAGTCGTGGAGCAGCTTGACGGCGTAATAGATGAAGAGTTCGCGGTTCTGCACGACGATGCCGTCAACCCAGCCTTCCTTGGCCGACTTGAAGAAGTCCGGCGTCTGCTCCATTGCCGTCACCTTGATGTCGCCGGGGTTCTTACCGGCTTCACGCAGTGCGGTGACGATGCCGGCACCGGATTCGGAATCGAAACCGGCCAGCCCGGCGATGTCGGGATGGGCCGCCAGAATCGCCGCAGTCACCTGCGCCGCCTTCTGCGCATCGCCACCGTCATCTTCATTGGCGACGATGGTGTATTTGCCGCCACCATTGGCCTCGACATAGGCTTTGAAGCCGGCCACTGCTTCGCGCATGTTGCCGGCGTTGATGATCGACATCGACGCAACCTTGCCACCTTTCGGCAGCATTTCCATCAGCTTCTTGGCCTGGGCGACGCCGACCTGCGTCCAGTTCGTGCCGATATAGGCCAGACGGCCGGAGTCGGGCAGATCGCCATCATCGACGACCGTCGGCACGCCTTGCTCCAAGCACTTCTTGACGGATTCGGTCAGCGACGGATCCCAGCCGCCGACAACGGAGACACCGCTCGGCTTCTGCGCGCAGACCTGGTCGACGGCGGCGATGAAGCCGGGCACGTCGAAATCCGTCGGCCCGGCGACAATCACCTTAACGCCGAGTTCTTCAGCGATCCGTTTCATGCCGACATAGTCATACTGCACGAACAGCGGCAGGTTGGCCTTGTTGGAGATCCAGTAGTAGGTCTCCTTGGCGTCGGCCGGCCCGAAGGATGATTCCTGCGCGGTGGCCGGAAAAGTGTAGAGCAATGCGGTGGCAGCAAGTGCTGCGCCGGAAAGTATCGTTCTCACTATGGATTTCATGCCCGTTTCCTCCTGATGTTTTGTTGTCCCAGTTCCTGCATGTCATTCGGTTGAGCCGAATGCCTCCTCCCGTCCTCGCCTAAAGTCAGGCGCGGCCGCTGGTCTTGAAACGATCAAGCGAGACGGCGAACAGCAGGACCAGGCCCACCACCAGCCCCTGCCAGAACACGCCGATCGCATTGATGATCATGGCGTTCTCGATCAATGCGATGAAAAGCACGCCGAGAATGCCGCCGAGGATCGTGCCTTCGCCCCCCTTCAGGCTCGCGCCTCCGAGCACAGTGGCGGTGATGACCTTGAGCTCGATGCCGACGCCGGCGTTGACGACCGCGCTGTTGAGACGCGCCGCGCCCAGCACACCGGCAAGCCCCGCCAGCGCGCCCATGATGACGAAGCCGATCAGGATGAGCCGGTCCACGCGAATACCCGAAAGCTGGGCTGCGCGCGGATTGCCGCCGATGAAATAGAACTGCCGGAAGAAGCGCGTCCGCGCCACCAGCCAACCGCCGACGAGCACCAGCACCAGCATGGCCCAGAAAGGCGACTGGATCCTGAGCAACGGATCCGCGGCGCGTCCATATTCGGCGAAGGCATCGGTGATCGGGGTGACCCCGGTGCCGGCGGTGACGTAGGTCAAGCTGCGATAGATGGTGAGTGTGCCAAGGGTGGCAATCAAGGCGTTGATGCCGATGCGGGTGACGATCAGACCATTGACCAGGCCGCACAGAGCGCCAACCAGGATGCCGACCAGAACCGCAAACTCGGCCGGCCAGCCCCACCATCCTGCGACGACCGCCGCCCAGACGCCGGAGAAGGCCAGGGTCGATCCGACAGACAGGTCGAAAGTGCCACCGATCATCAATAGCATCATGCCGCAGACAAGAATGCCGACAGGTGCAAGATTGAGCAGCACGGCCCGCATGTTGGAGGCGGTTGGAAAATTGTTCGGGTAGACGATGCTCATCGCCAGTGCGAGCGCGATGACGAGCACGAAGAGCGTCAGTTCCCTGGAATCGGCAAGCCGCCGCACGATACGCACGAAAAGCTTTTCGCGCCGGGGTTCGACATTCTCGGCCATCGGTTGCGTAATCTGCATCGTCATGCCTCTGCCATTCCTGCTTGTTTGCGCACTTCGGCCACCGAAGCCGTGTATCTGGTGGCCAGCCGCAGCACCTGTTCTTCACTCGCCCCGTCGCCCGGCAGTTCGCCGACCGTCCGGCCTTCCGCCATCACCACGATGCGGTCGGCGAGCGCCAGTACTTCGGGGAGGTCCGAGGACACGACGAGCAGCGCGACGCCCTTGTCGGCGAGTGCCCGCAGAAGCCGGTAGATTTCAGAGCGTGCGCCGACATCGACGCCGCGCGTCGGTTCATCGACGATCAGCAGGCGCGGCTCCATCGCCAGCCATTTGGCGAGAAGCACTTTCTGCTGATTGCCGCCGGAGAGGTTGCCGACGATCTGGCGGACACTCGGCGTCGCGATGCGCAGCTCGTCGACGAAGGTCTTCGCCAGGGCCTCGGCCTTGCGGTTGGAGAAATTCGCGCCCGAGGAAACCTTGGAAAGAACCGTCGCGGCAAGGTTGTTGACGATATCCATGCCAAGGAACAGACCGGCTGCTTTGCGGTCTTCCGGGACCATGCCGATGCCGGCATGTTTGCCATCCCACGGACCTTTCGGATCGATCGATTTGCCGCCGATCCGGATCGAGCCGCCACGCCGGCGGCGCGCGCCAAAGATGGCCTCGCAAAATTCACTGCGGCCCGAACCAATGAGCCCAGCGAGGCAGACGATCTCGCCGGCCCGCACTGTGATCGATGCCGACCGCACCAGAGGCGGCGCGTCGACGCCTTCCGCCTCAAGCACGATGTCGCCGACCTTTCGCTTTGCGGCCGCACGTGAAAAATGCACATCGCGTCCGACCATCAGCCGAATCAGTTCGTCGGTCGATGTCTCGGCGACCTTGCGCGTTCCGGCATGCCTGCCATCCTTGAGCACGGTCACAGACTGGCAAAGCGCGAAAATCTCGGCGAGGCGGTGCGAAACGTAGATCACCGAAACGCCTTTGCCCGCCAACCGCCGCACCACATCGAATAGTTTTTCGGTTTCGGTCAGGGTCAATGCCGCGGTCGGTTCATCAAGGATCAATACCCGGAGGTCGCGCGACAGTGCCTTGGCGATCTCGACGATCTGGGCCTGCGCCGGTGAGAGAGTTGACACCTTGAGTGCCGGATCGATGGTGACGCCAAGCTGCGCGATCAGCATCCTTGCTCGATCGCGCATGGCTCGGACATCCACCTGGCCCAGCCATTGCGTTGGCTGCCGGCCAGCAAAAATGTTCTCTGCGACCGAAAGCTGCGGAACCAGTGAGCCTTCCTGATGGACGATGCCGATGCCGAGATCGCCCGCCGCTTTCTCATCGAGGTCGGCAATTTCGGCGCCGTCCACAAGAATGCTGCCCTGGTTGCGTGAATAGACACCGGCGACGATTTTGCCGAGGGTCGACTTGCCGGCACCGTTTTCGCCGAGTAGGGCGCGGATCTCACCGCCCTCGACGCTCATCGAGACATTGTCAAGCGCCCGCACGCCGGGAAAGAACTTGGAAAGGCCTTTGATTTCGAGCCGCGGCGCCATGGCGCTATTGAACCTTGGCCTGCAGGTAGTGGGCCTGCTTGGCCTGGATCATCCAGACCATGGTTTCGTTGACAGGAGTGGCCACACCGGTGCGCTTGCCTGCATCGACGATGGCGCCGTTGATCACCTCGATCTCGGTCTGCCGTTTGGCCTCGACGTCCTGCAGCATCGACGCCTTGCCGCCGACCGCCTTTTCCAGCAGGCCGGTGATCGCGGCCCAGCGTTCATCGTAGTCGAGCGCGATGCCTTGTGCGTTCGCAACGGCAACGACTTCTCTGAGGATGGCTGCCATCAGGCTTTTTGTGCTGTCGGAGGCGACGAGTTCATGCGACATGAACTGCAGCAGCCCGGCCACCGGCAACGTGCAGGCGTTCAGCGCCAGCTTCTTCCAGACCTCATCGAGGATCCTCTCAGACTGCGTCGTCTCGATCTGCGCCGCCCGAAAGGTGTCGATCACCTTGCCGAGGCGCCCGGTCGGCTTGCCGGTCAGCTCGCCGATGTAAGTCATGCCGGAGCCGGGATGCTTGACGCGGCCTGGCGCCAGCAAGGTGCCTCCATGGTAGGTCAAGCCGACCAGCACGCGGTCTTCGCCGACGATCGACGCGATGCGCGGTGCATTGCCCCAGCCATTCTGCAGGCTGAGCACGGCTGTTTCCTTGGCGATCATGGGTGCCGCAGCCCGAACGGCCTCTTCGGTATGATAGCATTTGACGAAGTTGATGATGAGATCGACTGGGCCGACGCTCGCCGGGCTGTCGCTTGCAAGCACCTTGATCACCGGCTGCGAACCGTCCTTTTCCTCAATGGTCAGCCCGCTATCGTTGATCGCCGTCACCGCCGCCTTGGAGACGTCGATCAGCGTGACGTCATTGCCGGCGCGGGCCAGATATCCCCCGAATATCCCGCCCATAGCTCCGCCGCCGCCCAGAATGGCGATTTTCATGCATCTTTCTCCCTTGGCGATCGCAGTCTCCGTCTCAAAGCAAGTTGATTTGCAGAGGGTGGAGCTTGCCTTTTGGGTTCCTCCAAGCCGGTGCTGGCCGCTGCTCATCGAGCCCGGCCTCGTCTTCCCGCTTCTTCATCTCGTATTTTCAGCATTGCAAGCTGTTGCATGGTTGTCAAGCATGATGGTATGAAAGGTCTATGGTCGACCCTTTAATCATCGAACGAAAGAAACTCTTCGAGCATGTGGCGACACATCTCGAGGGGCAGATCCTCTCCGGCAAACTAAGGCCAGGAGACCAATTGCCGCCCGAGCGGGACCTGCAGTCGCGCTTCGGAGTCGGCCGCCCGGCCATTCGCGAAGCACTGATCTCGCTGCAGAAGGCCGGCCTCCTCGAACTCACCAATGGTGCGCGCGCCAAGGTGCTGATGCCGACGGCCAGCCATATCTTTACCGGCATGGCACCGGCCGTCAGGCAGATGTTGTCGACGGAAGAGGGGCAACGCTCCTTTCAGGGCGCGCGCATGTTCTTCGAGGTCGGCCTCGCCCGCGAGGCTGCCCGCACCGCCACGCCTTCCGATCTGGAGACGCTAAGCGAGGCACTCGAAGCCAATCGCCAGGCGATCGGCGACCGCGATCGTTTCACCAGCACCGACATTGCCTTCCATTTCGAATTGGCGCGTATCGCGCGCAATCTCGTGTTCGTGGCGCTGCACGACCAGATTTCGGAATGGCTCAAGGAACAGCGCATCGTCACGCTGGCCGCGGACGGTCAGGAGCAAACGGCGTATGAGGCACATCGCGCCATTTACGATGGGATCGTCGCGCGCGATCCCGATCGCGCCGAACAGGCGATGCGTGAGCATCTGGATCAGCTGACGACAATGTTCTGGCGCCAGCGGGCAAGCGAACATGAGGCTGATGATCATCAGATGGGCGACCCCGACGCATGAAGATCGGCGTCATCGGCGATGATTTCACCGGTGCCGGCGATATCGCCAACACGCTCGCCAAGGTCGGCGCGCGCACTGTTCAGTATGTTGGAACGCCGACCGGACGACTGAAGACCGAGATCGACGCTGCGGTCATTGCGCTGAAGACGCGCTCGATTGACGCTGGCGATGCGGTGACGCAATCGCTCGCTGCCTGCAGGTGGCTGATTGCCAACGGCGCCAAGCAGATCGTTTTCAAATACTGCTCGACTTTCGATTCCACGCCGCAAGGCAACATCGGACCGGTCGCGGAAGCGCTGCTCGTGGAACTGGACACGGTGTTGGCGCTGGTTTGCCCGGCTTTCCCTGCCAATCGCCGGACGCTGTATAACGGGCATCTCTTCGTCGGGGACCGCCTGCTGAGTGAGTCTGGTATGGAAAACCACCCGCTGACGCCGATGACCGATCCCGATATAAAGCGATGGCTTGCAAGGCAGACCGCGCTGAAGGTCGGCCATCTCTCTCTGGAAAGCCTGCGTTCGGGCAATGCTCAGGCCGCCTTGCGCCTGGCAAAGCACAACGACGAAAGACTGATCGTCGCCGACGCGATCTCGGATGACGATCTCCTGGCGCTGGGCCGGATAGTCAGGACCCACAGGCTGGTTACAGGCGGTTCCGGAATTGCCATGGGCCTGCCCTGCAATTTTGGCATCCAACCGGCAATGGATCGGCAGCCGTTCACGGGGAGCGACGGTCCCGGTCTCATTCTCTCCGGCAGTTGCTCTTCGGCGACACGCAGGCAGATTGCTGCGTATGACAGCGGTCACCCGTCGAAGCGTCTTGATGCCGCCAACGCGCTCGATCCGGGTGCGGCGCTCGCGAGTTGCCTGGATTTTCTCGTCAGCCACAAAGATACAGGCCCGCTCGTCTATTCGACCGCGGAACCATCGGAAGTGGCTGCAGCCCAAGCCCAATATGGACGTGAAAGGCTGGCGGCATCGTTCGACACGATCTTTGCAGAGCTCGCTATCAAGGCAGTGGCTGCCGGGTTCCGGCGGATCGTGGTTGCGGGTGGCGAAACGTCCGGCGCGGTCGCCTCGGCGTTCGGAGCGGCAGCACTCGAGGTCGGGCCGGAGATCGACACCGGAGTGCCGGTGCTTATCCTCGACGCAAATCCGAGGCTGGCCTTCGCGCTGAAATCCGGCAATTTCGGCGCCGACGATTTTTTCGAACGTGCACTCGCTACCCTGAAAGGTAGGGCCTCATGACCTTGGAAGAACAGCAGCTTCGCGACGAGTTTTGCCGCTGGGGCGAGTCCCTGTTCATGCGCGGCTACACCGCCGGTTCGTCGGGCAATCTGTCGGGTCGGCTTGCCGATGGTTTCCTGGTCACGCCGACCAATTCCTGTCTGGGTTATCTCGATCCCGCCAGGCTGTCGAAACTGGATGCCCAAGGTGTTGCTGTATCGGGCGATGCCCCGACCAAGGAGATTCCGCTTCACATGGCATTCTATGAGGCGCGACCGCAGACAGCCGGCGTCGTGCATCTACACTCGACCTACGCCACGGCACTATCCTGCCTTGAAGACACCGACCCCGACGATGCCATCCCGCCAATTACACCTTACGTAGTGATGCGCGTCGGCCGCGTGCCGCTTTTGCCTTACACCCACCCAGGCTCTGCTGCCGTGAGGCCGCTGGTATTGGCCAAGGCCCATGAACATGCCGCCGTCCTGCTGGCCAATCATGGTCCGGTGGTTTCGGGCCGCAGTTTTCGCGATGCCATTTTTGCCGCAGAGGAGCTGGAAGAGACGGCGAAGCTGGTATTCCTGACAAAAGCGCTGACGGTGCGCCAATTGGATGCAACGCTGGTTGCCGAGCTCGAGACGCGGCACAAGTAACTGGTACGTTTGACGAGCAAGGGATCGGTGGGGAACGGCAAGCCTGCTCGAAGCGACGAACGTTCTCCACGACCCGAACGACCGCTTCGGACAGCACCTCGCTCGTATCAGCTTTGCCGTTTCCGGGAACCTGACGCCGCAGGCCGACCGCGTTGGCGAAACTTCAGCATAGGGGAACACCAATGGGGCGTGCCTACGAAAAGCCTGTCCTGGTCAAGCGCGACCGCCGCCTAGCGTTACTGCCGTGGTCGTCGTGTCTACAACCATCCGGTAACCTGCCTGACAGAGGTATCAACGCTGACGGAAATGGCAGGTTTGTGGTTGCGTGCGCTCGGCACCGGGCGACCGGGCTACGCTTCCCGACCGGTGGGCTCGCGCATGATACGATTGGTGGCGTGTTTTGGGGTTTTCGAAATGTCTGACAAAGGGAATGGCGGTGGCCCGTTCGAGGCCGCGATGGTCGTGGTTATGGCATTGGCGGCACTCGGAATTGCCGTGATCTTCGGGACAGCAGCGTTTTGGCCTGGGTAGCGCGGTGCCAAGGGAAAAGCAGAGTCTCGTCGGCTCGGCGCCCTGGAGAAAGGGAAGTTGCCTGAAGGACGCCGAGCCTAGCCGACGAGATTAGCGGGGGGCCGCGTCGTCTCGCCGGCTAAGGGTTTATCGCTCTCTAAGGCAACTCGCACAAAGCATCCGAACGTACTGAGGGATCAGCCGATCGGTGGTAACAGGGGAACAAGATCTGCTTTCCCAGGCACGCTAAGACCGAACGAAGCATGAACATCAAGCTGCGCGAAGTCGGCGCGCTTGCAGTCTGAGCAACTCGGAAGCCTTCGGGCATTTAATGCTCGGTATCCGACGTATAGATGCCTGTAGACGATATGTGTTGATCTGTGATGCGTTAGCTTCCGGCGGTGATGTTTTTCGCGCCCTAAATCTGCTCGCTCCCAACCGCTAACTTCACCATTTCGCTCGCGCCCAAGCAAAAAGAATGGTGCAATCGCAACAAAATTCCCTGGTCGGCCATCCTGATCGTGGTTGACGCCAGAAATCAGAAGGTCCATGCCGCTATCTTGGGCAGGGTGCGACCCAAGCCCCTGAAATGAGTGTAGTTGAGAGCCAACTCCGGAAAGACTACCCCGTCCACGCGACGGCCATTTTCGCGCGCAGCATCAATGATTTTGCGCAACAGCGCTGCCGCGCGTGCCACAAGCTCGGCGCCTTCGAAAGGTTTACTTCCTGATGATCCAATCCGGCCGCGGACTGGGACGCCAAAGCGATCGCTAATGTGAGATGGTGGCTGAAGAGGCTGCCCGGCTGCCGCGAGGGGGATCTTGGGGGACTACGGCAGCCGGACGATGCCGGCGTTCCCTCCCGGCGACTTGCGCCTTCGCCGCGGACCGCTTCGCTGATCAGCGGCATCGGACGGCCGGGCCCGTCAAAGCCTCCGGCGACGAGGGGCCGATGGTGGGCCTGGCTATCTGGGCAAAGGTCTCGGAGGCCGTTAGAGCCAGGATCGAGGAGCAGTCACGCGCCGGCAGTTTGTCAGGCTCAAGGGCAATGACTGGGACTGCGGCAACATCGTCTGGCTGCTCGACGTGGTTGCCGCAAATCGCGCGCTCGCCACCAGCGGCCTCTGTCGCAAACTGAATGGCAACTTGTTTCCGGCATGAGGGATATTCGATTTCCGGGAGTTCTCGATGTTCAAGGGCCGTCATCTTCGACCGATCAATAATCCTGCTGGTACCGCGCCTACAATCTGAGCCTGCGGGATCTGGAAGAGATGATGGCCGAACGTGGCCTGCAGGTCGACCACTCCACTGTACATCACTGGGTGACACGATTTTCGCCGCAACTGCTGGAGCGCTTCAACCGGCGCAAGCGTGCCGTCACCGGCAAGTGGCATATGGACGAAACCTACATCAAAGTTCGCGGCCGTTGGATGTACCTGTCGCGCCATCAACAGCGTCGGCTACACGGTCGAGTTCTTCTTCAGCGAGAACCGTGACCTGCCGGCCGCCAAACGCTTCCTCCGAAAGGCGCTGGAGCGCCACGGCAGACCGGATCGCATCGTCATCGACGGCAGCCAGACCAATCACGAGGCGATTGTTTTCGCCGAGGTCCTTCTCTCCGGCATCGAAATGGTTCACATGATGTGCAAGCGACAGGCGAGGTTTGCCTACAATTCACGTCCCTCGATCGCCGAGCAGTTCGAAATCCTCGCCGGCTGATCATCTGCGCGACACGTCCCGTCGTGGCCAAAATCACGATTTGCGACAGAGCCATCTCACGCTCCGCCCATATAGATGTCCATGATTTGCCGGTCGTCGCGCACGTCGCGGGGCGTTCCCTCGAAACGCTTTTCGCCGGCCGCCATGATGTAAAGCTTGTCCGCGATCGGCATCGACTGGCGAATGTTCTGCTCCACCATCACTATTCCGATGCCGTGCGTGATGAGGGTGGTAATGCGTTCGAGCGTCTCGATCACCATGGCCGGCGATAATCCGGCGGAAGGCTCGTCGAGCAGAATGAAGCGCGGTTCCGAGACCAGTGCTCGAGCCAGCGCAAGCATAGCCTGCTCGCCGCCTGAAAGCGAACCGGCCGCAGTACGCCGCCGTCGCGCCAAAGAGGGATATTGCTCGATCAGCGCCTCGATGCGCTGCTCTACCAGCCGGCGGTCTGCGATAGCGTAGCCGCCCATGCGCAAATTCTCGATCACCGTCAGGCGCGGAAATACGCCGCCGCCCTGCGGCATCAGCACCAGCCCCTGGCGTACCACCTCATGGACGGCAAGGTTGGACAGCGTCGCGTCACCCAGTCTCGCCGTGCCGCTCCACACCGGCAGCGCGCCGGCGACGGCCTTGAGTAGGGTCGACTTGCCGCAGCCGTTCGGCCCAAAGATGCAGGTGATTTTGCCGGCCTCCGCGCTCAGCGAGACGCCATGGATGATCTCCTGCTTGCCATAGCCGGTGACAATGTTTTCGGCGGTGAGCGTGGTGCTCATTGCGGCCGCCCCAGATAGGTCTGCATTACTTCCGAATCGCGAACGATGTCGTTGAAAGAGCCGCTGGTCACGACGCGGCCCGCATCCATGACTATGATGCGGTCGCACACATTGCGCACCATCTCCATGTCGTGCTCGATGACCAGGAAGGTGATGCCACGCTCGCGCAGCTGCGCGATCGCCTCCAGGATGATCTTACGGATATTGGGATGCACCCCCGCCGTCACCTCGTCGAGCAGGATGAGCGAGGCCTCGCGCATGATGACACGCCCGAACTCCAGCAGTTTCTGCTGGCCGCCCGAAAGGTCGGAGGCGCGATTGTCGGCGACATGCTCCAGTTTGAGCAGAGCCAGCGTTCCGGCCGCCCGCTCATGCGCTCCTGGCCAGTGGCCCTGGGCGGCGGCCGCCAGAAGGTTTTCGGTGACGCTCATATTGTCGAACATGGCCGGAATCTGGAAGGTACGGGCAAGCCCCAGCCGCGCGATCGCGTGAGCTTTTCGGCCGCCGATTTCGTGACCGTCGAAGCGGATCTGGCCACGATCCGGCGTCACCGCGCCCGATACCAGGCTGAACAGTGTCGACTTGCCCGACCCGTTAGGCCCGATCAGGCCGGCGATCTCGCGCCGACCGACGTCCAGGGAGACACCGTTGACGGCCTTGATGCCGCCGAAATGGCGGTAGAGTTCGCGCACGACGAGGATAGGGTCGCCGGCTCCAGCCGTTTTGCCCTCGGTCACGCTCAACTGGGCCCTCCTTGGCCGTCGCCGACAAGCTTGCCGACCGCCTTGTCCAGCTTGGCGCCGGACTTGGCCCCACGCCTCGAAAACAGGCCGGCGATGCCGTTCGGCATGAACAGCACCACCAGTACGATGGCCGCGCCCAATATCGCGATATAGAAGGCGGTGTCGCCCCAGTACATCCAGATCATGCGGTTGACGACGAACAGCCCCACACCGCCCATTGCCGGTCCCCACAGGCTGCCCAGCCCGCCCAGCAACACCATTACCACCATCTGGTCGGTGATGTCGCCGCCGAAGACGCTCTTCGGATTGATGAAGGTGACCCAGTAGGCGAAGATCGCGCCGAACACCGAAGCTGTGACGGCACTGAGTACGAAGGTCTGCAGCTTGACCAGCGAAGTGTTGATACCCATTGCCTCGGCCGCCGGCTCGTGGTCGCGTAGCGCCTTGACCTTCAGCCCGAAACGCGAGCGCTCGAACAGCGCCCAGGTGATGAGGTAGGTCAGCGCAGCAGCGCCGAACATGGCGAAGTAGAAGAAGCGCTCGTCGAGAAAAGGCGGCAGCCCAATTCCGCCGATGCCGCCAGTGAAGTCCATCACCGACGCGAACTGGATGAGCACCTCGGCGAAGGCCCAGGTGGCTATGGCGAAATAGGCGCCGCGCAGGCGCAGCGTCGGCGCGCCGATGATAATGGCAAACAGCGCCGTCACCACTATGCCGGCCGGGACTGTGGCGAAGAAGGGCCAGGCGAGCTTGTCGCCCATCAGCAGCGCCGTCACATAGGCGCCGAGCCCGAAGAAGGCCGAATGGCCGAAATTGATGTAACCGGCATAGCCGCCGAGTATGTTCCAGGAGCAGGCTAGCCCCGCCCACATCAGCGCGCCGGTGGCGATGCGCAGCCAGTAGTTGTTGACCAGCATCGGCAGGAGCACCAGCACAACGATCACCGCGATCAGCAGGAGGAGGCCGGTCCAGCTTTGCCTCATTTCCGGCCTCACAAACCGTGCCGCAGGATCCCGCGCGGGGACACGAGCAGGACGAGGAACAGCGTGGCGAAGATCGCCAGCAGCGAATAGCTCGATCCGACATAGGTCGCAACGAAGGCTTCGATAACACCGAGCAGCAGGGCGGCGACAAGGGCACCGCCGACGGAGCCCAAGCCGGCAAGCACAGCCACGAAGAACGCGAACAGTGTATAGCGCAGGCCGACCTCCGGATTGACGGAAAAGATTGCCCCCATCAGCACGCCGGCCATGGCGGTGATGCCTGCGTAAAGCCCATAGACATTGGCGCTGAGGCGGTGGATGTTGACGCCCATCAGCGCGGCGTTCTGCCGGTTTTCAGCCGTCGCTCGGATCGCCAACCCATAGCGGGTGCGGTAGAGGAACAGGAACAGGCTGCCGGCGATGGCGATCGCGAACACCGCCGCCGCCACGCGGATCAGCGGCACCGTCACCGGCCCGACGGCGAGGCTCTCGCCGCTCAACGCCGTCGGAACGCTGTGGGTATTGAAACCCCACGCGGTCAGCATGCCGCCGCGCAGCAGCGTGAACAGGCCGAACGTCAGCGCCAGCGCCATCAATTCCGGCCGCGCCGTGCGGCTGTTGCGGACATTGTAGAGGATCGGCCCAATCAGATAGCCGACGGTGCCGAACAGCACGAAGGCCACGGGGATTGCCAGGAATCCGTCGACGCCCAGTCCGGCGGCCATGTAGTAGCCGAGATAGCCACCCAGCACGACCCAGCCGCCCACGGCGAAGTCGATGACGTGCAGCACGCCGAAAGCGAGCTGGAATCCGATCGTAAAGGTGGCGATGACGCCGCCGATCAGAAGGCCGTTCAGCAAGGTCTGTAGGAAAAGATCCAAAAGCGGGAACCATCCGTCAGTCAGGCAAACGAAAGGGAAAGGTGCCGCGGCAACGCGGCCGCACTCGATGGCATGGTCCGCCATTTTCCGAGCACGCGCAACCGTCGTAGTTCCGCCGGGCAGGGTGATGGCGACGAGGCTGCCCGCACCCTGTCCGAAACAGCCTATTTCCAGGCCGGCAGCGGGTAGGTGAGGTCTGCCGCCGCGGCCTCCTTTGGGCCCACCGCCACCGTCTTGCCACCCTGAATCTGGATCAGCACCGGCACCGGCTGGACGTTGTCATGGTAGTGGTTGCCTTCCTTCTCGAACTTGATCGGCCCGTAGAAGGTCTGGATGTCTGTCTCGGCGATCGCGTCCTTCAGCGCCACCCTGTCTTCGGCCGCGAGCGCCGGCTTCTTGCCGAGCCGCTTGACGGCATCGCCGAAAACGAGGCCACTGGCCGCGCAGGCCGCTTCGGTATAGTCGGGCTCGTGCCCGGACTTCTTTTGCGCCATGTCGGCAAACTCCCTTGCGGTGCCGAAGACGTCGTCCTTGTAGGGAACCGATGGCAGCCACACGGAGACGCCGCAGGTGCCGTCGGCGTCCGCGGCGAGCGCCTGGGCGAAGGCCGGGTCGGTGACGCCGTAGTGCATTATCAGCGCCTTTGGCCGGAAGTTCAGCGACTTCGAGGTCTTGACGACGTTGATCAGCGGCTCCTCATGGCCGCCGACGGCGACGATGTCGGGATTGAGTGCTGCGATCTTAGAGATGACCGGGGTGAGGTCGCCCGAGGCCGGCACCAATTCGTAGGCGACGACTTCCAGCCCGGCCTCCTTGGCCCCGTCGCGAAAACCTTCGCCGGTCTC
The DNA here is from genome assembly GCF_006439515.1 of Mesorhizobium sp. B3-2-1. Classification (NCBI taxonomy): domain Bacteria; kingdom Pseudomonadati; phylum Pseudomonadota; class Alphaproteobacteria; order Hyphomicrobiales; family Phyllobacteriaceae; genus Mesorhizobium; species Mesorhizobium sp. B3-2-1. Next base: position 99,115 of record NZ_VFTI01000021.1, on the reverse strand, counting down.
CTTCGAGAAAGGCTCGTTGACGCCGATCACCGCAATCGTCTTGGCTGTGGGGTTGGACAGTTTCGCCAGCACGGCCAGCGACTTACCCGCAGTGGTGTCCACGGCTGGGATGATGCCAAAGTTGAATTCCGGCTTGGCCTTCCAAACGTTCGGCGATTCCGCGGACCCAGAAATCATCGGCACCTGGTATTTCTGGCAGATCGGCTGCACAGCGATGGTCGAACCGCTGGTGTAGGGGCCGAACAGCACGTCGACCTCATTCTGCACGATCAGACGCTCGGCGGCGTCGGCGCCGGTCGCCGGGTTGCTCTGGTCGTCACCGTAGAACATGTCGACCTTGAAACGCTCGCCGGCGACCTCGACGCCGCCCTCGGCGTTGATGGCCTCCGCCCACAGATCGTAACCACGCTTGGTTAGGTTGCCGCCCAGGATGTTCTCGCCCGACAGTGAGGTGATAACGCCGGCCTTGAAGGTGGTGGCCTGCGCGCGTGCCGTTCGCACGAACGGCATCCCCAACGTACCGGCGGTGAAGACGACGGCGCTGCCACCGAGGAACCGACGGCGCGAAAAATCTTTGCTTTCCTTGGACATCGTTCAACTCCCTTTGCCCGATTATCAGATTGGAAACCGACGATATGCTTAGTCATACCACGTTTCGGCGCGGTCTATTCGGACGGTCCTGGCATCGCAACCCCATACTTCAGCCAAGCGAAGGCGACGGTAGAGGGGATTGTCTGGGCTGAATCAACATGCCGCCGCCATTGTCACTACTCCAACTACCGAGCAAGCCGGCCAAGTGCCCCTTTGCGGCGAACAGACGCTGGTCCTGCTTAGCTCAAGCCTCTTATCTTTTCGGCTCGCTTCACCCGGCGGCAAAGGGCAACGCGACGAATATCTGCTGATCGCCGCGATCAATCAGCAGCAGTACCGACTTCTTGCCGGCCTTGCCGGCCTCGGCGATTGCCTGATTTGCCTGTCTGGCGCTCTTCACCGGAGTCTGATCGATACCGACGATGACGTCGCCCGGCTGGATGCCTGCCGCCGAGGCTGCTTTGTCTGGACTGACGCGCTCAACCACGGCGCCGTGCTGACTGTCGGCGAGGTTGAGTTCCTGGCGGATGTTGGGCGTGATGTCGGTTAGGCCGAGGCCGAGCGACGGCACGCCCAGGCCCTGTCCGGCTGACGGCTTGCCCTGCCCGCCGGTGGAGGCGGTCTGCGTATTCTCCGTGTTGCGCCCGACATCGGTCGAGATTTGGATCGTCTTGCCTTTGCGCCAAATGTTGACCGTCTCCTTGGTGCCTGGCGCAACATCGGCGACGGCGCGCGACAGGTCCTTCGGATCCTTGATCTGCTGGCCGCCAAAGCCTGTGATCACATCGCCGACGTCAATGCCCGCCTTGGCCGCCGGCGAGCCCTGCGTGACTGACGAAACCAAGGCTCCGGCTGGGTGATCGAGGCCAATGGCGCCGGCGACATCCGGTGTGACCGGCTGAATCTGCACACCAAGATAGCCGTATTCGATGTTGCCGCCCTGCTCCAGCTTGGCGACGACTTTCTGTGCCTGATCCGACGGGATGGCAAAGCCGACTCCCACGCTGCCGCCATTGGGCGAGTAGATCGCGGTGTTGATGCCTATCACATCGCCATGGATGTCGACCAGCGGGCCGCCCGAATTGCCGTGATTGATCGGCGCGTCGATCTGGATGAAATCGTCGAACGGTCCGCTGTGGAGATCGCGGCCGCGCGCCGAGACGATGCCGGCGGTGACGGTGGTGCCGATGCCGAACGGATTGCCGATCGCCAGCACCTGATCGCCGGTCATCAGCTTGTTGGAATCGCCCCATTTGACCGTCGGCAGCGGCTTGTCGGCCTTGACCTTGAGCACGGCGAGATCGTTCTTGGCGTCGTGGCCGACGAGCTTGGCAGGAAGTTCGGTGCCGTCATCGAGCGTCACCTTGATCGAGCTCGCGCCGTCGATGACATGGTTGTCGGTGACGATGGTACCATCGGTATTGATGATGAAGCCGGAGCCGAGCGCCTCGGCGCGCTGTCCCTGCTGCTGCGGCGGCGTCTTCGGCATCGGGAGGCCCTGGTCGCCGAAAAACTGCTGGAAATACTCGTTGAAGGGCGAATTGCCGCCAAAGGGCGAGGCTTCGCCCATGGCCTTGCGGTGGCCCTCCATGACGGTCGTGATGGTGACGACCGCGGGCTTGGTGACCGCAACAATCGGGGCGAACGAGCCGCTCGGAGCTGTAGTCCCGGCGACAGGTGTCTGGGTCGTCGCGGCCACGGTGCTGAGGCCGGAATTGCTTTGGGCGAAGGAGACGATGACGGGCGAAATGGTCAGCGCAGCGCTCAGCAGGGCGGCGACGCGATGTCTGCGAAGAATGCTCATAGGTGACATGGTCGTTCTGTCCGGGCGAGAGCTGATCGGCGCCGTGGGTGGTTCTCAAGGGACGCCCGTCGGCGTGTCGAGGGCGGGATTGCCTGTCTCGCCATACATGGCAGCCGGCCGTCTCGACACCAAAGCATCTAGGACGCCGAAGGGCCCGAAACAGGGGCCTCGAGATGGCCTTACAAACATTTAATTCAGAAAGCGCTTACGGACCGATCTGTCCGGCAGGTAGGCCGAGGCGATCTCAAAGATAGTGCGTTCCGTGGAAACCAGGGTGCAGTGCCTATCGGCAGGTCGATCAGGCGCTGCATTTATGGCGCGTCTGCGTGAGGGCTTAAATGCCGTGTATCGCGTCCTCAGGAGGAAAGAAAACCGGCGCTATATTTCAAGCTGATGCACCCAAAAGACGTCACAACTTCTTGGGACCCAGAACTTTGGCGGCGCATCGGCGGGCGTCACTTTCATCCTTTAAACGAGCGCCATGGCGTTTGTTCTCGTTTTGACGGGGAGAGCTTTTGCGCTTCGTCCGGAACCAATTCCTCCATCGGCAGTTAGGCCTCAAAATCGGTGGCGAGCCCTTAGGAGCGACAGGAGTGTCGGAATGCAAAGCGTTCGTATCCACGCATTTGGCGGCCCTGACGTGTTGACGCTGGAGACAGAACCGACGCCCGAGCCACAGCCCGAAGAGATTCTGGTTCGCGTCAATGCCGCGAGCGTCAATCCGGTCGATTACAAGATTCGCAATGGCGGTTACGTTGCGGAGGATCGCCTGCCGCTGACACTGGGGCGTGACTTTTCCGGCGTAGTGGAAAGCTGCGGGGCGCGTGTCGATGCTTTCAAACCGGGTGATGCAGTCTATGGTCTACTGGCACCGGACCGCGGCGGCTACGCCGAGTTCGTGGCGGCCAAGGCTCAAGACTGCACCGCCAAGCCGAGACGCCTCGATCATCTGCATGCGGCAGCCGTTCCGCTTGCGGCGCTGACCGCCTGGCAGGGGATTTTCGACCATGGCGGTTTGAGCGCGGGTCAGCGGGTCCTTATCCACGGCGCAGCGGGCGGCGTCGGTCATTTTGCGGTTCAGTTCGCCAAAGCGAACGGCGCGACCGTCTATGCAACATGCTCCGGGCGCGACATCGATTTCGTGCGGAGCCTCGGGGCTGACAAGGTGATCGACTACGAAAACCAGCGGTTCGAGGACACGGTGCGGGATATCGATCTTGTCTACGATCTCGTCGCCGGAGACACCCAGGAGCGCTCGTGGTCGGTTCTCAAGCAGGGCGGGATTATCGTCTCGACGCTTCAGCAACCCTCGAAGGAAAAAGCTGCCGAGCGGAAAGCGCGCGGGGCTTATTATATGACCAAACCAGACGGTGCTCAGCTCGCCGAGATTGGACGGCTGATCGACGCAGGCGCCGTCCGCGTCGAGATTGGCAGAGTTTTCCCGCTGCGACAGGCGGCGGACGCCGAGCGCGCCTTGGAAGAGGGCCACGTCCGCGGCAAGATTATTCTCAAGGTGGCATAGTGGCGGCAACGCCTCGGCTGATCGGTCGCGGCCACAGAGCCAGACGGATTTTCAGCCTCGTCACGCTTCCCCGGTGGTGAGCCTCATTCGTCACATCGGCCAGGGCATATTCAGTCCCTGAACATAAATCGAGAACGCGACAACTGCAAAGGCCGTCACGATAATCGTACCCTCCCGACTATGCTCTCCGGAAGGGCAATCGCCAGCGCTAAAGCGGTTCTCTGGCTCTTTCCAGGCGTCGAAGCGCTCAATGCGGAAATCGCGCTGACAGAGCAGAGCGTATCAGAAATGATAGTTGATGCCTACCCGAACCGTATCAAACTTGATGGGGTCGGTCGAAGGGAGGCCAACAGAGTCGAAGCTTGGCTTGCCGAGGTCGACATGCAGATATTCAGCCTTGAACGATATCTGCTGGGTCATGGCCCACTCGACACCTGCGCCGGCACTCCAGCCCCAGCGTGTGTCGCTGTAGCTGCACGTCGGAGTAAATCCGCACGCGCCGAGATCGGCCGATCCCTTGACATGGCCGACTGCGAAGCCCCCGGTCGCGTACGGCAGAAAGTTCTCGAAAGCATAGCCGACACGCGCACGACCGGTGCCGAACCAGCTCACCTTGGCTGTACAGCCTTCAATAAAGCAGGGGGCGTTAGGAAACGGAGCCAACACGTCACCGTCGACGTTCGCATAGGATACATCGCCTTCGAGGCCGAAGATGAATTGGCCCATCTGCCAGTTGTAGCCCCCGGTCAGGCCGCCGACGAAGCCATTGACGTCAAAATCGACGGTCGAGCCAATATAGTGGTACTTGTCCTTGTTCCACCCATATCCGGCCACGGCACCGATGTAAGCTCCCGACCAATTAATGCTCGCGGCGGGCTCGGCCGCAACTACATCCGCAGCCAGCGCGGAACCGGTGATTAGCGACAGCAAGGCAGCTAATAGGATGGAGAGCGAGCGCATTGAAAACCCCAGTTGAAAGCCCGACTCTCAGCTTATCAGCATCTGCTGATGTTCAGTGTCTCTTTTGCGCAACAGCATTCTGGATTTCGAGCAGCGGGCAATAAGGTTCTATTCACCTATAGCGGTCAGGCGCTCGGGCAGCAGCCTGAAGGTCAAAGTGGTCGCCGATGGCGGCAAGGAAACAAACCTCGCTTGTCGCTGAAGGGCTTCGGAAGTGCGCTCGACAGGACCACGGCGTTGTTGCGATAGCGTTTATTTCCCATACCGCTGCTCCAGTGCGTTGGCAATTTGTTCGCACAGCATCTCGCCGGTGGTGATGGCGATGTGGAGACGAAGGCGTGCGCCGTGCGAATCCGTCCCGGTATGATCTCCCACGGGTTTCTCCTCCAATCCCGAATTAATCCGGGGCCTCGCAAAGCGGGATTTTTCTGGCCCGCCACGCGCCACCATCTTCACGACCGGCAGTCGATAGTCGTTGACAACGTTCTGTCCCAGCCGAGCTGCCCGCCAACACTTGCAACGATCGTACCACCTTCACCAGGCGTTATGCATGGCGCCGTGGTCGAGCCCCAGGCGGGCGCCAAGCGCCTCCATGTCGATCTGGTTGCACATGGGATGGCCGCACGTGACGTCACCTTTAACCACCTTGATTGACGGGCAGATGACGTTGCGTTAACTGTCTATTAGCTATGGCTAAAAAGGGAGTTCCTAATGAAAATCGCTCTCGTTTGCGCGGCGCTTGTCCTTACCGTGTCGAGTGCCGCCCTGGCGCACGAAAAGAAGAAAGCACCCGTCACTGTCAACGCGTGTGCTGGTCTGTCGATCAAGGCCGCCAAGGCAGCAAAACTGGACTGTGGTGCAACTGGCACTGTTGCAACGCCGCACACTGACACAAAAGCCAATCCAGAGCCGCGCCTCGGGTATGACACGAACCCTTTTCCAGCCTCTTTCGGGCTTTAGAAGAAATACGTCCGGGCACCTGAGCAGCCCCGGGCCACTGACCAAGACGCCGTCTCGATCAAGCAGTTCATCAAGCGAACCGCTGGAACTCGCCGCGGTTGCTGCTCGGCGAGTCCTACGGCACGGCCCGCAGCTGCGTGCTCGCCTGGCTTCTGCACGAGGACGGCCTCGACCTCAATGGCATCACGCTGCAGTCTAGCGTGCTCGACTATCCCGCGAATTTCTCCAACGCCGTCGGCTTGATGCCAACCTTTGCCGCCGACGCTTGGTTTCACAAGAAGACCGGCATCGAGCCCCCGCCGCCGGACCTCGCTTCCTTCATGGGGACCGTGACGCAATTCGCGCAGGGTCCCTATGCCCAGGCGCTTAAGGCTTTCCCGAAGGCGGATCCAATGGCAGAGGAGACGCTGAGCCGCTATCTAGGCCTTCCCGCCAATATGCTCGAGGCCTGGCGGCTGAACGTGGAGGCTGCCGAACGGCTCGGTCATTCCGCCTTCCTGGTCGAGCTTCTGCAGGATCAGGGGCTGGCCCTGACCGAGGCCGCCTCTGGTTTGCTGCGGCTATCAACATGTGGGCCGTGCGACTTTACCGAAAGACCGCCAGTCCCTGCGCCGGCCAAACGGGAGACGTTGCCGGTCAGGGCAAATTCAATCGCGTCGACGATGCCGCTCTTGCCGGTTCCGTTCGGCCCACAGGCTGCGAAGTTCTGGCCGTTGAGACTAAGTGTCAGGTCGCGGATGCCACGGAACTCCTCAATGCGTATTTTGTCGATCCGGATCATGAGGCATCCGGGAAAATAGCGACGCGGATGGACGGTTCGGCAAACACGCCGTCGTCGAGCACGACCTTGCGAAGCCTCGGTACGACTTCCCCGAGACCTTCTTCCTTTTCCAATGCGGTGAAGAATTCGCCAAGAATGTTGGCGGCGACCGACGTCACCTTCGCGGGCGGTTCTGCCGCTGCATCTTCCTGTGCTGCTGAGTCCACGTTTTGTCCAAGCCCGATTGGTTTGTTGCTAGGTAAACTGGCGTCTCGCCCTGACGATAGCCTCATCCAGCCGTGCCCGTGAGATCGCCGCGAGGCGTTCCACGCCCAAAAGGTGTGCCAGATCGCGTGCAGGATCGGGCATATCGAGCAGTCCGGGATTGTCGATCACCACCGAAGCGAGCTCGGCCAGGGGGATATCGACAATCGACCGTCTCGCGTCCTCGTTGACTGGTTGGCGATAAGACAGGAAGTCCGTGATGGCTCCCTTTTTCCAAATGAATTCGCCGCTGGATTCCTGCGTGCGATCCAGATCTCGCAAGTGCAGGTCTATCCTCTCGCGGATGCGGCCGCCCGTGCGCAGCCAACCGTGAACCCGTGCAATGCGCTGGGCGAGAACGTCGGAACGCAATGGGCTCTCCATGTCAATGACGGCTTCGATCATCCCGCGCAGGATGGTGCCGTAGCTAAACTCGAAGAATTGCTCGGGGTTCGGCCGAAAGTCGGATAGATCCGTCACACGATAACGTCTTTGCTCGGCATGGTTCTGGGTTGGCTCGCCGACCATTGTTGAAAGTGCTGCAAAATCCGAGGGCTCGGGAACCGTGGGATTATCTGTCGAGACGAGCTCGGCCCCGGCTGTGGCCGGGAGGGGCAGGGGTTCCTCGATTGGTGGCGACGCGGGGTCGCTGGTCTCGCTTGTCGGATCGACCTGCTGACCCATTTCCCAGCGCGTCGTCACCTCCGCGCTTTGTTCGGTCAGCTGGCGTGCCCGGCTCTCCTCGAGCAGGGTCTCCAGACTGGTGTGAAGACGTTCGGCACATCCCTTTGCGTCGAACCACCAGTCCGTCGACCATACACGACGAATGGTCCAGCCGAGCCCTGTCAGAACCTGCTCGCGAACCTTGTCACGGTCCCTTGCGGTCGCCGATCGATGATAGGTCGCTCCATCGCACTCGACGCCTGCCAGATACGCCCCAGCCAGATCTGGATGGCGGATTCCCAAGTCGATGCGAAAGTCGGAAATCCCGACTTGCGGAACGACCGTCCATCCACGCTGCTCCAATTGTTCGGCGACCGCCTCCTCGAATGGCGAATCGAAACCACCGACCGATCCAAGATCCTGGGCGGGCAGTGCAATTGGGCCCCGGTCGGCATAGTCGAGGAATGTCTTCAGATGCTGCACCCCAATCGCCTTGCTTCGCGAAGGATCAATCTGGTCCGCGGTGAAGCCGGAGAAGACGATGAGCTCCTGGCGAGCGCGTGTTACCGCGACGTTGAGGCGGCGCTCGCCGCCGTCTCGGTTCAGCGCCCCGAAGTCCATCGCGGGTGGCTTTCCGGAGGCATCCCGATAGAACGTGATCGAGAATAGGATCACGTCCCTCTCATCACCCTGGACGTTCTCGAGGTTCTTCACGATCGTCGGCTCGACCCGGTCTTCGGCGAAGAACCATTCGAGTTCCGGATGGTCCCGGCGCGCGGCATCGAGCAGGTCCAGGATCAACGATTGCTGTTGCGCATTAAACGTGATCACACCAAGCGTCGGTCGTCCGCTTTCCGGCAGCGCCAGCCAGTTTCTCATGCGGTTGACTGCCTCGCGCACGACGGCCATGGCCTCGATCTTGTTTGTGCGGCTCTTGCCGCGATCGTAAACGCCGTCCGGCACCCGGTGCAGGCGAACCGCGCGATCGTTGACCGCCGGCGAGGGGAACGTGACCAGCCGGTTGCTGTAATAGTGATAGTTGGAGAACGCGATCAGCGACTCGCTTCGACTGCGGTAGTGCCATCTGAGATCACGCACCGCGATCCCGGACGCCCTTGCCTCGTCGAGGATGCTTTCCAGATCCTTTTCATGGTCAGCAACCTCCTCCTCATCCTCGTTGCGGCCGAAGAAATTGGTCGGCGGCAACTGCTTGGGATCGCCCACGATGATCGTCTGGCGCGCCCTGGCTATCGCGCCAACCGCGTCCCAGGTCGTGATCTGCGAGGCCTCGTCGAAGATCACCACGTCGAACAGCGCCTGGTTCGGAGGCAGGTACTGCGCAATCGAAAGCGGCGACATCAACATGCATGGCGCGAGCTTGGCAAAGGACTGCGGCATCTTGCCGATCATGTCGCGGATCGACTGGCTCGGCCGCTGAAGCTCCATTTGGTGTCGCAGCAAGCCCAGTTCTGAGTTGCGTGAAACGCTCTGGACCGGCGCAAGTCCATGCGCGAGCGCGCTGACGACGCGCTGGGTGGCTTGTGCACGCACCAGATCGTCGATCTCGCGAAATTCCGTGATGGCGTTCTCGTGCTGGAACCTGCGGAAGTTTCGCAATACGGCGTCGCCGTCGAGAACCTTCGGCAGCCACCATCTGGCGTAGCCGACGCGAAAAGCGCAACGCGTCTGGTCGGGAGCTATCATCCCACTCTCGATCTGCTCAACGAGAGGCGCAAGATGGTGTTGGACCGCCTGTCTTTTCACCTGGCACCAGGCCGCCCAATTGCGAAGCAGGTTTCGGGCACCAGCTAGCTCAATCAGTTTGGCCCTAAGCGCCTCAAGACCCGGACCATCCGCTGGATCCGCAAGCTCGCGTCCCGCGGTCTGGCCGAACGCCACTCTCGCAGCATGGAATCCCTCGGCGGCCGCCAGCAATTTGTCGCCCGCCTCGCGCAGTCGGTCGTTTTCAAGGGTACCGCGCAGATTAGGCGCAACGGAACGGATGATGGCCCGAAATTCGTCTTGGCTCCGTCCAGGAATGCGGAGCGACACGCGAAGTCGCCGAGCGAGATCGAGGATCGCCCCTACAGCCTTCACGTCTGTTGCTAAGCCTTCGATCGGTAGGGGCTTGCCTGCCAATGGGCTTTGGTCGACCGCGGCCAGAAACGCTCTCATCCGACGGAGCAGCGGAAGATCCTTGCCGGGGTCGGCGATGCCTCGTTGTGCGCGGCTTTGAAGCAGTTTCTGGACCTTACGTTTGCCGACGACCGATCTCGGCCAGAACGATGCTTCCGCATCACGCCATTGCCTGTCCAGAACATCCAGGTCGAGGTCACGGACGGTCGCGACATCATAGGCCGCCGAGAGGCCACGCTCGGCCTCCCGATAAGCTGCGATCGAGCGCTCTAGGGTGGCGAGCGCTTCGCCGAAGGTCGAGAAATCCCGGTCATAAGCAATCGAGACATCGCAATTGCGGGTCTGCGCCATAACCTGCGCCAGGCCCAAGAGCGACTGGATTTCCGCGTGCGGCAAAGGCTCACTGGGGGCAAGGCCGAGACCGGATTGATAGTCCCGGATCGATGCCGTCAATTGGCCGATGGCGGAGTGCAGAGACGTCGCCCCAGCCAGCACTCTCAGTTGCCAATCGCTGCTCCACTCTCCAACATCGACCAGATCCAACGCCGGCTGACGCTCTACCGACCCAAAGACCAGGCCGACCTGCGCGGCCAGCTCCTCGAATTCGAGAAGCGTTTGCGGGTCGTGCCCATCAGGCGCCTGCCACGTGAATGCTGGCACGGTCTGATCATTAGACTTGAGCGCAATGCCCAGCGCCAGGTAGGGCGTCCAACCATTGGGATAGCGTTTGTGAAGCGCTTCGACGTAGGCATTCAACTCGTCGCGGCGCAGGCGAAGCCGCTCGTTGATGGCAATCCACTGGGATGCATCCGCGCAGCCGCCGTGCTCCCATGAGGCTTTCAGTTGGCCGAGGAAATGCCTGCGATCGGCCTTGTTCGAATGTAGCTCGATGCAGTGATTTCCAAGTCCATGTTCTCGCAACCGGCGATAAACGACATCCAGCGCCGCCGTCTTCTCAGCCACGAACAGGACCGTTTTGCCAACGCCCAGACAGTTGGCGATCATGTTGGCGATCGTCTGGCTCTTCCCTGTCCCGGGTGGACCGACGATCACGAAATCAAGCCCCTCGGCAGCGGCGATGCTCGCGGCTGTCTGCGATGAATCCAAAGGAAGGAGACTTATGATGTTGGACGGCTCATACGCGCGGTCCAGCTCTGCCTCATCGCGAAAGCCCGACTGGCCGCCCGAACTCTCGAAGGCCTGCTCGGGCGTGTCTATGAGGTGGCGAACGACCCGGTTTTGGCGCAACGTATCGGTCCGCTCGACCAGGTCCTTCCACATAAGGAACTTTGCGAAGGAGAATGTCGATAAGGCGGTCTCGTCCATCACCTCCATTCCGGGCACGTCGCGAACCGCCTGGCGCATCGTCTGAAGGACCAGCGGTACGTCGACCCCGCTGTCGTCTAGCGGCAGATCGCGAGCAAACTGGGGAAGGCGAAGCTCGAAATCGCGCTCCAGGAACTGAAGTAGCGTGGCGTTGAACCGAGGCTCGTCTTCATGGAAGCGGATCGTGAAGCGTGACGTCGCGCTCCGTCGCTCGAGCTTGACCGGGACCAGCAAAAGCGGCGCCCGGTAGCTGCGTTCATCCTCCGGTTTCTTTTTCCAGCGCAGGAAGCCGACCGCCAGGAACAGCGTATTTGCGCCGCCTTCGGCGAAGTCGTTACGCACCTGACGGTAAAGATCGATCAGTCTCGCCTCAAGTTGACGAGCATCTAGCGTGGAGGCAAGCTCGTCCCTCTGCAGCGCTTCAGCCGCGAACCCGCGTTGCAGATCGCGGCCGTGGACATCTCGATAGAGCTCCGCGTCCCGTTCGCCCAAAGGGTTCTGCCCTGGCAACGATATGACACGGACCGCAGCGCCATTTGCCAGCCTGTCCTCCAGATAGGCCACGTCGGTGCACAGAAATGGGATTGTCTTCTTTGATTCGGGAAAATTCAGCAGCCTGTTCCTGAGCGTCAGGTCGAGCAGCTTCTTTTGCCAGCGGTCGATGCGGCCGGCCGCGGTGCTAGGCTTCGCTTCAATGGCCTCAGCCGGCATCTCGCCCATTGCTGGCGCGGGGGGAAGCGGGAGGGCCGCGACTGCCGCCGCCTGCTCATCGACTGTGTTTCGCCTGATGGGTTCGTGCGAGGCAAGCGGCGTGATGCCGCCACTGCGCGATCGCCGGATGTCTATGGCTGCAACGAAGGCTTGCGCCCGTTCTTCCGCCAGGCGGATACTGAGCACATTCTGGGCGGCCTCGAGCGTCAGCGCAGGGCGGTGCGTCACGCCTGTGGTTTCGAACGCGATGAATTCACGCGAAGCCAGCGCCTTGCGCACCTCCATCTGGTCCGTTTCGACCGCATTTGAGAAGGTGCGCTTGGCCAACCAGACTCCCACCGCGGCATGCCCGTCAAACATTAAAACCGCCGGATGAAGCCCGGCAGCCTCCAGTGCAGCAGCAAAGAGAAGCGACGTATCCAGGCAAGTTGCCAAGCGTTCCTCAGCCATTGTCGTTGGCCGCCTGATCTTCTGGCCTCGGCTCTCGAAGCTCGCTGGAGGCTCGGCATAGTGCAGGCCAATGCCGGCGATCGCCGAATAGATGGCGGCAGCCAGCATGTATGCCCGTTGCGGACTTTGCGATTGATAGCCGTCAAGGCCGCTCGGATGGCCGTGCGCAACAAGTCGTTCCGCTGCGACCCTCAGGATCGGCGCAACGCCGGGATCATTCGGCATCACGAAAGCCGGAAGCAACTGCGCCATGTCGGCAACGCCACCCCACTCATCGCGCGCGAGCAATCTGACTGTCAGCCGCCGCTCATCGAGGACCTCGCCTGCCGCGGTCAGCCGCAACGTGATCTCACCTCGCTCGGCCTCATTGAGGCCTGTGAGATATCCGGCATCGAGCTCGATTTTGCGGTCGCTCAGTTCAAGCCTGTCGCCAGGAACGAGACGGTCTATTGTCCAGGTTTTCGGTCGCAGGAATGAGGGCGATGACGTCAGCTCGAGACGGCAATTCTCCAGAGTGCGGACGGAGTCGTTATCAAGCCGGATGGACCGAACCACCGGTATCGCGTTCTGATAGGACGCATAAGTGAAGCTGGACGCGACGTCCGCGATTATGCTCGCTGCAGGCGAGTTGTCGGCTACCGCATCATCATTTAATACTAGCTCTGAACTATCAACAGATTGCATTGACCCTAAGTCCCCTGAATTCAGATTAGCAATTTTTTCGGGATATAAAAGGCTCCCGGCGGGCTGAACGAATAAAAGGCTTCGCTTATCCGCGCGATAGCTGGGTCAACCAACGGTGAAGCGCACTCTCAGCAATGCACCGCCGGGGGACGCGCGATAACGGTCGTCCTTAACTTCGTGACCTCATTGCAGTAGGACTGTTGCCGAACGCTGCCGGACTTTGCTACCGAAACCCAAGCTGCCTTTGTCGCACGCCGTGGTGGCATGGGCGCATTTGACTAGGTATCGGCATTTGCCTGGACTTTTTGTTCGGGCCTGGAGGGCGCCCGGATGGCATTTCGATTTGTTCATACGGCCGACCTCCATCTCGATTCGCCACTGCGCTCGCTCGCACTCAGAAATTCTGAACTTGCCGAGCTTATCGGGGATGCCAGCCGGCAGGCCTTCACCGCGACAGTGGACCTTTGCCTGGCAGAGCGTGTCGACGCTCTCGTGATAGCCGGCGACCTTTACGATGGCGACCAGACCTCGATGAAGACGGCGCGCTTTCTGGCCGTCCAGATGACGCGCCTCCATCAAGCCGGTGTCAGGGTCTACATGATCCGCGGCAACCATGACGCCATGTCGCGAATTACAAAGCAGCTGGTCTTGCCCGACACGGTGACTGTTTTTGGCGGCCGCGGCCAATCCGTGATTCAGCCTGGCGCTGGAGTGGACGTCGCGTTCCATGGGCTGAGCTTCGCCAGCCCAAAGGCGCTCGAGACCCTGCTGCCCAAATACGCCGCCCCGCAGGAGGGAGCTGCGAACATCGGCATCATGCACACGAGCCTGGCCGGCTCCCCAGGCCATGACGTCTATGCACCCTGCGGCGTCGCCGACCTGCACAGCCACGGTTTTGATTACTGGGCGCTTGGCCACATTCACGTTCGGCAGGTGTATTCCGGCGCGAGCACGCTCGTTATGCCAGGGATTCCTCAGGGGAGAGATATCAACGAAGCCGGCGAGAAGTCGGTCACGCTGGTGACCATTCGTGATGATCGCTCTGTCGAGATCGAGGAGAGGCTCACTAGTGTCGCGCAGTTCGAGCGCGTGAGCGTCGACCTGACCGGGGCGTTGGAATGGAGCGAGGCCATCGCCCGCATCCGATCAGGGCTCGATCAATCCCGGGAGGCTACCAAATCCCGCTACCTTGTTGCCCGCCTTGGCCTGATCGGCGCTTCCGCGCTTTCATGGGCTATGATCCGCGACCGGGACTTGGTTGTCGCAGAAGCCGAACAGGCCGCGGAACAGGTGGGCGACACCTGGGTGGAGAAGCTGGAGCTTGATCTTTCAGCTCCCGCTGTCGGAGATTCGGGAAATGTTGCCGATCCAACTTTGGAACTCGCTCAGTCAATGCGGGCCAATACGAACTCGGAAGCCTTTCGAGCCGAAGCGCGAGAATTTGTGTCGAAGACGATCGCGGACCTGCCGCCCGATGCTCGCGGTTTCGCCGGCAAGGACGAAGCGGGGCTTGAACAGTTTCTCAACGATGTGTTGGCACGCGGCGTTGACGTGGTCACGGCGGGGCTCAAGGCTGGTGCAACGGGATGAGGTTGCGGCGCCTTGATCTGACCCGCTTCGGCAAGTTTACCGATAAGTCGATCGACTTCGGAGAGAAGCCGGTTTCGGGCCCCGATCTGCATATCGTTTTCGGCCTGAATGAGGCGGGCAAGTCGACGGCGCTTTCCGCCTACCTAGATCTGCTCTTTGGCATCGAGGAGCGCAGCCGCTACAATTTCCTGCACGAATATAGCTCGATGCGCATCGGCGGACTGCTCGAATTCGAGGGACGGACGCTCGCCGTTTCGCGCACCAAAAGCCGCAGCAACTCACTGCACGATGCCGAAGGCAGGCCGCTGAGTGAAATTGCCATCTCGGCTCACCTCGCCGGACTGTCCCGCGAAGCCTACAGCAGCATGTTCTCACTCGATGACGAGACCCTGGAAGCAGGGGGCAAGGCGATCCTTGAATCGCGTGGCGATCTCGGCAAACTCCTTTTCACCGCCAGCGCCGGGCTTGGTCATGCCAGCGATGTTTTGACTGCATTGGAAACGGAAGCAGATAGCCTCCACCGAAAACAGGCCCAGACCACGGAAATCGCCCTGCTGAAGAAGCGCTTCGCGGAACTCAAGTCACGCAAGGAGACAATCGATACCCTGGCCTCCACCTTCGAGGCGCTCGAGGCGGAACGGGTGGAAGCCCAGGACAGGTATGACCGCAGCCTAGCTGAACGCTCGGCATTGTCGACGCGTCTCGCCACAATCGACCGATATACCCGCGCCGCGCCGCTCCTCGCGGAGGTCAAGCGCAAGGCGGCCAGATTGGCTGAGCTGCCTGACATTCCGTCTCCTCCCAGAACCTGGAGCGGCACTGTCGCGGAATTGATCGATCAAGATGCGCGGCTGAGAGCTCGCCTCCAGGCCAATGGCGATGAGATCGATCGGGCGAAGGCAAAGATCGAAGCAATCGCTGTCGACGACGCTGTGCTGGCGATCTCCGAACAGGTGCGCGGACTTGCCGATCGCAAGGCGCGCTATGTGGCCGCGGGCATGGATCTGCCGACCCGAAAGATGGAAGTCCAGATGCTCGACCAGGTGGTGGCGAACTGTCTCGCCGCGCTCGGAAGGTCGGCCGAACCGGATCCGTCCCGGCTCATCCTGCCGGCGTTTGTGGTCGGCACGCTTCGCACCATGGTCGAGCAACGCTCCGGCATCACGACGAGCTTGCGGATGGCTCGCGACGAAGCCGCCGCCGCGCTCGACGGGCTCAACGCTGCACGAGGTCGCGTTGGCGAGGAGAGGGCGGTGCCCGAGCCCGCAAGGGCCAGGCTGATGGCAGCCATGTCGCAGGCGAAGGCCAGCAGTCACGCACGCGAGATAAGAGAGGCGTGCGCGTTGGAGGACGAGGGGCAAGCAAGGCTGTCGGATGCGACGCGGCGCCTCCAGCCGTGGTCGGGAGATGCGGACGCACTTTCGAAGATGCCGGTTCCGACAGCCACGCACATTGCTGCGTGGAAAACGCTGGGCGCGGATCTTGGAAAGGATAAGGCGGTCTTCTCCGAGCGTCTGGCCGAGCATGAACGAAGCCGGTTGGCCACTTCGTCGCGCCTGGCCGCAGTCACCGCCCCGGTCGATCTCGCCGACGATGACACGGCGGCGGCCCTGCGACGCGCGCGAGATGAAGCCTGGCGAACTCACCGGGCGGATCTCCAGGCCGGAACGGCAGATCTCTTTGCCGCAGCGTTGGCCAAGGACGATGATGCCGGCGCGGCTCGCTTAGCCCATGCGGGCGAGCTGGCAGATCTGGGCGCAATCAAGCAAAAGGCGGCCGAGACGGAAGCCGCCATTGAGCGTATCAGCGGCGAACTGGCCGGGGTGGCCCGGCGCGTGGAAATGGCGTCAGCTGAAATCACGCAAATGGCGAGCGCATTAATCGATGAGTCCCAGGCGCATTCGCTCGACCTGCTGATCGGGCTTGTCGAGGAGCGCATTTCCGCCCGGGCTGACGCGCTTGACGCATGGGACGAGATCCTGCTTGCACACGCAAGGATCGAGCGCGCGACAGCCGAAGCTGAGCGGATCCATCTCGGATTGGCCTCGGCCCTCCAAAGCGTTGGAATTCAGCCGGAAACCGGTGAGGCACTGGAGGCAATGGCGGTCGCCGCTGACCGCTTCCTGGACAGACAGGCGAAGGTCGATGCGGAGCGCGCGGAGGCGCTGAGGAGCGTCGCCGCGAAGGAGGACGAACTGGCGGCGAGGCGGCTCGCGGTCGAAAATGCCGAGAGGCGAGATGATGCATGGCAGGCCGAGGTCAAGGAAACGCTGAAGGGCACCTGGCTCGAAGAAGGCATCGCCGGGTCCGGGCTTGGCAGCGTGCTCAATCAGTTGTCGGAGCTGTCAAAGGCCCTGCAGGATCGTGAGGCCATGCGTATCCGCATCCGCAAGATGGAGGCGGACAGGACTGCATTCGCTGAAGAGATGGCCCGTCTTGGTGCGCAGACCGGCGAGCGTGCCAGAGACGACGCCCCAGAACAGGTAAGCTTCAGGCTGTCAGAACGTCTGGAGCAAGCCGAGCGTGCCTGTGAGGCGAGGGCAAATCTACTCCTTGATGTTCAAAAGTTGCAGGACGTTCGAGAGGCACTGAACGCTGAGGCCGCGGCACGGGAGACAACAAAGCAGGAGGTGCTCGACGCCTTTGGAGTGAACACTCTGCCCGAGGTCATGGAGCGCGATGAACAGCTTCGCGAGCGAGACGGCCTGCAGAGGGCCGTGGCCGAGCTTCAAGAACGATTGACAAGCGAGCTCGCCCTCGGCGACTTCATCCAGGCGCAGTCGTTGCTGGAAGGCCTCGATCTCGATGGGCTCGCAATTGAAAAGGCGGAGGTCGAGCGGCGACTCGCCGACCTCGATGAATCACTGCAACAGCAAATCGTCGGGCGAACCCGGGCGACCGACAAGCTCGATGCGATCGGCGGCGACAGCGCGGTTGCCCGCATCGATGCCGATCGTCGCACCATCCTTCTCGAAATCGAGGAAAAGGCCGTTCGCTACATCGAATTGAAGCTTGGAGTGATGTCGGCGTCGAGCGCGCTTCGGGTCTATCGCGAACGTCACCGCTCCGGAATGATGAGCGAGGCCTCCGACGCCTTCGCACTGATCACGCGGGGCCAGTACACAGGCTTGACGACCCAGCCGGTAAAGGGCGGCGAGGTCCTCATCGCGACACAGCGGGATGGCCAATCGAAGGTCGCGGACGCTCTTTCGAAAGGCGCGCGCTTCCAACTCTACCTGGCTCTACGCCTCGCCGGATATTACGAGTTTGCCAAGCTTAGGCCGGCTGTTCCGTTCATCGCCGACGACATTATGGAAACGTTCGACCATCTGCGGTCGGAAGAAGTTTTCCGGTTGTTCGGTGAGATGGCCAGCGTCGGCCAGGTGATCTATCTCACCCATCACCAGCACCTATGCGACATCGCCAGGGCCGTCATCCCCAACGTCGCGATCCATGAGCTTGGGTGATTTACGCGGCGTCATTGTCGTTGGCCCGTTCTCGCGAGGCAAGCCGGATTGTCAACGACCGCTTCGCGCCTGATGTCAGACGTTCAGTCGGTGACGAGACCATCCTCAAGGTTATACGTCAGAGTTCTTCAACAGAAGCCTGCTAGAGGAAACTGCCGACACGAAAGTTGAGCTATGGCCCTCAATTCACGGACATCACCACCGCGTCGATCTCGGCCATAAAAAAGGCTTTCTTAGAGATCCCAGCTTCAGATACCTTGCACGTGCAATACAATGCTCAGTGGCGAATGCTACGCTGCTGCGCCTGTGCGAGGAACGATACCTTCTCAGTGAAAATGAGACGAAGCTCAAAACTCGGGGGGCTGATTTGTTGAATACGCAGACGTCAGATCAAGAGACGCAAGCGCATACCATAGGGTTTACAGTCAGACTGACCCAAGACGATTTGGACCCTATCACACGCTCTTGGCGGTGTCCGGCCCTTGAGTTACCCGGCGCATCACTTCAAGAGGTCTACGCCGATGGAGAACGGATCGACCCTGAAAAATACCGCGTTGTAAGAAACCAAGTCCGCTGGATTGGCGAGAAGCCACCTGAAAAGCTCGCTGCCGTTGTCAACGTCGACAGCGAAACCAGTGAAGAAGTCTTTCAGAGCAGGAACGAGGCGAAAAAAAACGAGGATTGGTGGAGGAAATTTGGAACCATCGTTCCTCTCATCACGGCCGCCCTGGCGGCGGGGGTATCTCTCTATTTGAGTAAGGGCCCTGCACCATCGCCGCCATCGCCGACGCCGCATACGTTGACTATGAGAATTGCACCGGTCGATTTTGATAAGCGCATGCCCTCTCCAAGGATTTCCGTGAACGAGCAGGTAATTGCGACGCCCTATATGACATCACTGAACACAGACATGTCGGCTCTGATAGATCTATCAGACAGTGTGAATTTGGTGGACGCATTTGTCACTCGCGATAAACGAACTCGAGAGTTTCTGGCGAAGGTTGTTCAGTCTCTGGCGAGCGTCGATGATCCCCTGACAAAGGCATCGAGCAACATCATCGACTCGTGTCCCGGAGGGGGTCACGGACAAACTCCGGGTAATGGACCAGCGACCATTGGTTTGATCAACAGCGCAAGGGACGCCACGACACAACTCAAAGCGGAGGCCGACTCGCTCGCCAATGAACAAACTCCAAAATAGTCGACAGGCATCACTTGTTCAACAGTTGACGACGGCCTGGTGAACCACTTGGTTCGTACGAGGAAATCGGCCTGTACCGACGCATCCACATCATGCCTTGAATGCGGCTTTACCGAGGAGGAGAAGCTGCAGTTTGCAGGAGTGGCAGCCGCAAGTAGGCTTGGGACCGAGACGGCCGATGATCGTGCCGGACAGGATGAGCGAGCGCTGTTCGCTCGACTTGTCGCGACGCCCCAAGCACATCCGGCTGTTCCGGGTTCTGGCCGTTATAGACGCCTTCACCCGGGAATGCCTGCCGCTGGTCGCCGTCAGGCCCGCGTGGCCCGGGAACGGGACGCCGTCATCGCCCGTCGCGGTAAGCCTGGCTAAGCCGGCGCCGCCTAACGCGCATTGGAATGCCGGGCGTGTCGCGGAACTCCCGACTGCCCCTTGCCTCTCTACACCGCCCGGCATCAAATGGTCGCCGACCCGCGGCTATCGAACTGCGTGCCAGCGCCGCGAAATCAGTAGCATTTCACGCTGGCTTCACGGCGGATATGAAAGAAGCGCCTGAGGGTTGGGGAGGTTAAGCATGAATGCTCATCGCGGGACCGGCACCGCCGGGCCGACTCTGAGGGGCGATGTTCGAAGCATCGCCGCCACTGTCGATCCGCGCCAGGTGGAGTTCCGCAACTTTGGTTACGCGGGCGGCGCGGATGAAGCCAAACTCTATCATGGCCTGGAGACGCCTTGGGCCACTCAGTGCCTGCTTGCCAAGCTGCTGCGCCGAATGAGCGCGCCACCCGCCTTAGCTACCGACACAACCAACGAGCATATCCCCGCCGGATATACTTATCTCGCTCAATTGGCCGCACACGACATTATCCGCAATTCGTCGCTCAATCCTCTGCTTGCGGCCAACGAGGCCGGTCGTCGCAACGAGCGCGAGCAGGCACTCCTGCTCGACGTGCTTTACGGCGAAGGACCATCATCGAATCCCAGTTTGTACGCCTTGCCGAAGCCTGGTGAGGGCGTCAGGTCGATGATGCGGACCGGCCCGATGGCACCGCCCTCAGCGAGTGCCATGGCGATGCCTGCGGGCGCCTGTCCCTTTGCCTTGCGCGACTTGCCGCGTTTCCAACCGGCAGATCTTAGCGATGGGTTCGAAAATGGACGAACGGACGTCTTGGTCGGCGATCAGCGCAGCGACGACAATGCCAACATTGCGCAGATGACGGCACTTTTCCTACACCTGCACAATGCAGTGGCGGCCGCACTTAGCGCGAGCGGACTGCCCAGACAGGATATTGAACTGCCGGCCGGTGCATACCTTTTCGACCGGGCACGGCGCGTGACGACGGCGGTTTACCGCTGCGTGCTCCAAAATGACTTGCTGCCGCGTCTCATCGCCAAGCCAATATGGGACCTCTACCAGGCAAACGGATTCAGGCCGCTGGTCGACATGCAGCCGCAAGGCGTTCCGATAGAGTTTTCCCACGCGGCATTTCGTCTGGGCCACGCCATGATCAGGCTGTCTTATGTGTTTAATGATCAGCATCCGGAAGGGGAGGGGCTAGAGAATGTCCTGCTCAATCGCTCCTCATCGCGTCCGCACAAGTTCCCGATTTCTGAACACTGGATCGCCGACTGGTCGCATTTCTTCGAAATCGCGGGGTCCACGCCGCAGTTCAGTCGACGTATCGGGCCGACCGTCAACGAAGTTCTGCTCAGCGCCTACACCATCCCGATCCTTTGCGTTGGCCCCGATTCCAAAGCACTCGACTCCACTGCGGCGGGTCTGCTGAACCAAGTCGACAGGGGGGCTCTGCCTGATCCAAATGCTTCCGGACTTTTGTTCAGCGATTTGGTACGAGGCACAATTGGCGGCCTTCTCAGGCTTGATGCTTTGATCGAAAAGCTTCCGCAGACCGTGCTGGCAACCGCACCGCTGCTCGGCGAGGCGACAAAACGGAGCCAGGCGATTCAATCGTGGCTTCAAGGTTCGACCGTTACCTTCACAGCGGCCGAGTTGGCTGAATTGGCCGAGAATCCTCCGCTGTTGTTCTGGTTGTTGTTTGAGGCGGCGATCGAGCAGACCGGGCTGTGTTTCGGCACTACTGGGTCGGTGATTGTCGGCGACGTCTTCATGGCAAGGTTTGCCGCCTCGCGCGCCACAATCGAAGACGATCCGATCACGCAGGACCTCGTTGCCCGGCTGTTTCCCACGGGCATTCCGCGAACGATGCCCGATCTGATCGTGTTCGTCGCCAACACGCTCAACCTGAGCAATGCTTGGCCCCGCTTTATCAGCCCGTCCACAACTCCTGGAGCTTAACATGGCCGACCCCATCGACAATTTGGACGCCTTCCCCGAACCGATTCAAACCCTTAACTTCGAGGCAACCGGCCGCAAGGTGGTGCAATGGGCACAAGATCCCAGCACCCGCCCGCGCGACTTGGCCGAGTTCAAGGCACAACTGGATGGACTCGTCGTGGTGCCCGAGCGCTACAAGGAAATTCAGATCGTTCAGGGATACGATCACGTGTTCTTCCTACGATTGCCGCCCAATAACCAGGTGACGCAATCGCAAAAGAAGCTCCAGACAGAACAAGGCGGCATGGGCGACTACGGCATTCCCGAATTCTATTTCGATGCCATTCTTGAAAAGGTGCCGTTCAACCGCGACAGCTTCTTTTATTCACGCATCGCCGACTACACCATTCGGGGCTGCCGATAGGCCGGGTCTCGGCAACGGCTCATGGTTGACGACAATGCCGGCTCCGGCGAGCCCTCGGCGCAGTGTCTCGAGGGCCTCTGAGCTGCAGATCGGAAAGCTGTCCATGAGCCACGTGCCGACGGCGCCCGGCTCCGGCGGGGTATACCCAAACCACCCTGTCTTCAGTTGTGCCACAAATCGGTCGGCCTCTTCGTGCGCGGCCCTCTCGTGGCCGAGCAGGGCGAGAGCCGCAGCCTTCCAGCCGCCGATATAGGACACGCTGTCGGCGGCGCGCTCGGCCGCTTCGACGCAACCGGCATAGTCGCCAAGTAGGAACCGCACGCCTGCCTGATAGCTCCATTGTAGTCGCGAAACCCCGAGCCCGGTCTGCAACGCCAGATCAGCTATGCGGTGGGCGTTCTCGCGATCATCGCAATAAGCAAGCCCGAGCGATGCGGAGACTAATGTCCATGGGTCATTGCCGTTGAGTTCGCAGGCTAGAAGGAAGCTGATGGCCGCCTGCTGCGGGATGCCGTTCATGGCGTACGACCACGCCAGATGCAACTGGCTTCGAGAATCTATTGGATCGATCTTGGTCGCTTGCTTGGCAAACCTCAGCGCTTCCGCATGGCGCTCGCGCCGACGGCCGATGCCAGGAAAGATCAGATGCCGCGAATTGATGATGCCGGCCAACCCGGCGTGAGCGGCAGCGAACTGTGGCGACTCCGCGATGATTGATCTGAACAGCGCCTCGGCCCGTTCCTCAGACTCAGGGCGCCACTGAAAGATCAGTTCCTGCGCTCTCAGCCAGCGGTCGAACTGCTCCAGAGACAGGTCCGGGATGCTGGCGATCTGAACCAGCCGTTCGGACGACATGCTTACACCGAGCGCTACGGAGACGCGGCGGATGAGCCGCTGTTGGGTCTGGTACCACTGGCTGTTCTCGATGACGAACTGCTCGCTCCAGATGTAGCGCCCGGAGGCAAGCTGCTTGAGCATCATACTGACACGCAATGTCGGCCCGTCGAGAAACGCGGTTGCCTCGATGCAATAGGCATTCTCAGTGAGGCGGGGCGGATGTCCCTCCCATTCCATAACCGCCCAGTCGCGGAATCGCACCAGGGAGGCGACCAGTTCACTGCGGAAAATACGCACCGCAGTGCGCGAGCGGACGGAACCGCTCACCAATTCGAACTCCCGCACGAACAGCAGCACGCCGGCGGCGGGCTCTTGCAGCCGTGGCGCCTGAGACCCGAATGCCTCAGCGGCGATTGCGGTTCCAGTCTTCCTGTCCGCGCAGCCTATCGTGCCGAGCTTGATGTCACTGACCAGCGCCTGCGTGGCGGCTGAAGGTTCGCTGTCGAACTCTGTTTCAAGCAGGTCCCAAAGGCCCTTATAGGCCCTCAGGGCGGTTGCCTGGTCGCCCATGCGAGCCGACGCTTCCATAACTGCCCGGCACCCGATCTCGTTCGTCGGATCGAGATTGAGCAGGGCTTGTCCGGCTCGCTTCAGCGCTGGCCAGTCTGCCGCGGCTTTGGCCATCGCTTCCAGACATGCGATGAATTCATCCTGAAGACATTGCCGCTGGACAAGGACCCAATTCCGAAACGAAGGGTCAATGTCGTCCAGGCCATTGAGAAAGCTTTCGGCGACACGCTGCCTCTCCAGAAGGACGGGTGGAATCCGGCCAGTATTCAGATCGTGCCTGATCTCACTCACATCCACCGTGACGAGCGACTGCTTCAGCGTAACGTTGAGCCGGTCTCCGAAAAAGACCCCTTCGGCTTCGGCGAGGCAGGCCTTGAGATCGACTACGGTTTGCCTAAGCGAGGCCCTTGCCCGCTCCTCGTCCGATTCACTCCAGAGCAAGCCGCAGATACGCTCGCGTGTTTCAAAGCCATGGGGACTCAGGGCAAGGTACGCAAGGACGGCGCGCGACTTGCGGTTTCTCAAGGCGATGTCCCGTCCAAATTGGCTCAGCGCTACCTTGTCAAGTGTCGTGACGCTGATCTGCGGCGCAGTCCTCTCTGGGGATTTGTGCCCGATCATCTTTGCCCCGCAGCTCCCTGCCTCATTCTATATCAGATCGGCGCGGCCGCTTGGGCCAGCCTGATCAATCAGGGAACGAAGCCGGCGTGATTCGAACGGCGACGGAAAAGGCTGCAGCCCTGGGACGAAGACTTTGGCGACGGGAATGTCAAACATCGGCGTGGTCAGATCTACAGCATATACGCGGTATTGCTTTTTAAGCATTTCGCCAACCAACGATACGAAATTCAAGCCTTTCGCGCCATTTTTATTCGCTAGCAGTCCGCTGGACAATTGTGAGACGAGATCGGTGGCGGTGGCGCTAAACATCTCTGGGCGCTCTGCCTGCAGGCGCTCGCTCTCGGCCAGGCTCTCAACTCCTTGTTCCCTGCGCTTCATTGCTGCCACGTCGAGAGCTAATTCCATCTGGCACATTTCGAGCAGCGCGGCTCTCAGGGCGTCGCCCGCCTCCAGCCTGCAAGCCAGCCCGACCGCCTGGTTGCTCCCCTCGGCGTCGAAGGATATTGCCGCGACTACAGGGGCGGGAAACTCAGCCGATATGTCGAGAAACTGGGTGCATCTCCCGAGCCTTTCCTGCCTGATGCGCGCGAGCAGATCGAGCACGCCCGCGTTGGCAAGCGCTTCCAGTCCGATCAACTGGCCGCCGCGTCTGCTGCGCCACCAAGCGGCTGCCGCATCGCGCTCGATCGCTTCCAAGAGCGCCGAGGTCAGCGCAGCCTCGTGGGTTATCCCTGCGGCGCATCCGCAACTAGTTACCCAAGTGCCTCGGCTCGCGCTGCGGATGAAAAGTGTCTCGGGCAAATAGCCCTTTCGACCGTCGTCCAGCCGGCGCACGGGCACCCACCGGCTAGTTTCACCGAAACCAGATTGCACACGGAAATCGTCCAGGTGCTCAGCCAACCGAGCGTCCTGCCAATGGCTTACACCATCTACTATCGCGTGGTTCATCGTCCCGCGCGGCACATGCCATTCGCTATGATATTCGATGCCCTCGCCGATGCAGGCCTCGAATGCGCGCCCCAGCGTGAGGCCGACACCGCTGAAGCTGGCAGAACTGGCTGAGGCCGACTCTCCCCAGTTGCCGTGTACCTGCGCCCCAAAGAAGTAAAGCCCCGGTGCGTAGCGGGCGTGCAAGCGGAACAAATTGCCGATAGATGCCGCAGCGGACAATAGTCCTTGGCGGTTACTCGCGAGCATCAGGTCTGGATCTGTATCGCTAGAGCCAACGTAACCAAGCGCATTAAGCAACCCACGCGCCATTGCAGCCTGCTCAGGCGCCAATTCTTGTGGCCGCGAACAAAATCGCGCTGCCAGTTCAAACGCATTAGGGGCGGTCAATCCACCATCCTCGCTGTTGAAGAAAACCTCTCCCTATTGTCTGCCACTTTCGCTTACGATTTTTATCGACAGAACGTTGCGCAAGGTGATCCGATCTCCGCAAAAGACGGGAGCTAAAGATGGCCGCCATCTCACGCTGATTTCACGCTAGCTGGTCTAATGGTCAATGCAAGGTCGTCTTGAACGCCACGGAGCTGGATCACCCGAACTGGACGCAACGAGACGACTGACGAACGGCGCAAATTCGTAATCCTCCCGGAGCGCCGCCGCGGGGCCATGACCGGAGGCGGGCGGTTGTGCCTCGCGGCCCGCTGGGAAGCGGCGAAGGCCGATTCTTCGAAATAAAGCCACCCTTCAACTAGGCATTGACAGACACGGAGATTAACAATGGGAACACATGGAACCCCGCCCCGGGGCATTGGTGCGACACGATCGCCCCTGTTCGAAGGCCGTTTCGGCCGCATGTTCCGGAATCTGGCGCCCGCTACGTTCGGGGAAAACGACGCACAGAATCGGCGCAACCTCAAGGCGCTCGGCTCGGCCATGTCTGCTGGCATCGACGAACCGAAAGATGGGCTCGATGCCGAGGAAAGTGGCATTCCTGCGCTTTACACTTACTTTGGCCAATTCGTCGACCACGATATCACTTTCGATCCGGTCAGCACCTTGCGCAAGTCGCTCGACCCAGATGGCCTGGTGGATTTCCGTACGCCTAGCTTCAACCTGGACAACCTCTATGGTCGCGGCCCGGCCGACCAGCCATATATGTACACAGGCGAGGGCCGATTCCGGCACGGGGAGGAATTGACAGGAGCCGGCGGCCATTCTCGTCACGATCTGCCCCGCTTCGGCGGACGAGCCATCATCGGCGACCCGCGCAACGACGAGAACAGTCTCGTGTCTCAGTTACAGGGGCTGATGCTCGACGTGCACAACCGGATGGTCGATGACAATCCGGGTCTGGACTTTGAAGCCATTCAACAGCTTGTCCGCTTCCACTATCAATATGTGGTCGTGAACGATTTTCTGCCCCGGATCGTTTCGGCGCCAGTCCTCAACGCGCTCAGGACCGACGGCCACTTTGATCAAAAGCTCTTACGGTACTTCCACTGGCGCAACCTCCCGTTCATGCCGGTGGAGTTTTCGGTCGCCGCCTACAGACTTGGCCATTCGATGGTTAGGCCCGGCTACCGGCTGAATAATGACAAACTGCTGCCGATCTTCCCGCGAGCTCACGAACCACGCGAAGAAGCTCTCACCGGGTTTCAGGCGATGAGATCAGGGCGCGCGCTGGATTGGGGCCGATTTATTGACGTTGACGAGCGTCCCGGTGGAACAAATTCCAACACGGGCGACTCAGCAAACAAGCATCGTCTGCAATTTGCCTATAGGATCGACACCTCCCTGGTAGGCTTCCTGCACGACTTGCCGAAATCCGTGGCGGGTGATCCGCCGGCCTCGCTCGGCGAGCGCAATCTCCTGCGGGGCTGGCTGCTCGGCCTGCCGTCCGGCCAGAGCATTGCGCGCGCCATGCGCATCGAGCCGTTGACCGATGAGGCCATCCTTATAGGCAAGGCAGTGGACGCTCCAGAGGATGGAGATGTCGTCGGCCCAATCATAAAGGCGGTCAACGCCAACGGTGGGGACGGCAACGCCTTTGCCGGCAACTGTCCGCTTTGGACCTATGTCCTTGCCGAGGCGGCAGCAAACAGGACCGACGTCCCAATTCCGGTGATAGGAGGCGGCACCCGCTCGACGCCGCAGCTTGGACCAGTTGGCGGTCGGATCGTGGCGGAGGTCTTCCTTGGTTTGCTGTTTGGCGACGGCAGATCCTACCTGTCGCTCGATCCTTTGTGGAAGCCCGTGAACGGGGCAGCCTTCAGACTGAAGGATCTGGTCTCTTACGGCCTCGGCATGGGGCCGTCGCTTCGCTACCGGTAAGGGCCCGCAATTGGCAGCGGGTGAAGTCAGGGGAACGACCAGATATGTCATGGCGATCTTTGACAATTCGGCAGGGCGGCCCGTCGTGAAGTACGACGAGATTCTTGCAATGCCCGCCCCTGGCTAGTGCCTAACAATGTAGCGTCGTTAGAGTGTTTGAATTCGGCCAACCACTACTCGAAGGGGAATACAGGCATGGGACTCTTTGTCGAATATAAAGAGGGATACGAGCGGAACTGGGAGAGGCTGGAAATCCGATCCAACCGAGCTACCGTAGTCAAAAAGGAAGCCAAACGCATTCTGGACGGCAAAGCCACTTATGCTCAGATCGAGAGCCGGACAGGTGTTCCATGGTGGTTTGTCGGACTCTGTCACTATCGTGAGTCTTCGTTAAACTTCGGCACTTATCTCGGCAATGGCCAGCCTCTCGGCCAGCGCACCACCATTGTTCCCAAAGGCCGTGGACCATTCACCGGACCGAACGCTTTTGTCGATGGGGCCCTGGACGCTTTGCGCCTGGAGGGCTTTGTCGGTGCTAGCGACTGGGGGATTGCGCGAACTCTGTTCAGGCTTGAGGGATTCAATGGATATGGCTATCACGGAAAAGGTGTGAATTCTCCTTACCTTTATGGTGGCTCAAGCTTGTACGGGCCGCCCGAGGCGCGAGGCGGCAAGTATGTCCAAGACCATATTTTCGATTCTAATTTTGTGGACACGCAGCTCGGTACGGCAGTGATTTTGAAGGCTCTCCTCGGCCTTGACTCAACAATCAGTATCGATTCGAACGGTACTCCCCCGAGCTTGGAGGCAGATGATCAGATGGCAAAGGATGTTATCTGGCTTCAGCATTCATTGAACGCTCTCGGAGCAGACCCGAAGCTGGTCGAAGACGGGAGGAGCGGTCGTCTAACCAGGACGGCTCTGTCGCATTTCCAGCAACTAAACGGACTGGACGATACAGGATTGGCAGATCGTGTCACGATCGCGGCCATCGATCGGCAGCTGCAGCCCAGCTCAGATGTTGCTGCAAGCGACATTCGCGGGAAGCTCGATGCTCTGCAGGCCGCTATTCGCTCGTTGACTGAAAGATCGGATATGGTGCCTTCACCGGCGGGCGCAAATACTGCCGGCTTGAACGTTGGCCTCTCAGACATTGTCAGTGTATTGGGAGGTGCAGTTCAGCGCGTAGCGAACACCGTCCCGCCAGTTGACCAGGGCGGCAGTCGGGAAGAGCGCTTGCGAAGGGCCATTGATTTGGTCTCGGCCATCTTGCTCCCCGGCCAAGCCAAGGATGCACCTCTAGGTCCAGTGAACGGTGCGCTCGGTCAGACGATCGGGAATCTGCTCGACGGAAAGAAATCGGCGATTGGTATCGGGGGGGCGATCATCACGCAGCTGCTTTCCAAATTGGCGACTTCGACTGTGCCGGGTGTTCCGGCTGTCGAGCCTGCTCTGACTGGGGTAGCCACTGCACTGTCGAGTATCACTCCCGCCATCGGGTTAAGCCCTTTCGCAATGCCGTTGTTTCTTGGACTTGCAGCCTGGGGCTTCCTTGGGAAACTTGAAAAGTGGAACCAAGGAGCGTCCACGCCCCCATTAAATTGGCCTGCATGAATGGGCGGCCTACAAAGTTAGAGTGGCTCGGGTAGATGTTCCGGGGAGTTGCGCAGCAGGTGGTTGGGTTGTCCTGTTAAAGCAGCAAAGCCGAATCGAGCGCGAGGGTCTCTGCAAGACAGCCTGCTTCTTTACTCGCTTATTCACGATGGCACGGCAGTAGAAGTCCAATACGAGACAAATGCCAAGAGGTGTGTTGTGGCTCAGGCTGATACCGCAAATGACCAAGCGGATCTTTACAATTGGTTGGGTGCCAAGACGAGAAATTTTGTTCGTTGGTGGCGAAGGTTTGATGGCTTTGTGAACCAGCCATTGCCGACGGGCCGAGCGTGGTATTGGAGCTGGATCGCTCCAGACGGGTACGCTTGGTTTGTGCCAGGCATGTCTGCCATGCTGATCGTGGTAATGGCGCTTGGCTGCCCGACGTTCCGGTTTGTACCCGCGACCATCGAGCTGTTGATATTCGGACTTGTGCTGCTGCTCGCGCTACATATTGGCGCATGGTTGCAGCCATGGATCCAGCGATACCTTCTTGCTGGGCAGCTTGCGATACTGGGTGTCTTGATCACCCCAATGCTTCTCTTCGCTCAACCGGAAACCTACGATGATCATTCAGGATCGCTACGGTTGCACATTGGCGTCGCGATTATCATCATCTTGTCGATCGCACTTGGCATAGCCTGGTGTATAGCCGTGCGATTGTTCAACCCCGTCGGACGAAGTGAACTTGCGCGGGCTCTTCCCACAGTCGACCTGTTTCCACCAACGAATCGCTATGATTTTATGGGCACAAGCCCTCTCGCTGCGCTGCTTTCTGCCTGGTTTATTGTGCCGGTCCGCCACCCAGTCGAGCTTCTGTTGCCTGGATCGCTTTTGGTACTCTTTGCGCCAGATCGGTTTCTCCCGTGGGTGTTTGTCACTATGGGCCTTCTATCTTGGATAGGGCTCTTCCTTGGTGTGCTTTTTGAAAGATTGATGGAGATTCTCAAGACGGTCGGTCGTCTCTTCTTCGTGGGCCCCCAGTTTGCCATTAGCTTGCTAGTCATTGTCATTGCCCTGGCACGCCTAAACGACGTTCACTACGTCACCTATCTGTTCAACGCTGGCAGCACCGGATACGGCAACACCAAAATCATGGGCTATCTCGCGCTTTCCTATTTGGCGGCTTGGTACTATGCCTTCTGGTGCGATCAGTTCGCAGCACGGAGGGTCATCCGCCTACTCGGCGGAAGTGTAGCCGTCGGTCCGCCCTTTGAGGTGCGATACAACTATGTCGGCAAACAGCATCTTAGCCCGATTAAGTCGGACGGCCGCCTCATAGCACTGCATGGGGCAGGACGGTTGAAAATTCAGGGCGAGTATGAAGAGGGATACGAAGCCCAGGGAGCAGCGCTGCAGTTCCAGACTCCATCGGAACTGCTAGCGACTTTTCGCCAGCAGATCGAACAAATGCCGGAAACAAAGAACGTGTTTCCCGACCCGCTGCCAAGCGTGCGCGACTTTCAACGTTCTGCGCTTGTCTTTCCTGTAATCACAAGTGCGCTTGCCTTTATTTTGATAACTGGGCCGTCTTTGCTATCGTTCCTTTACGCGGTTCAGCCGCCCGAATTGGAAATTCATCGGACCACGGCCAGGAACCTTGACCCCGCAAGCTTGTTGGCGTCTGAGACTGCGCAAACAGGCGCCTGCCCGCCTTTGGGCCCAAGCGATGCCAGAATTGCCGTGGCCGCTTCTGGCGGTGGCACTCGCGCCGCCATCTACACGGCGTCAGTCCTTCACGGTCTCGCGCAAGAAGGCAAGATCTGCAATGTGGTCCTCGTGAGTGGTGTGTCAGGCGGAAGTGCCGCTCTAGCCTACTTTGCTTTGCATGAGCGCGAATTGCGGCGACCTGGTGATCCGGACAACGACGCCTGGGGGCATTTTTCGAAGGTTATGGCAGATCCCTTCATCGAGGACGTTCTCGAACGAGCAGGTGATCTGCGGACAACCTTTGGACGGCGAAGCTGGCAGCCGGCTGTATGCGGTGAGTATCCCCAGAAAGATGAAGAAGTCCACGGGTGGATGCCAGCGCGAACCCGTTTGGGCAGCATCCTTGCAGAGTCCTTCGTCTGCAACATGGGTACGGGAGTGATGGGCTCCCCTTATTTTGGCCTGATGCTTAATGCGTCGTTGTTAGGCTCGTTTGAAGCAATGCCATCGTGTGACGACAAGAATCTTTCACTTTCAGAATTGGTCTCAAGCTGTCCAAAACTGCGTGACGGTGGCGTAGCAGGCGGGCGGCTGGTGCTGACAAACCTGAAGGCCCCAACGCACGGGGCGGCAGCGAATGAACCAGCCGCCATGCAAATTATCCCTATCGATGACGTAAACCTCTCGATCGCCCGCGCCGCCGCACTTAGTTCAAATTTTCCCCCGGTCTTCTCTGACGCAGCCATCGATGTATTGCCCGATGAAAAAGACTCCGGCCGACAACGTTATTGGGTCACCGACGGCGGCGCCGTTGAGAACCGCGGTGCAATGACACTTTACCTCTTTGTTCGAGACGCCCTGAAGTCACTGGACAGGTCCGTTCATCTGGCACCGCTACGTATCGTCATCGCCGACGTGTCGGCTTCGGCAGGAGGCTACGCTGAGAGCTTTGGGTTTAATTCCGTATTGCAAGCGGGTGGACAACTCGGCCTAGGCATGGAAGGCGAAGTGTTCTCCGACATACACGATATCTATTGCGAGCACGGATCGAGCGCCACCGTGCATGAGATCGATATGCCTCGGGTGTTGCGCGACGCGATCGGCACGCATTGGCTGCTGCCGGGGTCGCTCACCTTCACTGAGCCGGAGCAGCAAGCCGTCACGCTGTATTCGGCTGACGTCAAAAAGCTTGTCCTCGCTTTGTTCAGCAAGGGCGAGCCAAGTTTCGACGACAAGAATGCAAACACTGTTTTCACCTGGCTAAAAGATTCCGCATCGAAGGACCACACTTTGGAGACGAGTTGGAACGAGCTTGTCGCGGTGCTCTCGAATTCCAGGGCGACCCCCAATGACTGTGTCGATCGCAGCAAAGGCGGCGCCTCCTTTGTCCAGTGACGATCACTTGGAGTGCCGAAGGCGACCGACGTTGAGTTGGCAAAGCGAGCCCAAACTGAACGGGACGGGAATTTTTAGGCTCGTCCTTGTTATGCGTTGTCCGACATGTCCTGTGTACTTGGTAGGAGATCGATGTGACCCGTATCTTATTAATCAACGTCCTTGCGCTTGTCCTCCTCACTGCTCTGCAGGCAGCGGCAGTCCCCGGCGGCGAAAGCGATTTCAATAATTGCCAAAGAACGGGGGCTTGCTGACGATGACCGAGCAGGCCCCGCTTCCGCACGAGCACGTTACCCTGAACTCGATTCTACGTTCCTGGTATAGGACGCTGTCTCGTTTCGCCAAGCTCGCTAGTTCTGCAGCAGCGGCTATCGCCGTCGCTGGCTTTTTGGTCGCGGTGGCTAACTTCGCGCTTGGTATTTCGTTATTCCAGAATCCTAGCGAACGTTATCGGGCGGAACTGACAAAGGCAGCGCCCATTGTCGACGCATCATACTCGCTATTAGCGAGACCAGGCGTGACGGAAAGCCTTCTTCGCATTCCGGATATTCCACAGCGGCGTGCTGCTATGGAGGCGATTTTCACTAAGTACATCGTTGATAAGCACTTGGAAGGAAGCCTTGAACAGGCGGTCGACACCTACGATCTTATTGTCAGATGTGAGACGAGTTGGTTCTGCCATATCGATGACTACCAAGCGCTCAAAGATCAGATGATAAACGTGTGGTTCTCATACGCTGGGAAGATTAGGCAGATGCGCGGCGCCGCGACCGGCTCAGACTTCGGAGTGCTTTTGGAGCAGGAGGCGCAACGCCTGAGGGATGAGCAGAAGGCCAAAGTCGGCTGAACTGTCCCTTCCACGATGACCGCCGATAAGGCCGACTATGGTAGCAGCATACGTCCGGTTCAGATGGTGGCGCGGTCTGCTTGGTTATAGCAACGACATCGAGAGGAGGAAGCGTGTGTCAGCAACGTCGTAGTCTTTTGCGCCAACTATCCGTATTGCTGGTCCTGGTTGTCGGTATTGTCTTGGACCAACGCGCAGTCGCGTCGGCTGGCGCGCCGCCGAAGTACGATCACATTGTAGTCGTCGTGATGGAGAACCATTCCTTTGATCAGATCGTGCGGCCGGGCGCGGCTCCCTATCTGCAAAAATTGGCGGAGAATGGCGCGCTGTTCGGTAATTCGCATGGCGTCGCTCATCCCAGCCAACCCAACTACCTTGCGCTGTTCAGTGGTTCGACCCATGGCATACGTGACGATGGCTTTCACGAAATCGCCGCGCCTAACCTTGCCGCCCGACTTCACGCTGCCGGCAAAACGTTCTCGGGCTACGCCGAGGCGGGATCTCCGCGCAAACACAATCCATGGGAATCCTTCACCGATGCCAAGCGGGCCGGAAAATCGCTGACAGAATTTCCGCGTGACTTTACACGGTTGTCGGCGGTTAGCTTCGTCATCCCCAACCTGGCCAACGACATGCATGACGGCACCATAGTGCAGGGCGATTCTTGGCTGAAGGCCCATCTGGGCACCTATGCCAACTGGTCGCGCAGTCACAACAGCTTATTGATCGTCACCTTTGATGAGGACGACTACCGTCTTGAGAACCGCATAGTCACGGTGTTCTACGGCGCCGGTGTCAAGCCCGGCCGTTATGCTGAGAGAATAGACCACTACACATTGCTGAGAACCATCGAGGATGTCGAGAGCACGGCGCCGCTAGGCTCCACAGTCGTCAGAACCGCGATCGGTAGCATCTGGCAAAGAAAGTAGAATTTTTGGCTCCCTGTCAGCCCTTCTAAGCAAGCGCTCTACTTGGCCCAGTCGGAGATTTTTCCACAATATCCGCGAGGTCTGTCGTTGACACCAGCTTCTCTCCTCCCAGAAATCAAACGCTGCTATGCGCTGGGATGAAAGCCCTAAGGGCCGAGACAGCGAAGCGGCTCGGTTCAACGAGCCAGTTTCCTCTAGGCAGCGCGACCAGAGTCGATGCTCAGCCATTTTTGCCGTACTACACTTGCTGTATCCGAAGATCTGGTTCGAACATGGCTGAAGCTGATCCATTTGAGAATGACCCCTTCTTCAAATCTGTCGGCGATCCCGATTGGAACGCGTGCATCGGGCGACAAGGCGAAGAAGAGAATTACGTTGATGGTTACATAGAGGCTGCAATCGAGCTGGCGGATGCAGTTATAGAGAAGCAGCTGTTCGGTAAGCGCGATACTCTTGTGTTGCCTATTCTCTATAACGCGCGGCACGCCATCGAACTGAGTTTGAAGTTCGCGACTGACCGTTTAGTCGAAGCCCATGTTGTCAACGGCAACGGACGGAAACGCGACCACGACATTAAGGCTCATTGGGACCGTTTGAGTGACGCTTCTATTGGCGACGAGAAGCTTGCCAAGACAATAGCGGCGCTGGAACCTTTTATAGCGAGCCTTTCGCGGATCGATTCCGATGGGCAGGAGCTGCGGTACCACCGCAATCGAGACAACGATCCGAGCTTGTCGGCTTACACGCTTGCCAACCTGGAACTCATACGGGCGAGTTTGCGCATATTGCAGCGGCTTATTGCCGATCTCCAATACCGGACAGTGGATTTCCTCAGCGAACGAGCGACGGGCTCCCATACGACTCATTGTTCGCGGAGCGACTTACTGGCGATCGCAGGGCTGATGCCACCGCGAGACCAGTGGAACACCGAGCAATTTGATCTTCAGAAGGCGGTCATCCGGGAGCGCTTTGGCCTTGGGAACCGCCAGTTGTCTCTGGCACTCGACAAGGTTCAAGAAAACCGGGAGATGGCCGCAATCTTAGGCATTGAGACCTCGCTGCTGCATCTGTCCGACGAGGACATCGTGGGGATCGTCGCCGACTGGCGCCGCGTGCATCCTAAACGAGAAACCTCGGCCGATAGCTTGGGCCTGGATTATTTTAGGGCGGGAAGGTTCGAGGAGATGCGAGAACATTTAGTCATCCTTGCCGATGTCGTGGGGACATTGGCTGAACGGTTGTCCGCAGAGAAA
Organism: Mesorhizobium sp. B3-2-1; assembly: GCF_006439515.1. Classification (NCBI taxonomy): domain Bacteria; kingdom Pseudomonadati; phylum Pseudomonadota; class Alphaproteobacteria; order Hyphomicrobiales; family Phyllobacteriaceae; genus Mesorhizobium; species Mesorhizobium sp. B3-2-1. The sequence continues at coordinate 64,275 of NZ_VFTI01000021.1, read as the reverse complement.
CTGGCTGACCTGGAAGCCGCGTTCTATGTCGGCCGTGACCGGATTCCCTGCGAGTACTATGAGGCAAGCGTCGTGCGAAAACTCAGGGAGCACGCGGTGGCGAACAATCCGCGGGACGAAGTCCGACACCTCGTGGTGAAGACCAATCTTCTGCAATGCTTGACTATTGCTGCAACAAAGCTAGGCCGCGTTACGCTTGCGAAGCGGCTATCGGAGTTCTGAGCCGAGTGTCTATTCTACCGTTGAGATGCGCATCAACTCAGTTCCAGCTTCGCTAAGAACTCGTCCCACTCGCGCTTAGACATTGAGGTTTCGAGTTGCTCGACGGGTTCGCCCGCAAGAATGCGGCGTAGTGCCTTGAGCGCCTCGGCGGAAAATGTCGCAGCTTCCAGTCGATGCTCGCGAAACGCTTCGTAGGTGAGCGGGACCCATTTTTTCAGGATGTCCAAAATTACCTCCGCGTACACTCTGATCTCATATTGCGCGCGCGGATCGGCGCGAAGCCGGAGAAAGTTCATGAGGTTGTGCAGGTCGGTCTTCCAGTACCACTGGGTATAGAAATTGAGCGAGAGATTCATCCGAGCAAGCTCTCGTGCTAGCCCTTGTCGATCGTCGCGAATCTGCTGGCCGCGGTCATCTTGGTTCAGCAGATCGAGATAGTGATCGTAGTTGCGTAGCGCATCGTCTGTGAGAATTTGCAGCACTCGCTCTGCCTCAGCAGTTCCAACAACTTCTCCGCGACCTTGGCGATTTTGCATCGATTGTGCTGACAGATGTTCCGGGGCTGGAATGTAGAATTCGCGATCGACAATGGAATAGCGGGCCGAATATTCATTGACGTTCGACATCCGATGTCGGATCCACTGGCGTGCGACGAAGATCGGCAACTTTACGTGGAACTTTATTTCCGCCATTTCGAACGGCGTGGTATGCCAGTGGCGAAGCAGATAGTGGATCAAAGCCCGATCTTCAGAGACTTTTTTCGTGCCCCGGCCATAGGATACACGGGCCGCCTGCACGACGGCACCATCGTCGCCCATATAGTCGATAACACGTACGAAACCGTGGTCGAGAACCGGAATGGCTTGATAGAGGATTTCCTCAAGACCCTCGGATACGATGCGGCGTGTCGCCCTCGAGGCAGCGCGCGCCTCCTTGATCTCGATCGACTGCTCTTTCGTTAGATTGGTCATCGTGTCTCCAAGCTCGGGCTACCTGCCTACCGTTATGAGAAAAATCGAAAGGCTTGCCGCTCTTCATTGGCTCCAGAACGAGGCGGGATCGAAGCGGTCGTTGATGCGATAGAAATAGATCTTCCCAGAAGCCTTCACCTCATTCACGACATACGTGGTTGGAGTCCGGCACACGACCTGAATCTGGTCATCGGCGAGCGCCGCAAGCGCGAATGCGACAGCGTGAGTCTTGGGGCCGATTGCAAAGCAAGTGGTGCCGGCCGAACGGTTTTGAAGGACGCTAAGGGCGACGGCGGCAATTTCGTGGAGCTCGAATTGCTCCTGCCTGACGCCAGGAAAAGCCGTCAGTTGCTGAAGCGCCGGCCGCTCCCTGTCGATCACCGACGAAGGCAATCTGCGATGCCCTTCAGTAATGTGATACAGGACCAAGCCGTTGGGCTCAAAACGGTCGACGATGGGACTTGCCTGCGTGAGCTCGGCACCAACGGAAATATAGAGATTTCTCCGATCCGGTACGTAGTCTTCGGACTCCAGATAGGGAATTTGCGACGTCGCCCATTCGCCTTCCGAGATCAGCCCAAGCGGCTTGCCAGCGACATCGATTTGTGCGGCCCGCATCTCGTACTTCTCAGCCTCCGCATAAACCAGATCAATAGAGGTGAACAGTTCGCGCCGGAATCCCAATCCGAGCAGAAAAAGCAAATATCGCTTTGGAATGCACGTCATGTCCATCAGCACGCGAAGAGCGTGACCTTTCTTGCGCGCGACCCCGAAAACTTCCTGCTCTAGCTTCTCGGCGTTGTCCGTAAATTGTGCGGACCGATCCAGATCCAGAATCCGGCAGTCGGAAATTGCGCCCTCAATCGTGGCGCGATTGCCGCTCTTGCGGGTCTCCATTTCGGGATCAGAGGATGCGAAATGGATAATCAAGCTCTCGTCGCTGCGCCCTGTGAGAAGGGAGCTACAGGCGTAGCAGCGGCTCTCCCAGCTGACAGCAGCAATAACGAGATCATATTGTTCGCGCAGGATCCTGCAATCTTTGAGGATCGTCTGCGATATGCTGAGCGTCCCGATCGCCGTCTCGTCAATCATCGAAACTCGGAACCTCGTGAAGGAGGGGGAGCGTCAGCTGTGAGCTCGAATTCGGTCGCCGCGCGAACTGCTTTGCCCAATCATCCGCATCGACCTCAGGTGAGCCGATGCAGATCTGGTAGAGGATGTCCTCGGTCAGTTTCACAGGTTCGTAAGCGCCGCGGTAGGAGAACATGAAGCGAGGCGCGAAGCGTCGATGCAGCCGGAAACCGGAGATCTTCGAAGCTCCATCATCCTCTCCGGAATTTGCACTCCGCTTTGATGTCGTGGCGCGCAAATACCCTGACAGTTCGGCGCGATGGATGATCTGGTTAATAAGCTCGATCTGGGTGGCGTTTGCCAGATAGCTACGAGCTGGGTCGATGAAGAAAAGGCCGCGTTCGGCCGTTGCCAGCGACGAAGGGTCCTCGAAATTCGCCTGGAGATGGTGTGTCAGGCGCCCAAGAACGGTGATGAACCGCATCACTGCTTCGGCATTGGAATCGGTGAGTATCCCGATACCGTCAAAGAAGGCCTCGCTGGAGGCGTAAATGCCATCCGTCTGGGTCTGGGCGGCGATCTTCGTTCTCGAGCGAGCAAACTTCTCCAGGATTTCTTCGGCTGAAAGCGTGCTGCGGTCCTTCGAAAAGCGGTCGAAAATTTCGGCCATAATTTCCAAAAAATCGCGGATCGACCCGTCGGCTAGCGACGTGATCACACTCACGCCGGACATCGGCAGTCTGCGGAATCCGAGCCGATTTGCGATATGGAGCATTGCACCGACACTCTTTCGCCGCATCCAAGCTTGTTGGCTTTTGGCTTTCATCGCCTTTGCGTTCTTTGCGATCCTACCGAAGTCCTCAGGGCGCGAGATCGGCGAGAAATTCTCCTTTTGACCAGTCCAATGCCAAAGCACATAGGCCTGATAATAGGGGAGAGCTCCAGCTGGAGTACGATCAAGCCCATATTGCGCGAGATCTAGGCCAACAAGGAACTCGGCAGCTTCGCGAAGCTGCCGTGCAAGCGGGCTAGTCGAGCGCGAAACTATCGTGTCTATTATGTCGTTCACTACTGCCGTGCCAAGCCGGGCCTTTAGCGAGAAATAGCGCTCGACCTCAGAACCTGTCACCGACGGGCGTCGATCTCGCCTCAAAGAGAAATACACCCGCAGGCTGGCTACCGCCTCGCAGAGCGCCTGGAATTCTGGGCGGTCTCTGTCGTCAAGCGATACGACACGGCGATCAGCGTCGGTCAAAGGCTGTTCATCAATGAAAGTCTCACCAGCCTCGACCGCTTCGCCCACCGAGCAAATGACCCAAGAGATCGGGAACCTGCTTTTCCGCACGAGCGTATTGACCGATTTTCTCTGAAGCGGACTCATCACCTCGCAATCGTCGAGGCAAAACTTAAAACCGAGCCTCTGGCCGGAGGTAAGTTTGCTGTGGGCTATGGAGTTGGATAGACGCTCTATCACGAAAGAAAGCAGTTCATTTGGTTCGCAAGTCGGAAGCTTATCCACTAGATTTTTGACGTAACCGCGACCGCAGGCCTCGTTCATTCGCCTCACCATACTACGAAGCGCCCGTGAAAGATCTACGAACGTCTTAGGTGGCTGCTCAGTGAACGACAATATTTCTGGAAATTCCGCCGTCGTGCTTGCAACAATTGAAAGCTCGGCGCCAGCCGACAGCGTCAGAACGCCCTCAACGCGTAAAGTATGGGCCGCAGAAAGTGCCTTCTCAATGGCAATTAACTCGACCGCGAGGGAATAGAAGCGGAAAAACTCGTAGTCAGGACGCGGCGAATCGGGAAATATCTCAGACCAGCGCATATAGCCCATCGATCCCGAGACATGGTCCGGCAGGCGTATATAGACGCCTATGTGGTTGAAGTCGGAAATGGTCTTCTGGATTCGAAGGGAAGGATTGGAGAACAGATCCTCCCAGCAAATGCTCTTAAGAAGCGTCGTCTTGCCACTGCCTCTACTTCCATAAACGAATACCGATTTGTCGGCAGCCAAGTGCCCCGCAGTCGGCGTAAACCATATCAGGGGTGAGCCGGAACTCTCGTGCTCCCACCGCGTCGGCCGGAAAGGGTTCGCAACAGCTGCCACCTACTTCTCCGCTCTCAAGATCCAGTGCGTCGGCGAAAGATCGTAGTTGTCGATTGTAATACTACCTTCCGCCTGCAGTTGCTCGATTATAATAGTCAACCGCCGTTCATCCAAATCACTGCCACTCAGGAATTGTTTTGTTAATTCCGGCCAATATATCTGACCCGCTTCCAAAATCTTTCCATAGATAATTCCGGTGTTGCGATCTGAGCTGCGCTTACGACCATTATTTAGGGCGATTGATATAGTGGTCTCGCGCTTCAAGATCCCTGATTTGTCGACTCTGTAGGGGGTGATGTGACAGGCGAGCGGAACCGTGTTTTCGCCGAATAGAATATCGACCAAGTTAAAACCCTTCGGAATGTCAGGGGCGCTAATCGAGACCACGGGGAAGCCACCCGGGAGCTGCAGAACCTCGACAGGATCCTCATGGATATGTCCGTGTAAATATATCACCGGCCGACCGAGCTCTCCAAGGGCGCCACGCAACGCACCACCGTTGACGAGTTCGGTATAGGGTGCGAGGCGTGGCCGCCTTTGCGGGAGCAGATTATGGTGAGCGATGAGCACGGGAATGGCGCCCCCCGATAGGCTTTCCATTTTCGTCACGACGCTCTCGATCGTTTCCTCGGAGATCGCTGGAGTGTCCAACTGGCGATCGTAGTAAGCCCGTATCGCGGAGGCCGACTGCGGGCCGTCCATTACTGTCTGAATGGCCTTCGCAATTTGGATGCGAAATTCGGGCGGAATGTAGCTTTCTTCTCCGCAGCCCCAGCAACTGTTGATAAGAAAGAGCTCTATGCGAGCATTCTCTTTTTCCAGCGATCGATGCATCGCCTTGTTGATCGGCAAGGCCGGCAGACCCGCCCCAATAAGGGCTTCCACCAAGGGCGTGAACTTGGTGCTCATGCCGGGCTTGAGGGCGAGAGATCGGTTAATGTCGTGGTTTCCGGGAACGATCCCGACCGGGATATCGCGAAAAAGACCCTTTGACCCGATTTGCAGCGCACTGGCGATATAGTTTGCGCAGGCCGCATAACCATCAAGCTTACCATAGTCGGTCAAGTCGCCCATGAAGAGAACGGCGTCGACACCCTGGTCCTTGATGATCTCAAAGATGCGTCGGAATACGGTCTTTATCGGGCTGCGCGATATGATGTTCTTAAGGTTCAGCGGAAATGTGGTGTCCTTATCGTCCACGAAGGCTTTATTGCCAGCGTTGGAAACTAAATGCACGTCGCCGATCTGCAGAAGCCGAATTTTTGGTAGCACTTTATACCCTCTCCCGAAGAATGCAGTAGCGTTCTTGTCGGTGAGTTGCAACGTCAGGACGAGACCTGGAACTTCTTTCAATGCAAAAGGCGACCGCGTTTGCAGTTGTGGGGTGAAGGTATATGCAGCTTCGCCTCTGCTTCGCGTCGAGCATCGTCAACGTACCGAGCGAAAACACTCCAAACGTGTGCTGCCGTTACCGAGTTTGGTGCCGTCTTAATGAGGCTTGGGAGGAGGCAACCCGGTGTGAATTTCCTGAATGTTCGCCTTTTGTGCCTCGAAAGTCGCATAATTGGCAGTCTGGAACTGCGGCTGCTTCCGTCTCATATCACCGACGCGATACCGACCTTGATCAGGACTGGTTCTGTCGTCTCGCCGAGCGTTATGAGGTCGGATATGACCCCAGTTCTCCCGCATCAGACGTTCGGACGCCAATTCGGCAAGGTCGCGATCCGTATCAATTGATGCGATGGAAGACGTGCAACTGACTTTCGGAGGTCAGAAGTTCTCTTGAGCTGCTTCGTGCGACAGAGACGCGATCGAACTGACCACGTGACTCGCCATCGACGTAGGGAATGCCCTGAGCCGGGCAGGGGCCCTTAGCGAGGCTTACAAGAACGATACCGGCGCGCCGGTGCCGTTCAAGGCGATTCCGTCCGTGCCCAACTTCGAACTTTGACAGCTGTTGCATTTCCGTGCCGTGTTGGCGCCGATCCATCGCGCTGAACTCTGTGCTGAGCTCCAAACGCCCGGCGTCTATCCCACCTACGCCAAGAACATCACCACCGCCTACGACGACACCAAGGCCGGGATCGCGGAAGATGACGCGTGCCGTTCACCTGCGGGCTTGTTCGAGCCGTCTAACGGCACCGATCCGTATACCGGCGTCGACATTCTCGCCGGGATCGTTTGGCGTCATGCCGTCCACGTCGATCAAGAGAACGGAATACGGCCCGGCCTGACGTTCGAGGGCGACATCCACGCCGGCTACGGCATGAAGGTCGGTTCAAGGATCCCGACGGGAACATCCTGACCCTGGTGGGCAATAGCGTCGCCCCGGACGCAGGCAGGCCACATCATGCGGCCACCCGCGTGGCGAGGTAGGTCAGCGCCGAAATCGCCGCTGTCGCCGGCAGGGTGATGACCCACGCCACTACGATGTTGCCGGCTATGCCCCAGCGTACGGCCGAGACGCGGCGGGCGGCGCCGACGCCGATGATGGCGCCGGTGATGGTGTGCGTTGTCGATACCGGAACGCCGAGCCAGGTGGCGGCAAAAAGCGTGATCGCACCGCCGGTCTCGGCGCAGAAACCCTGCATCGGGTTCAGCCGGGTGATCTTTGAGCCCATGGTGTGGACGATGCGCCAGCCGCCGAACAGCGTGCCCAGCGCCAGGGCCGACTGGCAGGTAATGACCACCCAGACCGGTACATAGAAGGTCTGGCCGATCACACCTTGCGAATAGAGCAGCGCGGCGATGATGCCCATAGTCTTCTGCGCGTCATTGCCGCCATGTCCCAGCGAATAGAGCGACGCGGAAAAGAACTGCAGCACGCGAAACGTATTGTCGACGGCGAACGGCGTCTGGCGCACGAACAGCCAGGAGACGACGAGAACGAGGATGAGCGCGAGAACAAATCCGCTCGCCGGCGAGAGCACGATGGCCGCGACCGTCTTGCCGAGCCCCGACCAGACGATGGCGCCGGTCCCGGCCTTGGCGACACCAGCGCCGACCAGCCCGCCGATCAGCGCGTGCGAACTGCTCGACGGAATGCCGGCGATCCAGGTGACGATGTTCCAGACGATGGCGCCGACAAGCGCCGCGAAGATGACCGCCGGCGTGACGATGCTGACATCGACAATGCCCTTGCCCACGGTCTCGGCGACATGCAGGCCGAAGACCGTAAAGGCGATGAAGTTGAAGAAAGCCGCCCAAAACACCGCGTAATGCGGTTTGAGCACTCGGGTGGAAACGATGGTCGCGATTGAATTCGCGGCATCGTGCAGGCCGTTGAGGAAATCGAAGAACAGCGCAACGGCAACAAGGCCGACCAGCAGGGGAAAAGCGATCGTGGCGTCCATCGCCTAAACGTTCTCGATCACGATGCCGCTGATCTCGTTGGCGACGTCCTCGAACCGGTCGACCACTTTCTCCAGCTGGCCATAAATCTCCGAGCCGATCAGATAAGCCATAGCATCGCCGCGGCCGCGCTTGAACAGGTCCTTCAGGCCCTGCTCATGCAGATCGTCGGCGCGGCCCTCGACGCGCATCACCTCCTCGGCGATGGCGTTGAGGCGCACTGCGTTTGCGCCTACCTTGGCGAGCAACGGGATGGCCTCCGCGACCAATCGAGCAGCTTGGACGATAACGCCACCCATTTCCCGCATCAGGGGGTCGAACTCCCTCACCTCGAACAATTTCACCGTCTTGACGGTCTTGTGCATCGTGTCGATGGCGTCATCCATCGACTGGATCAGGTCCTTGATGTCGCCGCGGTCGAAGGGCGTGATGAAGGAGCGCCTGACGGCAAGCAGGACCTCGGCCGTGATGCCGTCAGCCTCGTTTTCGAGATCGACGATCTTTTGGGACCATCGGTCTATGTCCCTGCCCTGGAGAAGCTGCTCAAGCGCCTCGGCGCCGCCGACCACCGTGCGCGAATGCCGTTCGAACAGCTCGAAGAAGCCATCCTCGCGCGGCAACAGTCTGCGAAACCAACCCAGCATCTTGTCCACCCAGTTTCCGCCTATCACACATAGCGCCATGCGACGCAGGATAACAGATAAGCCGGCTTAAAAATGCGGTCGAGGTTCGATTAGGGCGGTGTCTCACCGTCTGCACACTGGCGAACCAAGACGCGTATCGAAGGCGTGCCCGATCCGGTGCATGTCGGGCACGCCAACCTCACCATGCGCATGGCTAACCGCCGCTTCACGCGCCCGACCAATGCCTCTCACGAAGTTCGACGACCACGTCCACATGGACGCCATTTACAACGGTCTGGTACAACTTCATCAAATGCACAAGACGCTGAGATGACGCCGGCAATGGCGGCAAGACGCTCTGTCGATGGAAGACCATTGTGAGAAGACGGACGCCTTGGCACCCGAAGCACGGCCCAAAAGAAGGCTGCCTAAGCGGCGACTATCTGCCCTTGTCTTTGCGGACTATCGACAGCTTCGGCCCGTGGGCTTCCCGAATGATCTTGGCGGCTTCGTGGATGGTGATCCCGCACTTGCGGGCGTAGTAGGCCGCTTCCGCTACAAGTTCGGCTTCTACCGGCTCTTCAACGGCATGCTTGGCCTTAGGTTTCGCCTTCTTCCCCATGACGCGAATCATAGCACATTATGCGCCTTGGATGAACGACCGCTTCGGCGGGTGGTCGAACTGCAGCTTCTGAAGGGGCCTCAATTACGACACCTCTTTCGCGCGCTCCAAGGACTGGGAAGAGTTCGCCAAGGCCGGCGCGCGCCAGATGGATTTCGTGTTCACAGTCTGTGACGACGCAGCCAACGAATCCTGTCCGATTTGACCGGGTCAGCCGATGACGGCGCTTTGGGGCGCGCCCCGATCCGGCGGCGGTGGAAGGCACCGAGGGGCCGAAAAGCATCTCGCCTTTGCTGATACCTATCGAATGCTCAACAACCGGATGTCGATCTTCGTCAGCCTGCCGATGAGCAAGCTTGGCAAGCTCGCTCTGCAAAAGAGCCTGGATGAGATTGGTTACAACCTAGCCAAGGCAGGCTGAACTGATGAGCGCCGATTTGCCAGGCCTTGTGGCGGAAGCACTGGGCACTGCAATCCTCGTCGCGACTGTTGTCGGCTCGCTGGAACTGTTCGCCGGCGAGACGGGCAGCTTCTTCCTCCGGTGCTTTGAATACGGCGGCGGGCATTTCCATATAGACGCGCCGAGCCCGCCCTGGGCTATCAATTCCTGCTTTAGCTCGCCGTAGGAGTTAGCGCCCTGATACCCCGCATCTTTGAGTGCCTCGCTATTGAATCAAGTCTGGCAGGCGGCTTAAAGGCAGAAGGCGAAAGACTAATTTACACGGACGAGGTTCGAAGGAATTTTGACACCTCCTTCGCTTTAGCAGCTTTGCGCCCCCATCCGCGCGCCTTCCTTCGCCCACTTGCAGGCAATGGACTACCTACGCCGGGGATATGTCTGCCGAGGTCTCAGCGATCATCGGTACGCTCGACATCGTCTTCGGTGAAATCGACCGATAGCTGCGATCGGTCGGGATGGCATGTCCGAACCTGGCGCCTTCGGCTATGAATTCCGCCGCCGCATGAATTCCTCGGTGCCGGCCCCCGGCCGAAAACAGCGACATCGTTGCCTGCGAAACCGCTTGAGCGTCAGGACTGCCCTCCGCGAACCCATGCTCGCGGCAAACGCGATCGAAAAACCTGCTTCAGCAGTTTCATATCGTCCGCATAGGTAATGCCGCTGTCAGAAATGAAAGGGCCTTTCAAGGCTCCTCCCTTTGTCGGGGTGGAAGCACGTTCGTCGCTCACAGCCTGAAGCGTCCTTTGAATTTGCCGCCGATGGGGTGAATTTGCCGCCGATGGGGAGGTATAAGCGCCTTGTCAGGCCATGTTGTGTTCGGTCGAAGCTGAAGAACCCCCGGGGCTGCCATCCGGACTTGACGCTGAAGGCAGACCTTCACATATTTTTTCGCAGGTCGTCGCCGCTTGTTGGGACGGCCATCATCAACCGCTGGAAATCGTTCAAGAATTGGAGGTTTCTATGAGCGAGAAAACATTCGAGAGCCCCGTATTCGTGAGAGCCGCGGAAGGTCTCATTCAGGAAATAGCCTGCCTTGAGGATGCCTTCGACTTCCTTGATGAATGGCCTTCGCACCGGCGTGGCGTGATCTACGAGACTGCGAAGCGGGCGTGCTGCCGGGCCTTCGACGGCAGTGTGCCGTTGAAAGTCGCCCGCGACGCGTTCGCTGGCTTTGCCCGTTCGGTGAAAATCCTCGAGGATGTCGCCACGGCGATACCTTGGATGGCCGGCGCGAAAACGGGCCAGACCGGCGGCTTTGCCGCCTGACCGTTCGGAGGGAGGAAAAGATGCTTTCCCAACCTTTCGAAAAGCCCGTTCGCGTTTGGGTCGGGCTTGGTTTTCCGCGGCAGCTCAACTCAGTTGTCGATGCATACCAGTTCGTCACGGATTGGTGTGGCAACAGTCCTGAGCAAAAGGCGGCGATCCGCGCCTGCAAAGCTGCGCTGGCCGGCGACATCGACGCAGAGACCGCGCGCGGTATTCTCGTGCAGTTCGCCAGGAAGAAGGACATCTTGGTAGAAGACGGAATGATCCCGCCAGTCAGAACCACACAGAAACCGTTGCATGTCTAATCAGCAATCGATCTCGGGGCGACGGCCATTTGGCCGCCGCCCCGCATCGCCAGCCGAAGCGCGCTCCAATCCGTGGCGCAGCACAGTCTTCGAGATCGATATCTATCCGCCTGGCATCCCAGCCAGGATCTTTCCGGGCGGACTAAGCAGACTGCCTTTTAGGTCTTGAACGGCTAAATCGCCTAACTAAATCCTAAGATGCCGGAGGCCCATCTCGGGACCGGCATGTCGAACGGATGCAAAAAGCGTCCGACCGCAACCTTATACCCATGTTGCTCAAAGGAGGATGTGGCTATGAGAAACACTTTCGACTTCACCCCCCTGTTCCGGTCGGGCGTTGGCTTCGACCGAATGTTGAACGCGCTTGAGGCCGCGAGCCGTGTAGAGACGGTCGACAACTGGCCTCCCTACGACATCGCCAAAAATGGCGAGGACGACTACCGCATCACCATGGCGGTGGCCGGCTTCTCGCAGGATGAGTTGGACATCACGCAGGAGCAGAACATACTCATGGTGTCCGGCCAGAAGGCGGCGGAGGACAATGCCGAATACCTGCATCACGGCATTGCCGAGAGGGCCTTCCGTAGGCGTTTCGAACTGGCCGATCATGTCAAGGTCCTGAACGCCAGTCTGGTCAACGGTCTTCTGACGATCGATCTCAAGCGAGAGATTCCCGAAGAGATGAAGCCGCGCCGGATCGAGATCGGCAGCGCCAAGGCAAAGCCGAAAGCCGAGGCAAAGCAGATCGAGGCCAACAAGCAGGCCGCCTGACGCTGCCCGGTGACCCAACCGGGACAAGGCGCCGGACGGTGTGTCCGGCGCACCGGAAAGCATTGTGACCCATGAACGAACAGAAGGAGATGAACTATGAGTGTCCGTGATCTTATTCCCTGGAGCCGTGGCAATGGCGACCAGCTTCCGAGCGTCTTGCGCGACAGTGATCGCGACCCGTTCCTGTCCTTGCATCGTGAGGTTAACCGGCTGTTCGACGACGTGTTCCGTGGCTTCGATTCCAGCCTGCCGGCCTTTGGCAGGGCTTCTTCCTTCGGCGGCGGCTGGCCGAGCGTCGAGATTTCCGACGGCGAGAAGGAGGTGAAGGTGACCGCCGAGGTACCCGGTCTGGATGAGAAGGACATCGAGGTCCTGCTCGACGACGGCGTGCTGACGCTGAAGGGCGAGAAGCGTTCCCAATCGGAGGACCAGAACAGGCAGTTCTCGGAGCGGTACTACGGCCGATTCGAGCGCCGTATCCCCCTCGGTTACGAGATCGAAGAGGATAAGATCGACGCCCGCTTCAAGAACGGTGTGCTGACGGTGATGCTGCCGAAGACCGCGAAAGCGCAGTCACAGGCCAAGCGCATCGAGATCAAGCACTGAGGCGATTATGCCGGCGGCTGGCCCTAGCCGCCGCCGGCACCGTCCTTAGCTCGATCGTTGCAGGCGACCGGCTTGAAGACCTGTGCCATCAGGCAGTCGGCGTAGCGCGCGAACAGATAGCGCAGGGTAAGCGAGCGCGTCTGCACCTCCTCGAACTCACGCAGATCGGCGCGGAAGAAGGATCGGCCCAGTTGCACTTCCGCGCGCGTATAGGCCGGGAGATGGCCCTGGCTCACGAAGCCGCCGATGGCGCCGTCATGGCCGGATGGGCTCACGGGGCCCCAGATCGCAAGGGAGCTGTCACGCGATAAGGGCATGACCGTCGTCTTCGTGACAGGAAGCCTTGACCAGAGTCCGCCTGACTACGCCGGCGTGATCGGCGCATCACGAAGCCTTGGTCTCCCGAGGCGCTGGGAGCAGGTAGTGTTCCTGGTGCGCACACAGGGCGGGACAAGCCGACACCTGCAATTCTGAAATTCCAACAAATCGGCCCCAAAGGAGTAGTCACTCTCTTGAACAGAAAATAGGCGCTTCCAATATTTTTCACATAAAAGCGCTCAAAAGGGCCGGGGCAGGAATATTCCGTCTCCGTTTGCGGTTGTTCCCGTCCGACGGGATCGCTGACATGCTCTGACGCGCTCCACGGTGAGAAGGGAGGTTGCTATGGAAAGTGGAACGTTCAAGCAGCCGATTTTGGTAAGGGACGATGGCTTCGTTCTCCGAAAGATCGAGTGTGTTATGGATGCCATAGAGTTCTTGGAAGAATGGCCCATCGAAAGGCGTGGCCTTCTTCACGCGGCGGCATGTGAAACGTGCTGTTCCGCCTACGACGGCCGGAAGTCTGTCGAGGCGGCGCACAAAATCTTTACGACTTGGGCTCGCAGAGTCGGGCTGATCGAGGATGTCCCCGTGGCGCCGCCTTGGATGACGGGACCGAAGATCGGCGGCCTAGACCATTTGGAAGCTGGTGCTTGAATTCGCTGCGACGGCCTCCGTACCGCCGCAGCACCGGTCGATAGCGGAAAGAGGCTCGGTACAGAGCTGCCGGAGAGCGACATGGTCTCTGGTCATCTGGAACCACGACGAAGCGTAAGTCCTTGGAGCGTTGGCTGGGAATGCGAGTTGGCAAGGGAGAAGTTGCCCCCGCCAGACAGGGCTTCCTGCCGACGCGGATGGTGACCGGACTACCAGCCGCTATCGGCAGCGCTCGCGTCCGGCCGTTTCGCAATGACCAATGACGGGTTGGATCCAGGCTCGCGCTTGGTCACAGTCACTGGAGAAGCAACTTGGCAACTGCATATCAGGCGTCGTGGTTCTGTTGCAAACTCTGAATTTGGTACGTGGCTCCGGTGGGTCCGACCGTTGTTCAAATCGCGGTGGCCAGGAACGGCCGCGGCGGCAAAGGATTTGAAGCCGAGCATCGATCGCACACGGCGCTTGATGCGCCGATAATCCTGCTCGATGCGATTGTTCAAGTATCGACTTTTCCGGATTGTGATCGGCTTCAACCGGTGCCGGGAGCGTTCCTGCAAGCGATTTGTCGTGTCGCAGGACACGATCGCCTCGTGGTTGGTCTGGCTGCCGTCGATGACGACGCGATCGGGACGGCCATGGCGGTCCAGCGCCTTGCTGAAGAAGCGCTTGGCCGCAGGCAAGTCCCGGTTCTCGCTGAAATAGAATTCAACCGTGTCGCCCACGCTGTCGATGGCACGATAGAGATACATCCACCCCCGCGGATTGGAGCGCGTCTGCGCGGAATCCGATCGACATCCCTCCAGGTTGCGGCTTCCGCACCGCGACGCTAGGCGCTCCTAATCGCCGCTCGCAGGTGCATTGATGGCATTCGCGGCGACCATGAGCGCGAGGAAGACCACGACGCCGAGCCGGAACAAGACGGCGAAACCGTCAAGTGGTCACACGATCCACCTGAGTCACAGGCACGGAACTGCGCGTCTCATGGCGAGCGACTGCCATTTCACAGGTGTCGCGGGTAGGTGCATTGATAAGATGCCAAGCATTACCGGCAGCGCTTTGTGAACGGTCTGCTCCACTGCCGGTTGAATTCCTTCTTGCGCGCTCGGTGCGCCGCGGCCATCCCGGATGGCGGAGACGGGGACTATGGCTTGGCGATCTGCTCACGGGAATCTCGCTGGCCGCCCGCGAACAGGGCTGTCTTGCATTAGACATCAAAAACATCAGATGCGGGATTGCGCCGCAAATGCTCTTGTTGTACGAACGTTCAACAAGACATTTGTGGGTACCTGCCGTGGTACGAACCGAATTTCCCTTTGCCGTAGAAACCGTCGATCCGCTCTGGATCACGCTGGCTGACGGCACCCGCATAGCCGCCACGCTGTGGCGTCCCCGGACCGAGGGCAGGGTGCCCGTCGTCGTCGAGATGGTGCCTTATCGCCGCCGCGATGGCACCGCGGCTCGGGACGTCGATATCCACCCCTGGCTCGCCGGGCACGGCATTGCCTGCGCCCGCATAGACATTCGCGGCAGCGGCGATTCCGACGGCGACCTGGCGGACGAATACCTGCCGCGTGAGCAGGAAGACGCCTGCGAGATCATCGCCCAATTCGCGGCATTTTCCTGGTGCAACGGCAATGTTGGCATGACCGGCATTTCCTGGGGCGGCTTCAACGCGCTGCAGGTCGCGGCACGGCGGCCGCCGGCCTTGAAAGCTATCATCGCCAACTGCGCCGCAGACGACCGCTATGCCGACGACATTCACTATATGGGCGGCGCGCTGCTGACCGAGCAGGAGATGTGGTCGAACTTCATGCTGGTGAAGAAGGCGATGGCACCAGACCCGCAGATCGTCGGCGACGCCTGGCGCGGCATGTGGACGAGCCGTCTCGAGGCGACAAGCTCGTTGTCGGAAATCTGGCTCGCGCACCAGCGCCGCGACGGCTATTGGCGGCAGGGCTCGGTCTGCGAAGATCATTCCGCGATCGAATGCGCGGTCATGGCCGTCTGCGGCTGGGAAGACAGCTATTCGAATTTCGTGCCGCGCCTGCTCGAGCATCTGCCGGGGCCGAAGCTCGGCATTGTCGGCCCGTGGTCGCATGCCTATCCGTGCCGTGGCGCGCCGGGACCACTGATCGGCTACCTGCAGGAAGCGCTGCGTTGGTGGCGCCATTGGCTCGCCGGCGAAGACACCGGCATCATGGACGAGCCGCCTTACCGTGTCTGGATCACCGGTGAAGAGCGGCCGCGGCCTTTCTACCTGCCAGATCATGCCGGAAGCTGGGCCGCCGAGGATGCGTGGCCGTCGCCGCGAATCGAGCGCCGTGTGCTGCACCTGAACGCCACCGGATTGAGTAGCGAACCCGTTGTGGGCGCCGTGCTCCCGGTGCGCTCGCCCGCGACCGCTGGTCGCGACTGCGGCCGCTGGGGCGGCTATGGCGGCTCCTGTCCGGACATGCCCATCGACCAGCGACGCGAGGATGGGCTGGCAATTTGCTTCGATACGCTACCGCTGGACGATGACCTGACCTTGCTCGGCGCACCGGAACTCGATCTGCTCGTCACCGTCGACCAGCCGCATGTCAACCTTGCCGCCCGTCTTTGCGATGTCTATCCCGACGGCACTTCGGCGCTGATGACCTATGGCGTGCTCAACCTCAGCCATCGCGGCAGCCACGAGCATCCAACCCCCTGTCCGGTCGGAACACAGTTTCGGGTCAAGCTCAAGCTCAACGATTTCGCCCGCACGGTGCCCAAGGGCCACCGCATCCGGCTGGCGCTGGCCAACCAGCACTGGCCGATCCTGTGGCCGCAGCCAAAACTGTCGACCCTGTCGGTGGCGAGCGGTGACAGCACGGTGACGCTTCCGGTGCGCCCGCCCTCGCCACGCGACCGTGATGTCCGCTTCGAGCCGGCCGAAACCGCGCCACCGGTTCCGACCACGACGCTGGATGAAGGCTTCGACCGTCGCGTCGTCACCGACGATGTCGGCAGCGGCATTCAGACCATCGCGCTGACGTCGGACCATGGACGCAGGCGCTATGACGATCGCGGAATCACCGTGTCCTCGGCCAACAGCGACACGATGAGCATCAGCAGTGGCGATCCCCTGTCGGCGAAACTCGTCACCGAATATCGCTGGGCGATTGCCAGCGGCGATGCCGATACCGAAGCGACGGCGGTGACCGAGCTGACATCAGACGAAACCCATTTCAATCTAAGCTGGCGTCTCGAGGCGCGAGAACGGGGCAAGCTCGTCCACAGCGCTTCGGCAACGCGGCGCATCAGGCGCGATTTCGCCTGAGGCGAGGGGAGGAGGCCATGCTTGCATATGCAGTGAAGCGCATCGGTCTCGGTATCCTGATCCTCGTCCTCGTCATGGTCGCGATGTACTCGGCCGTCTTCCTGGTTCCGGGCGATCCGGCAACCGTCGCACTCGGTCCGCGCGCAACGCCGGAACTGAAGCGGCTGCTGATCGAGCGCATGGGCCTCGACCAGCCAGTCTGGTGGCAGATCGTCGCCTTCTTCCGCAACGCGCTGACCGGCAATCTCGGCTACGACGTCTGGTCGAACCGGCCCGTTTCCACGCTGGTCCTGGAGGCCCTGCCGAACACGCTGATCCTTGGCCTGACAGCGCTGGCCGTCGCGCTTCTCATCGGCGTGCCGCTCGGCTGCCTGTCGGTGATGCGGCGCGGCACCTCGGCCGATGCCGTCATCGGCGTGCTCTCGGTCGGCGTCATCGCCGTGCCGTCCTTCGTCGTTGCCATCTATTCGCTGCTGCTGTTTGCGGTGACGCTGCGCTGGCTGCCGGCCATCGGCGCCGGCGAGGCAGGTGACTTCATCAGCCAGGCCAAGGCGCTGGTCATGCCGGCCGCGGCCATCGCACTCGGCTGGATCGGTTATATCGCCCGCATGGTGCGGGCCTCGATGATGGAGGTGATGGGCGAACCGCACATCCGCACCGCGCGCTCCTTCGGTCTGCCGGAGTGGAAGATCGTCTCCAAATACGCGCTGCGCATCGCCATCATCCCGACCATCTCGCTGGTCGCCGTCGGCCTCGGCAGCATCCTGTCCAGCGCCGTCTTCGTCGAGGCGGTGTTTGCCCGGCCCGGCATCGGCAAGCTGATCACCGACGCTGTCAACACCCGCAACTATCCGGTCGTCATGGGCACGGTGCTGATCATGACCGCCATCTACGTCTCCATCACCATTGCCGCCGACCTGTTGATTGCGCGGCTCGATCCGAGGGTGCGCGATGTCTTCCGTGGTTGAGACCTCTATTTGCGCGCCCGATCGACAAAGGTTTCCGCTGCTGCGTGCGTTGCTTACCGATCCGTTCACCTGTGTGGCGCTGATCCTGGTCGTGGGGTTCCTCGTCACAGCCGTCCTCGCGCCGTGGCTCGCGCCCTATTCTCCGGTCAAGATCGACGTGCTGCACAAGTTGCAGCCGCCATCGGCCGGGCACTGGTTCGGCACCGATCATCTCGGCCGCGATCTCCTGTCGCGCGTCATTTACGGCGCGCGCACCGCGCTGACGATCGCCATTGTTTCGGTGGCCATCGCCGGCGCCATTGGCCTGATGCTCGGCCTGATCGCTGGCTACGGCCCGCGCTGGCTCGACGCCATTCTGGTGCTGACATTCGACAGCCTGAACTCGCTGCCGATGATCATGTTCGCGCTCGCCATCATCACCGTGCTCGGCGCTGGCACCGGCACGCTGATCATCGTCATCGCCGCGACCTCGTTTCCAAGCTACGCCAGGCTGATCCGGGCGCAAACGCTGGCGCTGAAGAACAGCGACTACATCCTTGCCGAACGACTGATCGATGCCGGTGCCGCGCGCATCATCTTCATCCACCTTCTGCCCAATGTCGTCGGTCCGCTGATCATCCTCTTGTCGATGGACATCCCGGTCGTCCTCATGGTGGAGGCCGGTTTGAGTTTCCTTGGCCTGGGCGTCCGTCCGCCAACACCGTCCTGGGGGAGCATCCTCTATGACGGCTACACCTCGATCCGTTCGGCCCCCTTCATGGTGATCTTCGGCGGGCTGCCGCTGGTGCTCGCCACACTCGGCTTCACCTTCCTCGGCGAAGGTCTGCGCGACTATCTCGATCCGCGCCTGCAACTGCGGAGGCCGGCATGACCGGCTCGCTCGCCGCCAATGACCTCAGCGTCCGCTATGAGACGCCGCATGGCAGCGTCCATGCGCTGCGCCATGTCGACATCGAGGCGCATCCGGGCGAAGTGATCGGCATCGTCGGCGAGAGCGGCTGCGGCAAGTCTACGCTGGTCACCGCCTTGGCCAACCTGTTGCCGGCCAATGCCCGCATCGACGGATCGATCCGCTACAACGGCGTCGACCTGGCAAAGCTCGACGCCCACCGCCAGCGCCTGCTGCGCGGCGACGAGATCGCACTGGTCAGCCAAGACCCGATGACGGCGTTCAACCCGGTGCTGACCATCGGCGACCAGCTCGTCGATTTCCAGCACCATCGCAAGGATCTTGGCCGGGTACAGAAGCGCGCGCGGATCGCCGCCATGCTTGGCCGCGTCGGCATCGCCGATGCCGAGCGCCGGATGCAGAGCTATCCGCATGAACTGTCGGGCGGCATGCGCCAGCGTGTCGCCATTGCCGCCGCCTTGCTGACCGATCCCGGCCTCCTCATCGCCGACGAGCCGACCACGGCGCTCGATGTCACCATGGAGGCGCAGATCATCCGTCTGCTGCGCGAGCTCCGCCGTGAATACAACGGCATCATCATCGTCGTCTCGCACCATCTCGGCGTCATCGCCGAACTCTGCGACCGGGTCTACGTCATGTATGCCGGCGAGGTGGTCGAGGGCGGCGAGGTCGATGCGATCTTCCACGACGCCAGGCATCCCTACACCCAGGCGCTGCTCGCCTGCGATCCCGCCCGGTTCCATGAGCGGTTGGACAGGCTGCCGACCATTCCAGGCTTCCTGCCCAACCTGACCCAGCCACCCACGGGATGCGTCTATGCACCGCGTTGCGGCCGCGCCTTCGCGCCATGCGGTTCTATCACCCCACCGCTGGTGAAACTCGCCGCTGCCCATGTCGCACGCTGCCACGCGGTGATGCCATGACCCCGCTGCTCGCCGTGGAAGACCTGTCCGCGAGCTTCGTTCGCGGCGGCTTGCTCAATCAGCTAATCAATCCGTTCCCTCTGCCGGGCTTCAACGTCATCGACGGCGTGACGCTGTCGCTGATGCCGGGCGAAACGCTCGGGCTGGTCGGCGAATCCGGCTCCGGCAAGACGACGCTGGCCCGCACCATCCTCGGCCTTGTCGTGGCAGCGGCGGGCCGCATCCTCTTCGAGGGCAGGGACGTGGCGACGCCGGCCGATTTCCGCGCCATGCGACGGCGCTCGGCGATGATGTTCCAGGACCCTGTCGCCTCGCTCAGCCCGCGCCTGCGCATCGGCACGCTGCTCACTGAACCGCAGATCATCCAGGGCGAGCCGATGCCGGACCGCCGCGTCGCCGCCAAGGCGCTGCTGGCGCTGGTTGGGTTGCCATCATCCTTCGTCGACCGCTTTCCGCACGAGCTGTCTGGCGGGCAGGCGCGCCGCGTCGGTGTCGCCCGCGCCTTGGCGATGAAGCCGCATCTGCTGCTCGCCGATGAGCCGACCGCAGGTCTCGATGTATCGGTGCAGGGCGATGTGCTCAACCTGATCGGCGAGCTCAAGCGCGAACTCGGTTTCGCCGCCATGATCGTCACCCACAACTTGGCCATGATCCGTCACGTCAGCGACCGGCTCGCCATCATGTATCTCGGCCGGCTGGTCGAAACCGGACCGACACTAGATGTGTTTTCCGCGCCGATGCATCCCTACACGGCGACGCTCATCCGATCGGAGCCGATACCCGACCCGCGCAGGCGTAACCACAACCCGGCCGTCACCGGTGAGATTCCGAGCGTGTTCCGGCGGCCTTCGGGCTGCGAGTTCCACACGCGCTGCCCGATCGCCCGCGAGCGCTGCAGGACCGAGCCGCCTGCCTATCGGTCGATGGGCGCCGGCCGGATGGTGCGTTGCCATTTCCCGCTGGAGACCGGCGGGCAAGAACGGGAAGCGTTTTCACGCGCTTCCGCAAACCAAAGGGGAAACTGACATGACGCAATGGACCATGGACAGACGTGCATTCCTGAAGGCAGCGGGCGCGCTGGGCGCTGGTCTCACGATGAAGCCAGGCTTTGCCTGGTCGGCCGTTGGCGACACGCTGCGCATGCGAATGGAAGGTGACCTGCAGTGCCTCGATCCTGCCTTCATGAATGGCGGCATCGAGGATGTCATGATGCGCGGCATCTACGTCTCGCTGAACCATTTCGGCGATATCCAGAAAGGCTCGCCATGGTCGCTGTGGGGCGCCGAGAAGCTCGAACAGAAAGACCCGAAGACCATCGCCTTCACCTTGATCGATGGGTTGAAATGGTCTGGCGGCTTCGGCGCGGTAACCGCCGCCGACGTGAAGTTCTCGTTCGAGCGCATCGCCGACAAGGCGCTGGCATCGCCCTGGGCCTACCAGTTCGAGAAGCTCGACCGCGTCGAGGTCGTCGATGCCCGCAACGGCATCATTCACCTGAAGGAGCCTTACCAGCCGATCTTCGTCACCAGCCTGCCATACTATGGCGGCCACATCATCAGCCGCGCCGGCACCGAGAAGGCGGGCGGCAAATTCACCACGCAGCCGCCGGCGACATGCGGGCCTTATCTCTTCAGCGACTGGCAGCAGAAGCAGAAGGTGACGCTGACCGCCAATCCTGACTGGCCGGGCCCGAAGCCGGATTTCAACAAGGTCGAGATCTATGTTGTGGCAGACGATCAGGCAGCGCAACTCGCCTACGAGGCCGACGCCTTCGACTACACCAAGATCGCCATTTCGGCGACCAAGGCCGTCAAGGCGAACCCACCAGCGGACACAAGTCTGATCGAGGCGCAGTCGACACGATATGTCTGGCTGACCATCAACATGCTGAGCCCGCGGCTCAAGGATCTGAAAGTCCGCCAGGCCGTGCAGTACGGCGTCGATGTCGGGCAGATCCTCACCGGCGTCTATGACGATCTAACCAGGCGTTCCACCGGCGTCGTCCAGCCCGGAACCAAATTCGCGCGGGCCGGCAATTTGATCGCCGCACCGGACTATGAGAAGTCCGCGTCGCTGCTCGCGGAAGCCGGCGTTAGCGACCTGTCACTGACCTTGACGGTGATGAACGATTCCATCCGCACCGCGACCGCCCAGATTATCCAGGCCAGCCTCGAACAGGCCGGCATCAAGGTCGAAATCCAACCGTATGACGAGGCGGCATTCTGGGGCGTCGGCGACAAGACGCAAGGCGATGGCTACAAGAACATCGATCTGGCACTGATGGATTTCGCCGGCGGCATCGATCCTTCCGAAAACCTGGTCTGGTTCCGTCCCGACCAGATCGGCGCCTACAACTGGTCGGGCTTCGACAGCCCCGAATTCGAGACCAGCTATCAGCAGCTGGTGGCGGAAAGCGACGAGGCCAAGCGCATCGCCCTGTCCAACCGCATGGAGGATCTGATGGAACAGTCCGGCGGCTTCGTCTTCATCTGCCACCAGCCGCTGGTCGCCATCCACAAGACCGCTTTCGAGCCGGTCATCTATCCCGACGGCCATCCCAATCCGGTGCTGTTCAAGAAGAAGGCATGACCGCCTCCGTGGACAGGAGGGGCGTAATCGATTAGCTGGGTTGCATGACGGATGCCCAACCAGAAGGTGCAAGAAGGAAGCGCGGTGCAAGAAAAGCTCCGCCGCGCTTCAGCCGCGAGCAGGCCGATGTGCGCCGCTCCATGCTGATCGAGGCGGCGACGCGATGCCTGTCGGTCGGCGGCATCGGCGCCTTCACCATCGACCGCATCTGCAAGGAGGCCGGCGTCTCGCGCGGCCTCATCAACCATCACTTCGAAAGCCTCGATGGCTTGCTGGTCGAGGTCTACAAATCCTCGCTCTACGCCAGCGTCAACAACCAGATCGCCGAAGCCAAACGCCGCCGCGCCGAGACGTCGGATTGGTCGCCGCAAGCAGCGCTTGCCGCCCTGGTGCACTCCAATTTTGCACCCGAATACTTCAGCCGCGAGAACCTGCTGATCTGGCTGTCGCTGTGGGGCGAGATCGCCGTCAATCCGCGTCTTCAGGCGGCGCATCGCGAACTCTATGACGCCTACCGGGCGGAGCTGGCCGAGGACATTGCCGCCGTCGCCATACCGCGCGGCAGGCAAGTCGACGCCCGGGCGCTGGCGCGCAATTTCATCGCGCTGGTCGACGGGCTCTGGCTCGAATGGTGCCTCGATGAAAGCGTGGTGACGCCGCAAGCAGCGGAAGCCGCAGGCTTCGAGATGCTTGAGGCTCAGGTCGGGCCTTTGCGAGACGCCTACTAGTTGAGCGGCGAACCGCCTTCGCGCTTGCGGCGCTCCATATAGTCCCGCAAGGCTTCGTCGATGCCCGGGTCGATCGGCGGCTGCTCGTATTCGGCGACCATCCGCTTCCAGACGACATTGGCGCGCTCGCGCGCGGTCACCTGGCCGCGCTCCATCCAGGTGTCGTAATTGTCCCAGTTGGATACCAATGGCGAATAGAAGGCCCGCTCGTAGCGCTGCATGGTGTGGGCGGCGCCAAAGAAATGCCCGGCCGGGCCGACCTCGCGCACGGCCTCCAGCGCCAGCGTGTCAATGTCAACGACCGGCGGATCGAAATAGGCCGACATCATCTGAAGCATCTCGGCATCGATAACCAGTTTCTCGAACGATGCCGTCAGGCCACCGCCGAGCCAGCCGGCGGCGTGCATCACCAGATGGGCGCCGCCCATCAGGCAGCCCCACAGCGACATGGCGCTCTCATAGGCCGCCTGTGCATCGACCGAATTGGCGGCGGTGACGTTACTGGATCGGAACGGCACGCCGATCAGCCGGCTGAGCTGGCCCGTGATCTGTGCGGCCTGCGTGTATTCGGGCGTGCCGAAGGCCGGGGCGCCGGTCTTCATGTCGACATTGGAGGTGAAGCCGCCATACATGACCGGCACGCCGGGGCGAACGATCTGGGTCAGCGCGATTCCGGCCAGCGCCTCGGCATGTTGTTGCGACAAAGCCCCGGCCAATGTCACCGGGCTCATCGCACCAGCCAGCGTAAATGGCGTGACGACATTGACCTGGCCGTGTTCGGCCAGCGCGATCAGGCCTTCGGCCATCGGCTCGTCGAGCTGCAGCGGCGAGTTGGTGTTGATAATGCCGGTGAATACCGGCATCTCCTGCGCCAGGTTTTCGCGCGTCGTGCCGAGCGATATCGCCACCATTTCCAGCGCGTCGATGGCGCGCCCCCGGCCAAGCGCCTGCGGTTGCCAGTTCTTGTCGAGCAAAGTGATCTCAGCATAGTAGAGGTCGAGATGGCGGGTATTCTGGTGCAGGTCGAGCGGCTCGAACGGCCCGCCACCTTCCTGGTGCAGCACGTTGAACGATTGGATCAGCTTGAGGTAGTCGCACATCTCCGCATAGGTTCCGGGTCGGCGTCCGCGATCATTGTCCATGACATAGGCCGGCCCGCCCACCGACGACAGGATACAGTGCCTGCCGCCGACCTTGACGTTTTTTTCCGGGTTGCGGGCGCGCAGCTCGAACGAGGACGGCGCCGTGGCGACGCGCTCCATGATCATGGCGCGGTCGAAGCGCACCCGCATCTCGCTTTCGTCGACATCACAGCCCGCCGCGCGATAGAGCTGGCGCGCCCGCGGCTGCAGTACCCGCATGCCGATCTCTTCCAGGATGGTGAGACCCATCTCATGGATGGACTGGACCTGGTCGGCCGACAGCACCTCGATCGGCGCGTAAGGTCGCGTCAGCTGTTTCCACGGACGCTGCGCGATGCCGCCGATTTCACGCTGCGGGCGGCCGGGTCTGCGGCGGCTATACTGCGTTCCATGGCTTGGCTCCTGTGGTGAAAGATGGTCGTTCGCGCAGCGGTATTCCTGCCCCTGCCGGCAGATCCAGATGGCGGGCGTACTTGTGGCCGGAATGCACCGCATCGGCGATCGAGGACGGCGCCAGGCAATCGCCGATCCGCGTTATCGACGGGTTGTTCTCGCGCTTGCGCGCACTTGCTGCGGAGAGCGCGTCGAATAGCGTCTGTTCGGCGATGCGTCCCGTCACCAGCACCAGCGTGCCGAAGTCGCGGCGCGTGACCCGGCGGGTGTAGGTGCAGGCGAATTCGGCAACGCCGTTCGCTGCCGACACCAGGCTTTGCGACAAAAGCAGGCCAATGCCGCTTTCCATCAACTGCTTCTGGACGAAGAACTGCTCGTCGGTCATCTGCGTCCAGCTCGACACCACTGGCAGCGGCGTGGCGATGGTCACCGCGTGGCCGGCAACGCGCAGTTTCTCCGCCAGCGCACCGCCCATAAAATAATGCTCGTCGTCATAGACCAGCACCGGACCCGTTACCGGGACTCCGGCGAAGATGTCGTCCGGCGTCAGGATCGACGGCGACGCCTCGATCCCGACCGGCATCTCGACGCTGGCGCCGACACCGTCGCGCCGCCAGAAGCTGCCGGTCGCCAGCACGATATGGTCGACGCCGAGTGATAGCACGTCCTCGGCGTCGAGCCGGCTGCCGGGATAGATCGCGACCGATGGCTGTTTGCCGAGCATGTGCAGGCGGTGGTCGCGTACCCGCGCCCATGCCGCCAGCCCGGGCAATGTCGCCTCCCGCGAGACGCGGCCGCCGAGCAAGTTGCCGGCTTCGGCCAGCATCACGCCATAGCCCCGCCGGCCAAGCGTCAGTGCGCATTCGAGCCCTGCCGGGCCGCCGCCGACCACTAGCACGCGCGCTTCCGAACCCTTGTTGTCGACCTGTTCGGGATGCCAGCCGCGCCGCCATTCCTCGCCGATCGTCGGGTTCTGGGTACAGCGCAGCGGCACGCTTTCATTGTTGGCCGAGCGGCAGATATTGCAGCCGATGCATTCGCGGATCTCGTCCTCGCGTCCCTCGAAGATCTTCTTCGGCAGGAACGGGTCGGCGATCGACGGGCGCGCCGCGCCGATGAAATCCTGGATGCCACGCCTGATCTGGCCGACCATGGTGTCCGGCGAGGTGAACCGCCCGACGCTGACCACCGGTTTTGTCGTCAGCCCTTTGACGAAGCCGACATACTCTTCCTGAAAACCTTCCGCGCTGAACCGTGACGATTTGGAATCGTTGCCGAGCGAGCCGGCAACGTTGATGTCCCAGAGATCCGGCAGCTCGGCCAGCATCTCGATGATCTCGCGCCCTTCGCCTTCCGAGGTGATGCCATGCGGTCCGTGCAGTTCGTCGACCGCCAACCGCACCGCCACCGCGCAGCTGTCGCCGACGGCTTCCTTGGTGTCCTCGATCATTTCGCGCAGCAGCCGCACGCGGTTCTGCAAGGCGCCGCCATACTCGTCGGTGCGGCGGTTGGTGCGGCGCGACAGGAACTGGAACGGCAGGTAGTCGTGCCCAGCATAGCAGTAGACGATGTCGAACCCCGCCCGCCGCGCGCGGATCGCGGCTTCGCGCTGCCAGCGACGGAAGTCGCTGATGTCCTGCCGGTCCATGGCGCGCGCGCCGCCGGGCTGGACAAACTTCGCTGGTTGCGCCGAGGGCGCCAGCAGTGGTTCGCGCGTCAGCCGGTTGTTGGTGTGGGCGCCGCCATGCCACAGCTCGACCGCTGCCAGGCTGCCATGGGCGTGGATGGCGTCGGCGGTGCGCGCCAGCTCGCGGACGTCGTCCTCATCCCACAGCGACAGGAAGCCAAACGGCGAGTCGTCGGAACTCGGATGGATCGAGCAATATTCCGTCGAGACCACGCCCCAACCGCCTGCGGCCTTGATGCCGCGCAGCGCAGCGCCGCTTTGCGGCCTGAGCGTGCCCATGCCGGTCGCATGCGGGGTCTGGTAGAAGCGGTTCGGCGCGGTGACGGGCCCGATGCGAACCGGTTCGAAAAGGATTTTGTAGCGGGGATTGCAGTGCATCGGGGCTTCGCGAATATGCTTGTTGAACGATCGTACAACAAGCATATTCGCGCTTTTGGTAAAACGCAATCCCAATGCCGCGCTTCGCACCTCGGTTACGCAATCTCAAAGATCGTAAGTTCCACACGTTCGAGAAGGGCGACGCATACCCGGCACTGTCGAACCACATCGGAGCACCGATCAACACCACGCTCATTCTCGACCACTGGGACGATCTGCTTCACCTGGCAGCGTCGATCACGACGCGATCCGTCGTGCCGTCGACCATCCTGAAGAAGCTCTCGGCACGACGGCGGGTAGTGTTTCAGTTTGAAAATAGCGCAAACGCCTGTTCCGTTTGATCGAGGTGGCGCAAACGCCTATAATAGCGGAAGCATGGAGGCCACTCATGTCGGTGCGCGCCCGCGAACTGTTCGACAGCTACGTCGCGAACAGCCTCAACCATCCGAACCTCAAAGGCATTGGGATTGGAACCCATGTGTTCAGTCTTGCCTGTTTGGCAAGCGAGGCTCACATCCCAATGGCGGAGGTTATAGCAGAAGTTGGCCCGATTGCTGCTGCACTTACAAAGCGGGTTATCTAACTGCCGGCGGCGCGGGATCTTCGCAGGAGCAAGGCAATTTCGTCCGACGGAGACGAGGACCAATGTGGCTGCACAATCTCTAGGTCCACGCTAACCCGAGGCGCCCGGCGCCCCCGACTTTTTTATGCTCCCGTTTCGGCCCTAGGCCGCGCTGCTCTTGACCACGTGCAATTCGTGCTTGTTTGGCCGTCGGGGACCGGCTGACGAGTCTTCACCGCTTGTATGATGGGCGAACTCGGCTATCGGGCAAGGCCGGCCGAGAAGATAACCCTGCATGGCGTCACAGGCTTCTGCACGCAGAAAATCTAACTCTGCGTCGGTTTCGACGCCCTCCGCCAGAACGGGCAGGTTGAGGCCCCGAGCGAGACCGAAGACGGCGCGCAGAACTGCGGCGGCCTCATCGCTCGCATCCACAGAATGCACCAGGGACTGGTCCACCTTGATCTTGTCAAACGGGAACGCCCGCAGGTTCGATAAAGAAGAGTAGCCAGTGCCAAAATCATCCATCGCGATCTGGACACCAAGGATTTTGAGCTTGTTGAGTACTGCGAGCGCTCGGCCAATATCCTTGATCAGCGATGATTCTGTAATCTCCAACTCAAGTCGGGATGGATCCAGACCCGTTTCCTTCAGTATCTCTTCCACCAGTTCCGGAAGATTCCCGCCATGGAGTTGTACGGCCGAGACGTTGACGCTGATCGCTAACGGTTGTTCCCATGACGCCGCTTCGGCGCAGGCGGTGCGCAGCACCCATTCACCGATCTTCAGAATGGCGCCGCATTCTTCCGCGATCGGAATGAACACCGCGGGGGATACGGCGCCCTTGCTGTTGTGATCCCAACGAAGCAAGGCTTCGAAGCCGTAGACCTTGTTTGATGGAAGCTTTGCCTGCGGCTGGTAGACGAGGCGGAACTCGTTGCGCGAGATTGCAAGACGAATGTCGTGTTCCATCTGGCGTCGGTCGCGCAGATGCTCACCCATGGCCGGCGCAAAGAAGCGATACACGCCACGCCCTTCCGCCTTAGCCTCATAAAGCGCGGCGTCTGCATGGCTTAGAAGCGTCGCGCGATCAGGCGCATCATTCGGGAATACAGCGATGCCGATGCTTGTGCCGAGCGTGACCCCGGCGGGCAGAATCATCCCTCCTCCGTCGCTAAACGCCTCCAGGATGGCTTCAGCGGTTCGCGTTGCATAAGCGGGGCTCGGCAGGCCCGGAATGATCACCGCGAACTCGTCGCCCCCAAGGCGCGCGAACATGTATTGTGGCTTGAGAATACTTTTGATCTTCTCGGCAACCAATTGAAGCACCTCGTCGCCGACGAGGTGACCGAAGAGATCGTTGATATCCTTGAAGCGATCGAGATCCAGGAAGAGGACGGCAAAGCAGCGGTCGGCGCCACGATGCGCCACGAACTCAGCCTCCAGCCTCTCGTTGAAGCTTCTGCGATTTGGCAGACCGGTCAGGGGATCGTGGTGGGCGAGGAAGTGAATCTCCTCCTCGGCCCGCTTGCGACCGCGGATATCGCGCACTGCAAGAACCTTGTGTGGCTTGCCGCTAAAGACGATGCTGCGGCGGATCAACTCCACCGGTATCGTGGTGCCGTTCGTCGCCCAAAGCCCCGCCTCCAGTGGCTTCCGTTCCGTGTTAACGAGTTCGTCCTGCGACAGCGTGGGGAAGAAAGAAGCGAGCGAGCGGCCGACCACTTCCGATCCGTCGACGCCGGCAAGTGCGGCGAAGCTTTTATTGGCTGCAACAATCCCGGCCTCGTTGCACACAACCAGCCCCTCGACGGTGGCGTCCGCCAGTTCCTGCATACGCGCAGTCTCACCCGCGCGGCGAAGGTCTCGCAGATCGAGGCCGAGACCGACAAGGGCTAAAAGGATGATGACAGTCGAAGCGAGCGCCACACCGATCGCCATCCATTCGGCAGGCAGCGCTGAGGCCGAAACCACAACACGCGGATCAGGTATGATCGCTGCCGCGGCCATCGCCGTGAAATGGTGGCTGCAGATCGCAATTGTCAGCACCAGGGCGCCGAGCGCCTTCCACCTGACGTTGTTTTCCCGAAGCGCGACCGGCAATGCAGCGGCGCCGAAAATACCGCCGAGGAGGATGGAGGCGGCAACGAGCGGCGGATCCCAGTCGATGCGGCCGGCGATCTCGAACGCGGCCATGCCGGTATAATGCATAACGGCGATCCCGCCGCCCACGATGGCGCCGCCAATCCAGCGGCCATGCTGCACGCGTGGTGAGATGCCAATGGAAAGGCCAGTTCCCGTCAAAATGATAGCCGCGACCAGTGAGACGATTGTCAAGGCGATGTTGTAGCCGCTCGGCACCGCGGGCTGGAAGGCCAGCATGGCGATGAAATGTGTAGCCCAGATGCCGAAGCCGGTGGCGACGGCAGCGACCGCGAGCCAGAACCGTTGCATCGCAAATTCGCTGCGCCGGACATGATGGAGAAGATTAACCGCAGCGAAGCAGGCCAGTGCGCAAACGAAGGCCGCTAGCGCAACCAGACGCAAATCATGCTCCGTTGCAATGCAGGTGTAGACCTTTAGCATGCTTTTTTCTCGAAGCCCGCACACACTTGCAAGAAAAATGCGCTTGAGTAATGAATAAGTGCTTAAACTGCCTGCGCACTGTTTAAGAAATGATTTGTTGTTGCTATAAATAACTCATCTGACCAGCAGCGACGATGCTTCTCATGCAGGCGGGCGTGGCAGACGCTCCAAGGCGGTGTCTGAGGCCGGGCGCCGCGACCGGCGACGGCTATGGCGAGAAGAACCCGCGCCGGCTGCGCAACGGCTACCGCGACCGCGACTGGCCGCGGCCGATGTTGTGGCTATGGTTCGTGATCCTGCCAGAGCCGAAGCGCTCCGAGCCCAAGGCGTGACCTCCGGCAGGGGGATTACAAGGCGCTGTTCGATGACAGCCAGACCCTAAGTCGTCTCATCCGCCGAGCCACTACCTCACTGGGACGCGCGGTGGCCGATGCGATGTAAGATAAGAATAATCTGGTTTGGGGAGCCGCTTCGGCTCGGCGCCTGCTGGGATGGTCGGGGCGCACCCGCATATCGAACCAGCAAACTGAACTGGCCAGCAATGATGTTTGTAAACTGGCGAGAGGCGTCTCGACGGCGCTGCCATTCGCGATCGCTGGATGGAGATCGATAGCCGCGTCTAAGCTTAGCAGTATGAAAGGGCCGGACGACGACCGGTGACTATGTAAGATCACCGGCTAGCCGCCATTCGGCGAAACCAGGTGGCGACGGTGAGACTACTGGATCAGCCATGAAAAGGCACGCCGCAAAAAGGCTTCGCCACCCGTCCTGACAACCTCACCATGCGCCACGACGACGTGCTCGGGATGGTTTCCGATCAACTCACGAATCTTTGGGCGCGCGGTTGCACGGTTGCGGAAACTGATCCGATAGTCGATCGGCGGATAGCCCCAGCCTTCGACCATTTTCGAAAGGTTGGCGATTGGCCGCATCCACCAAGGCCAATGGCGTTTCAAGAACGTCTCGCTGAAGGTCTGCGAGAGGTCGGCGATGATGGCGGTGCGCGACGCGCGGTGAAAGAAGATCAGCTCGTCCATGAAAGGCGAATTGGTGAAATAGAACTGGTCGATCTGGCCGTTCCATTCGGCTGGCGGATTATCGGCCAGCGCCCCGGAAAAGCGGAGTTCCCTGCACTTGGTAATTGTCTGCGCCGTCGCCCATAAATTCGCGTCTGGGAATGCGGCCTGCCACTCGCCCAGAAACAGGTAGTGCAGCTTGTTGGGGCTAACGATATTCCGAACAGGGCCAAGCGCCCGAATCTCGTCCTCAATCGCTGCCGTCCTTTCGACAGGCGACCATAACCAAAGCCCCCCATCGGCAAGACGCACGACGACCATGCGTGTCGGATAATCGAAGCCTTTGAATGAGACGACCCCGCCATCCGCAAACGATAGGTTCAATACCAGCGGCTCCAACATGGTCGGGAAGTCTAATCCGCCCGATGGACGCTTTCCACCCCCTGAAGGAGCTAGAAGCGCGATTGCAGCGATATCGAAAACGGCCGTCCGACACGGCCGCAGCTTGCTGTCGATTGCTTGCCAGGTCGAAAAATGCACGATCGCGCAGGCGTCCCTCTCCGTCGAGGAAGAAGCCGATCGCTTAGATCCGTTTCTGAGTAAGTGGTCGCTTTGTACGAATGGTTTTGCCAGCGTTCCATGCTGCGCGACCATGCATGCTAGGATCATAGTGTAAAGAACCCGTCATCGTTCTCCTTGACCTAGATTGGCTGAAGACGAAAACCGATTGAGGTGTGAAGCTCTGGGCTCTATGCAACCGTTTAACTCGCAGCTGGTCGACCTACTCGCCGACAGTCTCGAGCCATCCTCCCCGAAAGCCGGCCCCGCGCAGACCGCGAACAACATGCTTGCAGCCGCGCATCAGCCGCCAAAGAAAATCGGATCGGTGATTCTCCACCATCAGCACGATCGGCCCCTGGTTCAGCCCCAGATGATCCGGAGCCACCCAGCCGGCAGGATCTCCGATGTCTGGCGAAAGCGTCGGGTTGAAACTCGCCTTGAAACCGTAGGAATTGTCGAGATTGAGGTTGATATCATGGAAATGGCGCAGCGCTGGCAGGACGATCTCCGGAGCAAAAGGCAGTGATGCCGCGACTGCCCAGGGCGACAGAGTGCCATCGTCGGGTCCGAACGGCACGCCGCGGGCGCGATAGCCGTAGAACCGCCGCTCGACCCCGCCGATCCGTCGCGTCTGCCATCCTGGCCCGTCGCTGGCAGTCACGCCCCAGCTGTTCTCGTGATAACCGGAAAATTCCATTGAATTACGGGACGCGTATTCGCGCTGGACATAAGTCGCCGTCCGGCTGTTCTCGAAATAATCGCTTTTGTGGTCGCGCATGAAGCCGTCGCGGATGCCGCGGAAGTCGAGCCAGACATGCGACAACTGATGGATGAACAGCGGTCCTGCATAGACGAACTCGTGGCCGTAGATCTTCTTCCAGCGGTAAGTTGACAGCCACGCCTGGTAGCTTTCAGGCGGCAGGCAATGCGTCGGCGAGCCGATGCCGAGGACATAGAGGATCAACGCTTCGTCGTAGCCTTCCCATCGGTAGCCAAGGAATCCTTTTTCCGGCGTCCAGCCATGGGCCACGGTGGCGCCGCCATTGCGAGCCCAGTCCCAGTCGACGCGCTCGTAAAGCGCCTCCGAGAGGGTGCGGATTTCCGTTTCGTCCTCGGAGTTCTCCCGGAAATATGCGCCTACCGTCAGGATGCCGGCGATCAGAAGCGCGGTGTCTATCGTGGACAGTTCGCAGCGCCAGACGCGCCGTCCCGTCTCCATGTCCAGGAAATGGTAATAGAACCCCTTGTAGCCGGTGGCATCCGGTCCGATTCCTTGCGTGCCCTTCCAGAAGAAGCGCAACGTGGCCAGCGTCCTCGCGCACGCCTGCTCGCGTGTCATGAAGCCGCGCGCCACCCCGACCGGATAGGCCGCGAGCGCGAGCCCGACCGCCGCGATGCTGGCGGGGGAGCCTTTTCTGGATCTGTCGGCAACCAGCCCGTTCGCCTCATTTGCTTCGTAGAGGAAATAGGCGAATGACTTGCGCTGGAGCGCCGCCAGCAGGTCCTCGCCGACCGGCATCTGGTCCGGATCGGCTTTCATTGACCGAGCCTGGATGGAAGAGCGACCGTCACTGCGGCGACCGACTGCGGCGGCATAGAAATCTCGAAGCTCGCCGTGTTGGCGTCGTTCTTGATCTCGATCGGTTCGCCCCGGAGCTCTGACCGTCTCTTGAGTTCATCGACCGACGCTGCGTCCAAATATTCCGGCTCGCCCAGTTGTTCCCAGTGGCGCTTGGCATTGGCGTGCTCGATATCAATGC
Organism: Mesorhizobium sp. B3-2-1; assembly: GCF_006439515.1. Lineage (NCBI taxonomy): Bacteria > Pseudomonadati > Pseudomonadota > Alphaproteobacteria > Hyphomicrobiales > Phyllobacteriaceae > Mesorhizobium > Mesorhizobium sp. B3-2-1. The sequence continues at coordinate 31,415 of NZ_VFTI01000021.1, read as the reverse complement.
GCTGAACCGAGGCGCCCATCCCCGGCGGCGCGGATTCGAGCCCGAAGAGAACCTGCTCCGTTTCAATCGGGTGGCGTGGCAGTCCAAAGTTCGTCAGCACCACCGTGGAGCCTCGGTCGCCGTGCACGAGCCAAGCATCGACGGTTTCATGGCTGCCCTCGACAGGCAGCATCTGCGTGCCCAGTCGATGCAGCAGCTGGAATGCGCGATACGCGGGCTTGGCGATCCCGTGGATGTTGAGCAATCCGAACCCTCCCTGGAAGGGGACGGAAGGTAAATAGTTCTCCTCGAAAATGTCTGAGAACGTCCAGTAACTATACCCCTGAACGAGCCCTCTCGCCTCCATGACCGTCTTGACGATGAACGCGGCGGCATAGGGGTCGTCGTGCATGGCGTCGCGCGGGTTCGACGATGTGCACCATTCCGTGTAGTAAAGGGGCAGATCGCCCGCTTGCTTGCGCGCGATGCGGGCTTCGTCGCGCAGGGCGCTGCGCCTGCTCGCGGCAAGCTGTGCCTCGCTGTCGTCGCCCGGCTTGCCGAAGTCATCGGTTGGGTAATGATGCGTGCTGACGAAATCGGCTGGAAGATTGCTGGTCCGGCAATAGTTCAGAAAATCCTCGATCCACGCATTGTCGGCTGTCGCGGGGCCGCCGACCTTGAGCATCTTGTCGACGCCTTTAATGGCTTCGACGGTGTAGCGGTACAGCTCGAAGTAGTCGCTCTGCTTTCCGCTCCCGAAGGCAGCGAGGTTCGGTTCGTTCCAGACCTCGAAGAACCACTGCCGCACCTCGTCCAGGCCGTAGCGGTCCACCCAGTGGCTCACTAGCTTTCGGATCAGCACCGCCCATTGCGCGTGGTCCTTTGGTGGCGTGACATTGGCACCATAATGGAAAACCGTTTGATCGCCCGAGGCCAGGGCGGATGGCATGAAGCTCAGTTCGACAAAGGGCCTCATGCCAATGGAAAGAAGAAAATCGAAAATCTGGTCTGCGTTGAAGAATGAATAGAAGAATGTGTCACCTTCGGCGATGAGCGTCCCCATGTTGTCGCATAAGATACCGTGGAACCTGACATGCCGCATGCCCAACTCGTCATGCGTTTGCTTCAACTGAGTTTGCCAGTCGGCGCGCAGCGCAAGCGTAGCATGGCCGCTGCCTACCGTGTGCTCCCAGAAATGCGGAAAACTGGTCGCGGGTCCGTTCAGGTCGCTCGAAAACATAGCCGTCATAGGAGCCGCTCCTTGATCCGGTCCGCGACACGGAGCGCGTTGGCGATGATGGTCAGTGTGGGATTGACCGCGGCGATCGACGGAAAGAAGCTCGCATCTGCGAGGTAGAGGTTGTCGAGTTCATGCGCCTTGCAGTCGACGTCGAGGACCGACACTGCGGGATCAGTGCCGAAGCGCGCGGTTCCTGCCTGGTGCGCGGTTCCGGCAATCGGGATGTCCTGGCTGAGATAGAGCTTGCGTTCCAACAGCAGCGGATGCGCCCCAGCCTTGCCCAATATTTGCTTGAGCTTCTGCCGGAGCCGGCGGTGCGCCTCCTGATCGCCGTCGGCGAGGTCGAGGACGACCCGCTCGCCATCGTAGCGAATGCGGTTCTCCGGGCGCGGAAGATCCTCGCTCGACAGCCAGAAATCCATCGAGTGCCGCGCCATTTCATCGAACGGCATCTTCGGCAACCATTCCAGCCACTGGGGCAGCACTTCGCCCCTGATCTGGGCGCCATGCGACGTCGCGCACATCTGGATCAGGCCGAGCGGGTAGCTCCAGTCATCTTCTGACTCGAAGTAGAAATCGGAGACGGCGAGAGTCTTTTGGAAAATGGTTTCGTTCGGCTCAAGCATCAGGGCCATCAGCACGGATTGATTGTGCCGCATGTAGTTGCGGCCGACCTGGCCGGAACCGTTGGCCAGGCCGTCGGGATGCTTGTCGTTCGCGGAGCGCAGCAGAAGCAGCGCCGAGGATAGCGCGCCGCAAGCGACCACCACAATGTCGGCCGTATAATGCTCCTTCTCGCCGTAGCGAGTCACCGCCACGTCATTGATCTTCCTGCCCGTCGCATGAGTTCCGAGCCTGGAGACGTAGGCATTGGTGAGCAGCATCAGATTGGGATGCGCCTTGAGCGCCGGATCGACGCATACGACCTGCGCGTCCGCCTTGCCGTTCAAGAGACAGGGAAATCCATCGAACGCATCGCAGCGAATGCACGTGCTGGTCGGCGTGACCTTGCCATCCTCCTCATCGAGAAGGATGCCGAGCGGCAGATGAAACGGTCGCAATCCGCCGACCGCCAAAGCGTCGTGCAGCGCCTGGATTCGCGGCTCGTGTGAAACAGGCGGATAGGGAAAAGGGCCGCTCGACGGCGGTTCGGTCGGATCTTCGCCGCGTTGGCCGTGAACGTGAAAGAGCCGTTCGGCCTCGGCGTAATAGGGTTCGAACGCTTCATATCCCAGCGGCCAGGCGGGAGATATGCCGTCCTTGTGGCGAAGCTCGCCGAAATCGCGTTCGCGCATTCGAAAGAGCGCCGCGCCATAGACCTTCGAATTGCCTCCGACATAATAATGCAGGCCGGGGCGAAAACTCCTGCCGTCCTTGTCATACCAGATGTCGTCCGCCCGATAGGCTGCATCCACGAACACCGTCTGCGCATCCCAGTTGGCGCGCGAGCGCGGCAGATAGCCGCCGCGCTCGATGAGCAAGATGCGCTTCCCCGTCGGCGCCAGACGTTGCGCGACCGATGCCCCGCCGGGACCGCTGCCAATGACGATGACGTCAAAATGGTCTGTCATCGCGTTTTTAACCGTTGGTCGAAAAGCCCGGAAAGAGGGACATGCCGCCATCGACGAAGAGCGTGGTGCCCACGACGTAGTCAGACTCGTCGGATGCCAGCCAGACGGCGGCCCGCGCGATGTCTGCCGGCAGCCCGATCCGCCCGTAGGGGATCAGCGTCAGCAGGCTCTTCAGGGCCTCTGGCGTGTCCCAGGCAGACGTGTTGATGGGTGTCCGTATCGCGCCCGGCGCAATGCCGTTGACGCGGATGCGTTTGGGGGCAAGCTCCTGGGCCATGCTTTCCATCAGCAGTTTGATGCCGCCTTTCGAGCTGGCGTAATTGGCATGGCCGGCCCACGGTATCTCCTGATGCACCGAACTCATGCAGATGATCTTGCCGGCCGCGCGCGAGACGGACGAAACGACCCCGCGGCGCAGGAATTCGCGCGTCGCGGCCCGGGCGCAGAGAAATTGTCCGGTCAGATTGACACCGAGGACCTTGTTCCACTCTTCCAGCGTCATCTCGGCAAAGGCGCAATCGCGTTGCAGGCCGGCATTGGCGACGAGAATGTCGATAGTGCCGAACTCGCGCATGGCGCGCTCGAACATTTCCTCGACCTGATTTTCCGCCGAAACATCAGCCTTGTGCGCGATAGCCTTGCTGCCGGCCTGATGAAGTTGATCAACGACGGCGTTCGCGGCAGCTTCGCCTTCGACATAGTTCACCACCACATCGGCACCCGCCCTTCCGAGGGCGATGGCGACGCTCTCGCCGATACCGGAGCTGGCCCCGGTTACGATGGCTTTTTGCCTGGCCAATGGCTTAAACTCGGGCATGGCGGACTTCGAACCAGATGCCAATATCGCAGACCCTGAAAACTGCGCGGATGCGAATGAACGCCTCGGAGAAGCAAAAGGTCCGCTCGTTTCGTTACATCGCGATACATGTTCGGGAACAATTTTGTGATGCGTCGGTTCCGAACCAATTGGATGCCTGAACGTATATCCACGGTGACGCGGCCCTCTCGCCCATGGAGTCCGACGCGGCCATGCGCTGCTCGGCGGGGGTGCCGCCCGTGCATCGAAAGGGTTGTCCGATGCCCGTCCTGATCGCTCTCGCGGTGCGCTGTTTGTTGATAGGGCTCTTTCTGCCGTTCAGCGCGTTGGACAAGGCGCTGAACTTCAGGCTGGCGATAGATCAGGCATCCCAGGCGGTTCCAAACCGCCCGCTGGCGGCGGCTTTGATCGCCTGCGGATTTTGCGTCGAGGTCTTCATGTCGCTCGCCATCTTGGGCGGGGTCGCCGATCGACTGGCAGCCTTGATCCTGGCTGGCTACTGCCTCATCACGGCGCTGTTGTGGAAACAGTTCTGGCGCCAGCCCGACTTTCGGCTGAAGGGCAAGAGCAGCGGCCGGGAAGTCTTTTGGGATTTCCTCAAGAACGTCTCCCTTGCCGGCGGCTTTCTTCTTCTCGCCTTCGGGTCGAATGCCGTCGGCGTCGAGCATTTCCTGCGTCATCCGCTGGCCTCCTCAAACCCTTATCAGCTGGTTCCAGGAGAAGCGAAATGAGCGCACGGCCAACGGTTCATTATTGCCATCTATGGACGGACGACGATGGCATCAGCCGTCAGACCCAATGCGCGATGACGGAGTTCGACCTGAAGTCGATAGCGCCACCCGCCGATCCGCAGTGGCAGGGCAAAAAATCGAGCGGTCGGATGACGACGCTTGTCACCGTGCTGCCTGTCGGCTGGATCGGCACATGGCACGAGAACCCCAAGCCGCAATGGATCGTTCCCCTCTCGGGCCGCTGGTTCGTCGAATCGATGGACGGCGAGCGCGTCGAGATGGGGCCAGGCGAATTGTCTTTCGGGGGCGATCAGAACTGCCGGGAGGTCGACGGCAAGCGCGGTCACCGATCCGGGACGGCGGGCGATGCGCCTGCCGTGTTGATGGTCGTTCAGTTGGAAGACGTGCCCGCGCCATCTCGGCCTTGCGAATTCAGATAGTGCGATGAAGAATTTCGACATCATCGATCGACGGTTTTCCCATTATATCCTCGAGAATGCGCCGCTCGAGGAACTCGCCGGCGGATTTCGCTGGATCGAGGGGCTGGTGTGGATGGGCGACGCAAACTGCCTCCTGTTCCAGGATCTGCCGCGCGACCGGACCATGCGCTGGATCGAAGACGCAAGCGTATCCGTCTATCGCGCTCCCTCGGGCTACGCCAACGGGCAGGCGCGCGACACACAGGGCCGCCTGATCTCCTGCTCGCACCGCAAGCGGTGCCTGCTTCGGACCGAATGGGACGGCACGGTCACGCGGCTGGTTGATCGGCACGACGGTAAGCGCCTCAACGCGCCGAACGATGTGGTCGTGAAGTCGGATGGCTCGATCTGGTTCACCGATCCACTTTACGGCATTCAGACCGACTATGAAGGCGGCTGCCAGCCTTCCGAGCAGCCGCCTGCGCTGTATCGGTTCAATCCGCAAACCAAGCGGATCGCCGTTATGTCCGGCGATTTCGACGGTCCGAATGGCCTCGCATTTTCCCCTGACGAAAGACGTCTCTACGTTGCCGAAACCGGCGATCAGACCACCGACGATCCCAAGCGGTACATCATGGCCTTCGATGTCGCGCCGGACGGCGCGCTCGCTAGCGGCGAAATCTTCCATAAGATAGAGCCCGGCTATGCGGACGGGCTGTGCGTCGACGGAGACGGCAACCTTTGGTCCAGCGCGGCGGACGGTGTTCACTGCATCGCACCGGACGGCAAACTGCTCGGGAAGATCTTGGTCCCGTACCGCGTTTCCAATCTGACGTTCGGCGGCCCGTTCCGGAACAGGCTCTTTATTGGCGGCTCGCACACGCTTTATGCCATCTTCCTCAATCGCCGCGGGGTGTCGTGGCCATGACCGCCGACGTGCCGTCCATCGAGAGGATCGCCTGTTTCAGCCTTACGACGGCCGATGCCGAAGGCGGCGCCCGGTTCTACGAAAAAGCCTTCGGCTGTCGCCTGTTCGCAAAGGACCGCCTCGGCGGCCCGCAATTCGAGCAACTGATGGGCCTGAGCGGCGCCGCCGACCGGATCACGCTTGGCATTGGACGCCAGACCATCGAACTCCTGCAGTTCGATCTGTCGGGCGACCCTTATCCGTCCGGATCGTCTGCTTCGGACCTGGTGTTCCAGCATTTTGCGATCGCCGTCACAGACATGCACCAAGCCTTTCAACGGCTTTCGACCGTGGCGGGCTGGACGCCCATCTCCACGGGCGGGCCGCAGCGCCTGCCGGCCTCGTCCGGTGGTGTTACTGCGTTCAAATTCCGAGATCCGGAAGGCCATCCGCTTGAGTTTCTCCAATTCCGCGGAGGCGACTCGCGCTGGCCGGCAAGCTCGCCTCACGAACCGTGTGTGGGGATCGATCATTCTGCGATAACAATCTCCGACACCGATGCCAGTGTCGCCTACTACGAGAACATCGGCCTTAGCGTGTCCGCGCGCTCGTTCAACCACGGGATCGAGCAGGAAAGGCTTGACGACGTGCAAGGCGCCGAGGTCGACGTGGTTGCGCTCACACCGGTTACCTGCATTCCGCATCTTGAACTGCTATGCTATCGCAAGGCTCAGCGGGCCCCGCTTGTTCATCCTGCACCTCCCCCAAAAGCCAACGATATTGCCAGCACACGTGTTGTGTACGAGGCTGGCAGAGCATGGAGTGCTGCGGATAGGGGTGTAACGCGCGCCATGCGCGACCCGGACGGCCATGCTTTCGTGATAGCTTCTCCAAACGCATGAATTTCGCCTCGCCAAGACTCCGGCGAACCTGGTGACGTGTTGATGTGGTTTGAGCCGTGATACCCGCCCCAGGCCTCGGCTGTCACGTATGGCCTTACATCGGAGCTTGTGCAAAATGGGCAGGGATCCCACCAGCTGTCTCCCTCAATAACGGCGATTCCAGCTTCTAACGGCGTTTAATTCGTCGATGCAGACCGGGCCGGATGCCGCCCGGCAAAATGGCATCCAACAACGGGGAAGCGTTTCGGCGGATTGACAATCCTTACTGGCCGCAGCCGTTAATCCCAATCCTGATCAGGTGTGGCGGGACGGCGTGTTGAGGCTCGGGTGTGGAAGTGTATCATTTTAACACAATCGTAAATTTGTAGACTCCCGCGATGCATCGGCAGCTAGTGTCTCCGTCCAGGCTAAGGGTGGGAAAGCTGCGGACCCGGGAGGAAAACGATGTCTGTCCAAAAAGGCGACTTTCGAACGAACAGAGCCGACTATTTGATCGCCGCGGCGAAAGGCCGATCGGCCGTTGATCTCGGCCGCGATGAGATACTGGAAAGGAAGTCTCTGTGGCTACGAGATCCGCGTACTGCCAGATTCGGCGCGAATCCGCGTGATAGCGCTCCGGGATCGAGAGGCAGACCCCGCGGCAATTAGCAGCTCTGGTACTTCCGGCACACCCTGCCTTTGTGCTACCCCAGCTTCGTCCTTATGGATGCCTGCCGATCATTCAGGCAGGGGCGTATATTTGTCGTCAGCCGGTGCCGTGTTTCGTTTCCGAGCCCCCGCCGATTAGGTCCGCTGGCACACCCCAAACCCGACGGCTACCGGGCCGCTCCCGTATCGGCACCAACTAGCGAAGCAGAGTTGGGGATTGCGCGAGAGCAAGCAACGGATGCGTGCGGCATGCGCGACTTACGTTGCACGGTGCAAACCGCCCTCAGCCCCGCTCTCTTGCCGCAGGATCAGCCGCCGTCCTTCCCCTCAGGCGGCTGCCGTGGGGCGCCCCTGCTTGCGTTCCACACCAACGCTCTAGTCTGCTCGTCTCCGCTAATGCAGCGCGGGCTGGGACGCCCCATCCGCGTAAATGTCGGCTTGGTCGAATGTCTGCCATATTTGGGGTAGACGCTGCGGCACTTGGGGAGAAATCAAATGCCCGCACTCACCTTGGCAGTCGATATTGCAGACGCGGTAGCAGCGGCAAAGAAGCGTCGGCAGTTTTCGTTTGACCTGCAATCCAAGGCAAAGGAACTGGCGATGGCTCACCCAGATGCGGAAGCCAGCGTCGGTGATGTGACAGATGTCCTCGAAGAGGAGAGCTTGGCCGCTGGCATTGTTCTGGTTTCCGAGCCTGGCAGATAGCCGGCCACAGCAGCGTTGGCCCGTGCTGGTAGCTGAGCACGGGACGAGCGGAAAACCTTTAGCGGCTCTCGCCGTCAAACTTAAACTTGCCATTGCAGACGTAACGATTCCGGCCACTTCCTCACGGTTGCGACCAGTGATGGGGTCGGTCATCTTAGTGCCATTGATTATCACTGTCACGTTGACCGAGCCGAACTGTTGCTCACACCAGACTTCGGAATGTAGCGGCATGCAGGGAAGGACACGGCGAGGCGAAGGGGTGTCCCATTGGTCCCTATCAAGGAGTGCAGGTGATTTCACCGGAGACGGCTATGCCCGCCTTGTTTGAGCGCAGATCATAGCTGCCCAGCGGAAGCGCAAGTTCGGCGGCAAGTTTCTTCAGCTTTTAACGAGCTGTCGTGTGAAAACGTCTCTTATGCTGCTCGTCATAGGAGCAACTTCTGTTCCAGTCGAACATGTCGGCCTCCATGAAACGAAACAGGCCCGGCGATCGCTCGCGACCCCAGGCCCATCATCGGTTGGTTTTATCCGGTGAAACGATCAGGCGGCCGCGCGCCCCTCGATGACATCGGCGCCGATCTCGTCGGCGGAGACCTCATCGAGATAGGCGCGGCCGCAGGAGTTGCCGGCAAGCCAGTGCTCGGCCGCCTCGCTGTTTTCGGCCAGATGCGGAAGCTCCGGGCTGTCGCCGAGGGCCTGCAGCACGCGGACCATGTCGATTTCGGGGGCCTGGCTGATGTGCCGGGCCTGGTGCGGAACGGGAGGGCCTATTCGGCAGCCTGGAGGTGGTCCGTCTCGTCGCTGTCGTCGATGGTCACCGGCTCATCGGAGGACGCACCCGCACCCTCGGCGAGAAGGCTGGCAGTTCGGCGGCATCGCCATCGAGCGCCGCCTCGTCCGGCAGCTCGCCGGCGACGGCGTCGCCGGTATCGTCAGCCACTTCGTCGACGTCGAGGCGCAGCGGCTCGGGCAGCCAGTTCGATCCTTCGAGAAGACGGGCGGCTTCACGCGCCACGATGTCCTTCTTCATGTGATCGATCAGCTGCGCGGAGTCCGCGCCACGGGCTTCACGGACAGCCTGCAGGATCCGCGCCTGGTGAGGCGAACGAGGAACTCGAAGATCGGGGCGACCGGCTTGGCCTTGCGCCCCATCTTGTTGAGCGCCCAGTCGAATTGCGGCGTATTGACCGCAGGCAGGTCGACCATCGTCAGGTGTACATCGAGCTTGTCGTGGATGATCTCGGAACGCAGACTGTCGGTAAACCCCCTGATCGCTGCTTTGGCGCCGCAGTAAACCGATTGCAGCGGCACGGAACGATAGGCCAGCGCCGACCCGACGTTGACGATGGTTCCGCGATTGCGCACGCGCATTCTCTTCAGCGCCGCCATCATACCATGTACCTGTCCGAGGTAAGTCACCTTGGTGCCGCGCTCGACCTCTTCGGCAGTCAGCTTGGCGACGGGGGAAAATATCGTCGCCATCGCGACATTGACCCAAATGTCGATTGGACCAAGCTCCGCTTCGACCCGATCCGCGGCCGCCTCAACCGCGGCAGGATCGGCGACATCCGTCGGAATCGGCAGCGCGTTTACGCCGTACCGCCGCACATCATTGGCTGCCCGCTCAAGCCGCGCGGCATCACGCGAAAGCAGGCCGACATCGAAGCCCTCTCGAGCAAACTCCTCGACGGTGGCGCGACCGGCGCCCGCGCCGGCACCTGTGATCACCACCACCTTGGCCATACATCTTCTCCTGGATATGGCCATCTAACGACGGGTTCGGAGTGTTGTTCCGGGCCGAATGGCGAAAATGGGCCACGGCGGAAACATTGGCGTCGTGCGCCGTTTAGGGATGGACAGCGCTGAGCGCCGCCTTGCCGCCGGGAGGATGGGTTGCTTGAACACTATCATTTGATCGCCATCGGCAGCTGCCTAGGCTGTGCTTCGTTCGCCTATGCGCCCGCGCCAACTGGAAAGCGCCTGATCCTCGAACGATTATCTACCGGGCGAGGAGGCTGACTGGAGCGCGCAGGCTGCCTTGGTCGACGGCAGGTACCAAGTCGGCCCACGCGCAGGTAATCTACATCGATCCAATGCTGGCGAAAACACGACAATGTGAAGCTGGTGACCAATGCCGACGGCCAAGAGGAACCCTGCCGTCCATGTAATAGACGTGGCTATCCGGATGGGGCAGGTCCTCAGACTGCAGGCAGAAGTCCATAGAATGGCGCGCGAACTCGCTGAACGACATGTCCGGCAGCCTGAAGCAAACCAATCCCGGAGTGAAGCGCAAGCTGAAGGCGGTTTTGTCGGATCGGGTGGTCGGCCGTCGCTCGATCTCACCCTGGCTCCGCCACTTGTCAAGTCATCCCAAATAGCCCTTCGGGAGCTTTGTGCGCCTGCGTCAGATGGCGCTTTCGCGTTGCGTAGTTGAAGGAGAGCCTCTCGTGTTCGTATCGTTCTTTCCCAGGCCGCGCCTGTTCTTCCTCTCAGCTTTTTTGTGGACCGTCCTCGCCATGACGCTGTGGTATGTCGTCGGCAAGGACGCGGGCGCGTCTATAGGCCTGCCGCCGCTTCCGCCCGGGACGATGCCGCGGGTCGATGCCTCGTATTTCTGGTCCGGGCCATTTCTTTGGTTTGATATCTATTTCGCGATCGCATTAGGCATATTCGCGGCATTCTGGATGTTTATGGCGCCGCACCCTTGGGCGCTCTGGTCCATTCTCGGTTCCGCCCTCATCATTTTCACCAACTACATTCAGGTTGAGGCCAGCGTCGCGATCAACAATTGGTACGGACCTTTTTACAATCTGATCGAGGCCGCCTTGTCCAGATCGGCGCCTGTCACTTTGGCCGAGTTCTACACAAAGATCGGCGGGCTCGCGGGCATCGTCGGCGTCGGTGTCGGCGTCGGCGTGCTGACGCGCTTCCTCGCTAGTCACTACATCTTCCGCTGGCGTACGGCCATGAACAGCTACTACATGGCGCATTGGAGCCGGCTGCGCACCACCGAAGGTGCCTCGCAGCGCGTGCAAGACGACACAATGCGCTTCGCCTCGACAATAGAAAGCCTGGGCATCAATTTCATCGAGTCGGTCATGACGTTAATCGCCTTCCTGCCCGTCCTGCTCCGCCTCTCCGCCGATGTGACCGAACTGCCGCTCATTGGGCACGTGCCTTATGCACTCGTCGTCGCCGTTGTCGTCTGGTCTATTTTCGGAACGGGTTTGCTCGCTCTCGTCGGCATCCGCTTGCCGGCGCTACAATTTCGTAACCAGAGGGTTGAGGCGGCCTACCGCAAGGAGCTTGTTCATGGCGAGGATAGCGCCGAGCGGGCGCAGCCGGCGACGATCGCGGAACTCTTCTCGCACATCCGGCGCAATTACTTTCGACTTTATCTCAACTACGTTTACTTCAATGTGGTTCGACTGACTTATTTACAGGTAGATAACATCTTCCCCTACGTCGTACTGGGACCAAATATTGTGGCTGGCAAAATCACGCTAGGTGCCATGAACCAGATTCTGAACGCCTTCCTGCAGGTACGTACGTCTATGCAGTTTCTGATCAATTCGTGGACGGTGATCGTGGAACTCTTGTCCATCTACAAGCGCCTGCGCGGCCTTGATGCCAATATCCGGGGCGAACGCCTGCCCAAGATTGACCGGCGCTTCCGCGAGGATCCTCTCGAGACTCCCTGGTGACCTCGGCTAGTGACCATCACCGTTGATCTGCTGCGACGTCAAGGAGTTCGGATCGATCTCCCGCTGCTTCAGCATGTACCGGATCTGCTTCGGCCCCTTGTTCAGGAAGACGCCCGTCAGCAGGGACAGAATCCAGAAAGGCGCGCCGAAGAGGCTGCCTGTGTGGTCTCCGGTTTAGGAGTCACGTCAGGGTCGGGCGCTTTCGTGCGCTCTGCCTTGAGCTGGATGCGGATGCGGACGTCGTCGGACTGCGGCGTGTCGTCGAGCTGACTCTGGATCTCCTCGAGGATCTCGGCACCCTGCTCGCAAGTCCCGCTGCTCTTGTGATCGCGGATGAAGATTCTGTAATAGCGCATGATCATTGCCCCGAGGCGTTCGCGGTTCGCTTCCCGCTGTGCCTGCCGCCTCGCCTTGTTTACAGCCTTGAAGAGGCTGGACATGCGCTCGAGAAAGATGTCGATGACCACAGCGTTTAGCAAGTGCTCTAATTGCCATTGCTTTGCACAGCCAGATTTCCCTCTCGGCGAATTTGAGGAGGCGAGCAATGGAGATCGTGCATTCCTGTCGCGGCTGAAATTTGCCTGGCTGATTGGCTGGCACATCCTGCTGCCGGCAATTACCGTCGGACTGGCCTCGTTCATCGCGATGACAAAGTTGCCGGAAAGGGGCGTCGCGACTTTCCTTTGAAGACGCCGCTGAGCTGAAGTCAAACACCAAGCGCAATATTGCGGGCTCGATCAAACTCGTTCTGGCCGGTGTTCTTGCGTTATCTCGGCCTGCCGCCATTCTCTGAATCAAACGGTGGCCTAGTTATTGGAACGCTGACATTCGTGATGTCCAGATTGCCAAGCCGATGATGACAATCAATATCCAGAAGAGCGAATTAAAAAGCATGCGAACAAGGTCGCGGTTTTGCTCCTTGGTGACGCCAAGTCGATCCGAGATAATGTCGCCCGGCGCGATAAACAGCCAGAGTATGAATCGACCGAGCCTTCCCATGTCCCGTTCCTCGCCGCTTCAGCCAGACACCAAACCACCAAGCTCCGTGCAAGTCGAGCGTGGTCATACTTGAAATCTCTCGTTCAGATGCACATCAGTCCTTGGCACCGGAAAATCAGCAAGGCTAAGAACAGATTGCCGCCGCTCCGTTGCGCGGCACGCCAACGGCGTCGCCTCATGCCAACGGAATTTCGGGCGTGACGCCGTTTAACCAAGGCGCAGCTCGTTAACCGTCAAAATCGTGTCTGGATGCCGTTTCATTCCCGACGCGATGCCAACGCAACCATGCATGGCATGTTGCGCTTCATCTCGGGCCGCATAACCGGTCCCGAACGACGTGATCTTGCAGTCCGTCAGGCAACTACCCAGCAACTACCCTTGCGGCATTGACTCCCGACAGGGCCAGCGTAGGCTGGAGGGCACTCAGCGCGTCGGTCGTCTGGCATTGCCGTGACCGGGGGGAAGCCCATGATCGATCAGGTAGCGGGACCTTCTGCTACGGCTTTGCCTCGGCGCGATGTTCATCGCCCACGCGATGCTCAAAGTCAGGGTTTTCACCATTCCCGGCACCGTTGCCTTTTTCAAGTCGCTTGGGCTGCCCGGCTGGCTGGCCTATGTGACGATCGTGGCGGAACTGGGTGGCGCGGCCTGTCTCATCCTGGGCATTTATCCGCGCTATGTCGCCCTGCTTTTGGTGCCGCTCATCCTTGGCACCATCGTCACCGTGCACGGCAAAAAGGGATGGCTGTTCAGCAACACCGACGGCGGCTGGGAATATCCGGCGTTCTGGGCTGCGGCTCTTTTTGCAGTGTTTCTTCTGGGCGACGGAGCAGCCACGCTGGTCGCATCGCCTTATTTCGGGTTTTGACGATTTGAGGCGATAGTCAAAGCAGCGATTGTGCGTTGCGCTTAGCGAGGACAGGTCGTGGAAAGGCTTGCCGATTCAATCGATCCACCGAATCCTAGCCGGCGACTGATGCTGTTTGGGCTGGTTTCAGCCTATACGGCCTCTTTGATACCTTGGGCATTGGCCCAGGAGGAGACCGATGCGGATAGCGGTGCTTTCCTGGCGGTTTCCGCCATTCTGGTCGGCCGCCAGTCGCTCGATCAGGCGCAAGCCCGACGCTTATACGCAGCGCTTGTCGCCGACGAGCCCGGGTTTCCGGCGGCCGCCAAGGCGCTGCTCGACACAATCGAGCAGCGCAAGATCGATCCCATGCAGTTGCAGAAGATTCTCAACGACGAAAATTCGCCGCTCAAGCTTGTGCCCTGGCGGATCGTGACGGCCTGGTACATGGGCATCGTCGGCGACGGCGCGAAGGCGCGCTGTCTCGCTTTTGAGACGGCACTCAACGCGCAGGCAGTTGCCGATGTGTTGAAGCCGCCGACCTACGCCTATGGGGCCTATGGCAGCTGGATCAGAAAACCGATCTGAGGGAATATGATGGCCGACATCCTGTCAGCGGATTTTATCGTCGTCGGCTCGGGGATCATCGGTTCACTGGTGGCGCACAAGCTGGCGCTCGCGGGTGCGTCGGTGATCATCCTCGAAGCGGGCCCCCGCGTCACCCGCGGCGAACTGGTGGCGCGCTTCCGCAACTCCACCCGCCGCAGCGACTGGATGTCGCCATATCCGCCCGCCTCCTGGGCGCCGCACCCGGTTTACCAACCTGAGCCGAACAACCATCTCATCCAGGCCGGGCCATATCCCTACGCGGCCGAGTACATCAGGCAGGTCGGCGGCACGACGTGGCATTGGGCGGCGCATGCCTGGCGCAACGTACGCAACGATTTCAGGATCAAGAGCCTCTATGGTGTCGGCGTCGACTGGCCGATGAGCTACGACGACCTCGAACCATTCTACCAGGAGGCGGAGGAGATCATGGGCGTTTCGGGTGCGCCCAACACCGGTTCGCCGCGCAACAAGCCGTTTCCGATGGAGTCTGTGGCCGAACCCTATGCCATGCGCCGCCTGCCGCGCTTCAGCGCCGTACCGGACAGCCTCGAAGTGCACGTCGTCGGCAATCCGGGGTCGCCCTATCTTGGCGTGGCGGAAGCAGCGCAAGGGCCAACAGCCGGCGCGATCGCCAATGCGTTCCGGCATGCAACGGGAAAGCGCATCCACGACCTTCCCTATACGCGTGAGCGGGTGAAAGCGGTCCTCGGAGTATAGAAGGTCGAAAGGGGCAAGACGAGGCATGGCAGGCGAAGCGCTGTCGTCTATCGTCCGCGACACGCTGCTCCGACAAAACTGATCGACTGTTGTCGAGGGAAATCGCCACACAGCCAATGCGTCAGCTACACGTCAGTGGGCACGACAAAGCCTACCTGTCGTCCCCGGCATCATGGGCATGAAGACCTTCCACAGAGTGGGTAAAGTCTTCGAACCTGACTTTCGGACGCCATAAAACGGGATCAGTGGATCCAGCGACTGATGTCAGATTCATGCCAACCGGTCCCGTGGACGCTGATCTGGATCTGACGTGGGAACGTGCCTTCCGCGATTTTGCGATAGATGGTGGACCGAGAAAGACCGGTCCGGGAAAGAACGGTTTTCAAGCGGATGATACGGTCTGGTTCGCGCATGACCGCGCTGTCTCCTGCTGGTTGTTTCTAACTGCTGCTGATCCAGACAGGGGCAGCATTTTTACGTGTCATCGCACTGGGGCGTGCAGACGGCGGAAAATAGGATGGATCAAATTCCGATGCCCCGGCCTCTCCCAAAGTCGATGCCGTGGGTGAAGGCCAATTCCTGGCCGAGCCGGCGGCCTGATTCGAACGCTATGCCCAGCTCTCCGCCAGCCGTGGCGCCAACCCGTCCTTGCCCAGTTCGACGGGATCGGGCGCGATGCGTATCGCGCCCATCACCGCGTTGAACTGGTCGAGACCATCGCTGTGGCGGTGCCATGTCGCGGCGCGTAAAGGTCGATTGCTGATGCGTGATGGCGTCTAGCGCCAAAGAGGGATTGGCGATTATGGCGTTCGCCATTGCCGCACGCGATCTCACGGTGCATCGTCGCGGACTATGCACCTCGCCATGCTTGACTGGCCGCGGCGGTGCTGTTCTTTATGGCCCTAAGCGGATTGCTGCACTATGATTAAGTGTCCCGCTGCCAAGTGGGCAACTTCCGCGTGACTCAGCCCCGGCCAGCTAATCCCGGAGGGCAATCAGCACAGAACTATCGCGACCGCCAACACGACATATGTAACAGCTCTATCACCTCAATCCATCGCCGCGATGGCGGCGATTCCGAGATCTTTGACTACCCGCCAAAAGACGCTAGCTCCGCGGCGCGCCGATGAGGATGCGTGGTAGCTTTGATCGATCCCGTTGTGATCGCGTCGGCCGGCAGAAGGATCACCATCTGTCCTTAGAGTGATCTGGCCAAAGCGGCTGGGCGGCAACAAAGACAACGATGACGAGGATGCGGCGGGTGTTTCAGTCTACATCGAAACAGGCGATGAAGGGACGATGTTCGGTAGTCTGTGATGTCAAATGAAATAGCTGGGTATATGTTTCGGCTATGGGACCAATGCCTGGGAACGTCCGACTTCGGTCGCAACGTTCGTTTCATGTGTTATCGCGTCGGACGGATATGCCCCGACGGCAGAGGCCGCCGGGGCTTTTTTGTAGGCTCTGTGCAGTAGCTGCTACTTGTTGCAGTTCTGCATGTTGGAGGTGATGGCGCCGCTCGGCGTGTTGTTGTCGGTGTCATTGGCGCCGCTGTCCTTGCAGCGATCCTCCATGCCGTTCGAGGGCGTCTGAGTGACAGAATTCGTGGTGCCGGCATCCGTCGTGCCAGTCGCCGTTCCGCCGGCGCTTGTATCGCCGGAAGAGCTGCCTGTCGTAGTACCCGTGCCGTTGCCAGACGTCCCGTTGCCCGACACAGTGCCGCTGCCGCTCCCTGAAGTGCTGCCAGACACGTTTCCGGAGCCGCCGCCCGAGGCGCCGCCGGATACGGCGCCTGTACTGCTACCCGATACGCCACCGGACACGCCGCCCGACGCGTTCGCGCCGCCGCTCGCCCCGATTGATTGCGCCATTACGCCCGAGGTTGCGAGCGTAATGGTGAGTACGGAAGCCGCGAGGAATTTCTTCATCATGACGAATTCTCCTTTGGTTACATCGTGATTCCCTAGGGAGCCAACGGGGCGTCGCAGGGGAAGTTCCAGAGAAAATTCGTGAAGAGCCAGCACAGAGAAATTTCCGAGAGCAGGATTCGCCAAGGCGCGATTCGACACATAGATAGTCACCCGAATGGGGCGACCTCCTTTGGAGCAGGGACCGGATTCCTCATACCGGTCGCGCCATCCGAGATTTTCGACGCTTGCGTGTCGGCCAGTTCCGAGGTGGTCGTGCCGGGCAAGATTACCCTGGCGCGGATCGGTTTGGTCGCTTCCGAATCCGCCCGTCACCAGATGACGACGCCATCCTCCGCTTATGATCGAGACCAGGAAGCCGTGCACCCGCCGCCTGGCGTTGCACGGCCGCCTGGGTTCGCGGCGAGCCAAATTTCGCCACGTCCTTGTTTGAACGTGAATGCGCCTCAAAGGTCCGGTCTGCTCTTGATAAAAGCCAGCAAGTCGCGGTTGATCACGTCCGCATGCGTCGTCAGCATGCCGTGTGGGTAACCCGGGCACCACCAGGGGGAACCACGACACTATTTTCTCTTCGTACAAAGCATCGGCCGCGCGTTCGTCAACAGCGTTGGGCCAAAATCGCGGCCACAGAGATCTGGCCAGTATCGAAAATGGCACCGGCCGTGCTCAGAAGTTGTCGACCCAGCTCAACAGGCGTACAGTAAGGAGGTCTATTGCCATAATCGGAAGTATATAAGAAGAATCTAATAAAATTGAGTAGAAAGAGATTTATCCAGGGAGGGAGCCGAGCGATATCGGTTGGTGTGAACTCGAGGTTCTGGAGGCCGGCGATGGCGAAGATGATCAACGACGGCTTGGGTATTGGCCAGCCTCAACCAGACCAGCCGTTCCTCGACACCACTGCCTACGGGTCCGGGCCGGACGACGGGCTTTCCGATGCGACCGAGAACGCCGCCATCACCCACCACGTGGCTATCGTGAACGGGATTTCCATTCCCTACACCGCCACCGCCGGCCATCTCGTCACAGTCGATCCGTCGAGCTCGAAGCCGGCCGCGAAGTTCTTCTATGTGGCCTTCACGGCGGACGGAATGGACGCCACTACCCGTCCGGTGACTTTCTTCTACAATGGCGGGCCAGGCTCATCGTCGGTCTTCCTGCTGCTCGGTTCCTTCGCCCCCAGGCGCATCAGGACCAGCATGCCGGGTTTCACGCCACCGCCGCCCTACGCCATGGAAGACAATCCCGACAGCCTGATCGACCGCAGTGATCTGGTTTATATCAACCCGGTTGGCACCGGCTATTCCGCTGCTATCGCACCTTTTAAAAACCGGGATTTCTGGGGCGTCGACCAAGACGCCGTCTCGATCAAGCAGTTCATCAAGCGTTATCTCGCCTATGACGGGCGGGTGACTGGCATCGACACGGGGATCGCGGCCATCGTTTCGCCTGACGGCGGTATGAACGATCCCACCATGGTGGCCGTGGGCGGCGTCTACACCACCATGTGGAACAGCTATCTCAACAACGACCTCAAGTTCACGGCGACCTCGAACTTCGTCGACCTCAACGATCAGGCCTTCCAGTTCTGGGACTTCAGCCACACGGACCCGACAGGCGCGGTCCAGAAGCCGGACCGCCAGGCGCTATGCCGCTCAACAACCCTCAGGTGCGCGGTAATCTGACGATCAGGAACTACCCCTCGGGGCATATGATCTATCTGGACGGCGCTTCGCGAACGGCGATGAAAGCCGATCTCGCGGCCATGTATGACCGTGCCGTGGGCACACGCCGCGCGCGCCTGCGCGCCAGGGCAGAGCTGTCGCATTTGGTGCCCAACATCGTCCGGCCCTATTTCAAGCTGCCTGGCATCGGCAATGTCGCCTTCCGCCCGGCCGCGGCAGGGGCGGAGCCCTGGAACGTGCCGGATCTGTGTCGGGCCTATTCCTGGCCGACCGGCCTCGCCGGCGGCGGCGTGATCGCCATCATCGAGTTCAGCGGCGGGTGGGTGCAGAAGGATATCGACGCCTATTTCCGCTCGACGGGCCTGCCAGTGCCGACTATCGTCGACGTGCCGATTGGATCCGGCCGCAACGATCCCAATAAGCACTCGGGCAACCCTGCCGCCGACCCCGACCGTGAGGTTGCGCTCGACATCGAAGTCGCCGCCGCTGCCTATTCCGTCGCCACCGGCGAAGCGGCAAGCATCCGAATCTACTGGGCAGACGCCACCGACTGGGGCGCGATGGCGACCGCCATCACCGCCGCGGCGGCCGACGGCTGCGACGTCTGTTCGATCTCCTGGGGCTCCGATGAGGCCAACTGGAAGGCGGCGGCCGCGATGGCGGGCGCCGACTATCCCGGCAGACTGAGCACGGCGGCGGGGGCCGCCGCCAAGGCGGGCATGATCGTCTTCGCGGCTTCGGGCGACAATGATTCCTCTGACGGCGGGACGGACCCGGCCAATGTCGATCTGCCGTCCTCCTGCCCGTTCGTGGTGGGCTGCGGCGGCACCATGAAGCCTCACGACGGCAATGCCGAAGAGACAGTCTGGAACGACGACCCCGGTAACCCGAATGGCTCGGGGACGGGGGGCGGTTTCTCAGAGCTGTTTCACCCCATGCCGGCCTGGCAGGCCGGGGCACCGCACGGACCGGGCCGCATGGTGCCTGACGTCTCGGCCAATGCGGACCCATATACGGGCTACAATGTCTTCGTCCACGGCCGACAAGAAGCGATCGGCGGCACCAGCGCCGTGGCACCGCTCTATGCTGGCCTGTTTGCCGCCTTCGGCCGCAAGCTCGGGCTCGTGACGCCGCAGCTCTGGCTCAACCACACATGCTTCAACGACATTACCCACGGCGACAACGGCTATTTCCGGGCTCGCGTCGGTCCTGACCCGTGCACCGGTATCGGCACTCCCATTGCGAGCAAGCTGGGCACGTTGTTCGAGGCGCTGAACAAACCCCCAGTGCACCCGCCGCGTGGCAAACGCCGAAAACCAACGAGGGCTACTTGAGTCTGCAAGCATTTAATGCCGAGCATGTGCGTACAACTGCGGGAGTGGAGGGCGGCGTGACCCGGAGACCGAGGTTGCCTGAGCCTCACGCCGCCCTTGCGGGTTCCGTGAGGTCCGCCGCGTAACGAGATTTGTAGGATTTCGCGGCACCGGTCAACGACGTCGTCCTGAAAAAAGTAAAGGCTTCGGCGAACCAGGGCTCTTGATCCTTTTCCTCACGGAGGAGGCGGCTTTTTGACCTTAAGGAACTGTCACTGAACGAAGCCGGCCGGACCAAGCGGGATGTCCATCGCTTCGCTGTCGCCCCCAGCGATCCGCTGGGAGCGATTGTCTCCGCCTTGGGGGCATTGCCCGCGTCGCGCCGCTCTCTCGCGAACGCAAATTCTCCGATATGGCTCTAGCCATGCCTGCTGGCCTCCATATCGAGCCCGCAGGATGAATCAGATATTCTCGCCGAAGGGATCCCTCACGATTCCATCAGGTCAGACTGTGCTCTAGTGGCAATATGCATAGGACCCGCAATTCACATCGGCGCTCGACTGATAACATTGGCAGTCGCAATGGCTGAGATATTGAGCGCCTTCCGGGCAACAGGCATTGGCAGATCCGCTGGGAACGCAAGCAGTTATGCTGCAAGGATAAAAATTCGGGTCGTTGCAATTGCCATAGGCGTAAGAAATTCTACTTGGAATGGCGGTCGCTAGCACTGCTCCGGCTATTGCTTTGGCCAGAATCTGGAAGAATGCTCTTCTGGATGGAGGAAGTTTGCCCTCGGTGACTTCCATTCCACCGGAAGGTTCAGTTTTTCCGGTTGTGTAAAGCGCAATCCGAATTCCGAAGACGACCACATGCAGTAACCAAAGCCCCGTCAAAAGCCCTGCAAAGGCGAGCGGTATTCTAATCGGCATGGAAGAACTGAATGAGCTGCTGGCGATTAATGCCAGCAGCCAAAGGCACCAAGCTATCGCTGCGGCCAGGAATGCCTGCCGCATACAAATTCCGCATGTGCCGATGCGTGTCATGAACCTTGGTAAGGCATCGGATGCTGTCGCTTTGCGAATGTTCTGCCCGGACATTAAAGTTCTCCCCCTAAGTTTGAATTCTCCAGATGACACCCTAACCGGGATGAGTAGTGGGCCGTTTAGGGCCCTCTTGCAAGGTAACAGTGCAATTGGGACAGGGTTTGCAAATTGCATCCGTATGACCCCATGGCATGGGTGGAGCTAGCTTTTCACCGAACTGTTCGTGGCATGCCGAAGCGTCAGCAAAGAGCTCATCCAGAAACTGAACCTCGATCTCAGCACCGCCGTGCTCAGGTGCTTTTGTACAAGGACTGAGGCGGCTGCCATAGCCACGTCGAAACTCCTGAAGCTTGCACTGTTATGTAGCCACTTTAGCTGCTGACTTCTTCCTCCATTTCTCCCATCCGCTGCCTTTGCCCCGGTTCAGGGTGTCATAGGTCTCGCCGCCGAACTCCTGCGCCATCCGCTCTGCCTGGAACGGCTCCTTGAACCGGAAGCCCAGGTACTCCCGGTTGTGTCGCCGGATGAAGGCGTGGCGCGAGGCGCAGTTCACTTTGTGCGCCCGGCTGTGGGCAGGGTCATAGTTCCTTTCGCAGCAGTTCTCCCACGGGATGACCGCATGGTAGGGGTAGAAACGATCCAAGTAGCCATCAGAGTTGATGCCTTTGTGGCGGGCTCGCATTAGAGCCTCCTAAATACGATAGGAATATGTTCCCTATTTGTTCCGAAGGAGTCAAGGGTAGGTCGGCCGCACACCTGCGGAACATCAAGAGGAATGCGAAGTTTGGGCCTCCAGTCAGGAGGATCTTCAATGCCTCGCTATCACTTTCACGTCGATGATGGCGCCCTGGTTCCGGATGTAGAGGGGACGGAATTGCCCGACTTGCATACCGCGCGAACTGAGGCGGTTAGAGCAATGGGCACCATGCTGGCTGACTTGGGCGGCGAGCTAGTTGGAGGTGGTCACACGTGGATGATGCATGTAACCGATGCTGCAAACGTACTGCTTTTTACTCTGACCTTCTCCTCAAACGTCCCAGCAGGCAAGGTGACGTTTCTGCCAGAGGGTTAGACGGTCTTTTTCAGCCGCCCACCGGCTTGGAAAAAGAGCCCGCTCGCCCGGAAGGGACGGGCAGGGAGCGGGCTCTTTAGCGGCAGTCAAGGAAAGGAGGGATTGCCGCCTTCCGAACATTCAGTTCCAGAAATGTTCCCCAAAAGGACTGTACCATTTCGGACCAATTTCGGGTGCTCTATCATTTCTTAATGACTCCAGATGCGGGCGGAGTCATGGTCCGGCATCCAATTCATATCGAAGGAGAAGGAAGCATGTTGTTTCCTGGCCAAGTCGTCATGTCCGACGAACTCGCCATGCTTACCCGTGTGTACAAGACCATCTGCGAGGAGCGTCGGATACCGGTTGACAGCCCCCGCTGCCAGAAAGTCGCGGCTCACATTTTCAAGCTGTTCATGAACGGACTCACGGACGAGGATGAGATTCTGCACGCCATGCGGAATCGCGGCCCGCTAGTACCGGCCAATCAGGTTATCGAGCAGGCGCTTGCGAGTTAGCACGTTGGTGCCGATCGCTAACCGCACGTCCCCAATGAAGCTCGCCAACGACGGCAGCTTGTCACGGCCGCGCACCGCCCATTTATAGGCCTTGCGGATGGCGTAGAGCGGGAAATCCTCCAACTCCTCCGCCCACAAGGACTGGCGCTACTCCGGTAAGCGGCAACGGTTTGATGTTGAACAAATGGAATTTCAGCGCCGTACGGTGGGACGTTTGATTGCAGAGGCTACCTTGGTCGCCTCGACAGTCGCCTGCTGCTGTGGGTAGGCGCCACGGCTGTAGCGCGGCCAATCCGGGGCCTGCCCTTGTTCAACCATCCAGTCGGCCACGCTGGCGCCATCAGCGCGCCGGCAGTCCCCGACAAAGCGGTGATAGCGATCCCAATCGACGAACGTGGACGGCCTCGAGGTGGCAAGGAAGGTGTCCAGCGCTTCGGAAGAGTCCAGAAGTGCCCAACCGGAGCGGAACATCAGAGCCTTCTAACGGTACGAATTCAATTCAAACGCTGATACGGTCGCCCTCCAGGAGGCGACGCCGCCTAAGAGGTCACGTGGTCGTGTCGGGGCCAGTCACTTAGGCGGATTGCGTCGAATGCATTACCAGGCCCGTTGGCTCCGGTCGGCGGGCTTTTTAGTGTTCGGGTCGGGAACAGCTCGACTAGTCAAGTTCGGGCGAAGGCGGCGGCGCGTCCGGGTCTTTTCGCGACGCTGGCCGGCCCGCGCCCTCCTTTTGCGGGGTGGGCGCGGGCCTCAGTGGAACATACGTCAGAGACAAAGGTTCCGGAGCTGGCCGTCTACTCCGGGCGGCCCTCCACTCTGTCAGCTGCCCGCTGGCTCCGGCCGGCGGGCTTTTTGTTGCCGCAACGTTCCGCACGCGGACAGCTTAGTTTCGTATACCTGTCGCGACGGCCCATGCCGTCTCCGAGTTCGGTTTTCGAACCTCCGTCTCGCTGAACCCGACACCTTGCAGAGCAGCTGTGATCTCGTCCGGCTCACGTGGGGTGAAGATATCTGCTGGCATGTTCATCCGGTCCATATGCGCCTTGGGAAGGAAGCCCAAAACGATTCGCCCGCCAGGCCTGAGAACTCGTGCCAACTCAGCAGATCCGGCTTTCAGGCTTTGCCAGAAGTATACTGTGTGGACGCTGAGGGCTTTGTCGAATGTCGCATCCCGCAAGGGCAGCTTTTCAACCGCTCCGACGTAAAACTCGGCGCGTCCGGCGCGCACCGCATCGGCAAACCGGCGAGCGGCGGCGCTCACCACATCGGGGGAGCGATCAACACCGCAGACGAATGACGCACCACGGACAAGGCCCGGCACTGCTGCGCCGCCGCCGAAACCGACTTCCAGCACTCGATCCTCAGGAACCAACTGCAATTGCTCGAGAGCGTAGCTGTTCAGCCGGGCGTTGCCCCGGTTCATACCCTCTCGGATGAGCCAGCCGGCGATACCAGCCGGCCAGGAAAGTTGTTTTGCTATGAACCTTGGCGCCATCTCATTTCCCCACCCATTCTGTCGTTGAGCCGCTGGCTCCGGCCGGCGGGCTTTTTGCGTTTCAGGGACCTTTGACGACTTCGGGCTTCAGCCGCTCATGCCTCGACTGCTCGTGCCACATCACCTGACGCAGATCGTGCATGTCGACCGGCTGTCCGCAGATGGGGCAATTGTAGACATCTTGCTCGTCGGCGGCATCTGATTCACGCTCGTGCCCCACGATCGGTGAGCCGAGATCGGAGAGTTTCGTCCAATCTTCTGGACGCTCGTCAGGTCCGGCCAAACTGTATTCGTATACGGCGGCCTGGTCCTCATCGACCACCCGGAACCAATGATCCTGTCGTGCCCTCGGCAAGACCCTTTGACCCGCCGTCGCTTCGGCGGCTTTCATGGGATCGTTCTCCACGACGGTGCCAGATGACACGACCGTCTCGCCGTAGATCTCTTCGACCTGATACTTCGTCATCGTCGCCTCAATCCGATGGTGTGGTGGGCAACGTGGCGGCCCAAGCTTTGTTGCATCAGGCATATTGCAGTTTCGGAACAATTTTAGCTAAAGCTGATTGAATCGCCGGCAGCCGGTGTTTGACTGCTGCTGACCAACGTCCCTCCAGGACCTTGGTCGGCCCGCGCCAGGGGGTGTGGGCAGGCGCGGGCCATCCGCTTTCGGAGGCCTGGCAATGAGCACGCGCGGCATCAATTTCCTGGACCAGTGGATCGCGAGCAATGTTTCAGGGCTCGCAAGCTCCGACTGATTTCGGTTGCTGAGGCAATCCAGAGGCTTTTTGCGGAGGCGAAGGCGATCGGAATCAGTAGCACCGAAATCGAAGACAGGCGACTATCGAGCGGGGGCCCGATCCGGAACGCCGTAATGACAGCCCACTTTGCAAGCCAGATGTTGCCACGGAATCTTTCGCCCTGACGCTGACCTGGCATCCACCATTGACAGTAATGCAATTTTGCATTAACTGCGCATTAGAAAAGACAGGAGGTGCTGATATGACAACACTGACGGTGACCGCACGGGGTCAGGTGACGTTCCGCAAGGAGGTGTTGCAGCATCTTGGAATCCGGCCGGGTGAGAAAATCGAACTTGACCTGCTTCCCGACGGCCGGGCGGAACTGAAGGCAATGCGGGCAAAGGGATCATTTCGCGACCTTCATGGCTTCCTGAAGGGCAAGACAAACGGCCGAGTGCTCACCATCGAGGAGATCAACGAAGCAATCGCGGAAGCGGGCACCGCGGCCGGATCTGGAAAGGCATGAAAATCACAGCCGATACGAATGTGCTGCTGCGCGCCTATGTTGCCGACGATGAGGGACAGGCGGCCGTAGCCGTTGATCTACTCGCAAAGGCGGACATCGTCGCAGTAAGCTCGCAAGCTTTGTGCGAGTTCGCGTGGGTTTTGGGGCGGCAGTATCAGACCACCCGCGACGATATCGCCGCGGCGATCAGAGCTTTACTGGACACCACTAATGTGGTCGTCAACCGCCCTGCGGTCGAAGCGGGGCTGATGATACTTGAAGCTGGCGGTGACTTTGCGGACGGTGTCATCGCTTTCGACGGTGGTTGGCTTGGTGGGGAGACGTTTGTTTCCTTCGACCGAAAGGCGGTCAAACTGATTTCGGCGCGGGGAGCGTCCGCTCAGCTGCTTTCGTAGATCAACGCTACGAGCGAAAGGTTGCCCCATACCTCGATCAGCGCCGCCCGTGAAGCCGGAGCGCGGCGGCGATGCGCCACAGTCTTGCGGCAACAAGCCGCCACTACCGTTTCAGGATGCAGTGTTCAGCGAGAGTTATGTGGATCTCAGGTCACCTCAGTGACGCAGAGGAAGGTTCCCGGAATGCATCTCGGGATGGCGACGGGGGATTTCCACATCATTGCTGTCTGTGCACTCGGGTCCATCGCGGCGACCCGGGCGTTGCCGAGGGCAGCATAGTGCAGAGGCTCCTGGCCGTGCCGGTTCGTTGCGCGGACTTTGGCGCCCGTGGCCAAGGAGTTGCACGGTAATACCTTCTCCATAGGCCGCGGCCGCAACGTGTAGAGCCCTATTTGGCCGCCACTAGAGGCCCAAGAGTGACGTCGGTGGTATAGTTCTCACGCATGAAGTTGATGAAGTTGGCCTGGAACTGGCGCGTGTGGGCGTGCGCCAGTTCGTCAGCCAGGTCGACGTTTTTTTCTCTGATCGCGTCGAGCATGAGGTCATGCTCATCGGTCAGGAGATGTCCGTCATGGGACCGTTCCAGCTTCGATCATGTGCAGCGCCGCCACCCGTTCGGCATGCCCGTTGCAAATCCACGGTGTTGGATACCAAGGACTTCACAGCCAGCTGCGGAGCTTGATGATCGCATCGGCAAATTGCTCAGGCTCCTGCTGCGGTACGTTGTGTCCCGCAGCCACGAGGCGGTGCTCATGCATCCCGGCGAACAGTCCCGCATGGTCCGCGGTCCCGCCGGGTTTGAGCGGGTCGGTAGAACCGTCGATCGTGACCGCCGCCACAGCTATCGGGGGCTTCCGCGCCAGACGGGCTTCGAGAGTCTGCAGCGCCGAGTCGCCTTCCTCCAGGCCAAAGATCCACCGGTAGGCATGGATCACGACGTCAACGAAGTCGGGATTGTCGAAGGACACCGCCGATCGGTCGAATGTCGCCTCAGCGAAATCCCAGCCAGGTGACCATTCGTGCCAAAGCAGCCTGCACAATTCGCGCCGATGTGCGGTCAGGCACTTTCGCCCGCGTTCGCTCTGAAAGAGATGTTGATACCAGAAGACGCGCTCAAGCGATGCGGAGACCGGATTGCGTTGTGCGTCCACGTCAATGATGTCGTAGCCCGCATAGGAGACGAGCCCGCCGACGCGTTCCGGCCATAGCGCCGCCGCTACGCAGGAGGCGTTGCCGCCCCAATCAAAGCCGGCGAGGATCGGATGGTTCAGTTCGAGCACCTCGGCAAGCTGAATGATGTCGAGACCGCGCGCAGCCTGTTGCCCATTGCGCATGGTATTGGCGGAAATGAAGCTCGTCGGTCCGAATCCTCGCGCGTAGGGGACAATAACCCTCGCGCCGGCACCGGCTAGGATCGGCGCCACTTGCTCGAAGGCATGCACGTCATATGGGAAGCCGTGCGACAGGATGACCGGCCAACCATTGGCCGGGCCCTGCTCGAAGTAGGCGATCCGCAGAGTTTCCGTCTGGGCGATTCTTGCCGGTTGCTCAGTCATTGTCTGTCCTTTCGAAATGCGGGGACGGCCGGTCACCTCAGCGTCGGCCCGAGGTTTGGTGTCTCCAGGCAGAGCGCGATCACATCAATCGGGGCGCGGGGGGTTCAACAAGTTCAAACCACGAGGAGCTTCGAATTGCGCCGGACCGGTGCGAATGCATGAGCCATTGCTGCACAGTCGGCGTGCAGGTCCGAACTCAGGACCGCTCTCCCAGTACCTTGGTGATGAAGGCTCGAAGATCCGCCAACATCAGCGCCGGTTCTTCCAGAGCAGCGAAGTGGCCGCCTCTTGGCATATTAGTCCAATGAACGACGTTGTAGGTCTTCTCTACGAACGAGCGAGGGGTGGGCAGAAACACGGGGTCAGGGAATGCCGCGACACCCATCGGTGTTCGCACTTGCGTACCGGACGGAAGCCATTCCGATCCTTCGAGCCGCTTGCCGTGGTAAATCCAAGTTGAGGTAACGACCGAGGGCGGTGCGACATAGAGCATTATGTTTGTGAGTAGTTGCTCTTCGGAAAATTTGCTCCAGATGTCCGGGCCGCCGTCGGCAAGCTTGGGGAGGTCCGCCCACTTGCCGAATTTCTCGAGTATCCACCCGGCCGCGCCCACGGGACTGTCGGCCATCGCCACGCCCAGCGTTTGCGGACGTGTCTCCTGCTCATGATTGTAGCCGGTTTCCCAATCAAGGATTGCGGCGCGACGGGCCATAAAATCCCTTTCCTCGGCCGATGTCGCCGCGTCCTTGGGAAAGATGCTGACCATGTTGATGTGGAAGCCGAGCAGCGCGTCAGGTCGCTCGTTGGCGATCCAGCTCGCGATATGCGCGCCCCAGTCACCGCCTTGGACAACATAGCGGGTTCGCCCGAACAACTGAACCATTAGCTGGTGCATGAGCTCAGCGGCCCGACGCGGGCCAATTACCTCGGTAATCGGGGTCGAGAATGCAAAGCCGGGGAGCGAGGGCACGATTACATCGTGTCCGTCCGACGAAAGAGGATCCAGCAGTGGCTCGAACTCCAAGTAAGAGCCGGGCCACCCGTGGAGAAGTAGAACGGGCGGCTTCGAGCCGTCACCGCGCTTATGCAGGTAGTGAATGCGCTCGCCCTGGATTTCGGTCGTAAAGTTCGGCAAGCGGTTCAGGCGGCGCTCGACATCACGCCAGTCGAAATCGTTCTGCCAGTAGACGACGAGCCGCCTCAGGTCTTCGATGCCTACACCTGCCGACCATCCGCCCGCGTCTGGAAGCTGATTCCAATCGTAGCCCGCAATCTTGGTCGCGATGGCAGCCAGCCTCTCCTCGGGTATGTTGATGGTGTAGGGGGCAACCATGGCGTTCTCCCGATCGCAGGTGTTCGGTGCGAAGGCCCGAGGAAATGGTTTTCCATACGGAAGAACTTGCACACTGATTGATCCTTCCGCTGCAAAGATGGAGTATAGAATGCGAAAGTACAGGGCCGGCTTCCGCAGAAGACCTTTGCATAGAGCGCACAAATGAGCTTTTCCCCGGATTGGGGCAGTGATCTGGAGCTGTTCACACTCGTGGTCGATGCCGGGAGTTTCTCCGCCGCGGCTCGGCGCCTCAACCTTGTGCCCTCGTCGGTTTCGCGAGCAATCGATCGGATAGAGACTCGGCTTGGGGTTCGGCTGCTACTAAGGACCACACGTTCTCTCACTGTCACGCCGGAGGGGGCGACGTATCTGTCAGGCGCGCGAAGGATTCTCGCTGACTTCCGCGAAACCGAGGAGTTGGTCTCCAATCAAAGTTCACCGCGCGGGCGGCTGCGCGTGAGCACCTCTATTCTCTACGGCCGAATGTTCCTGGTGCCGGTTCTCGGCGACTTCATTCGGCGATATCCCGACATCTTGCTGGACGTTAGCCTGACCGATACCGTCGTCGACATTGCCGGAGGGCAAGCGGACGTGGGCGTTCGATTCGGTCCGCTTTCCGATGGAGCCCTGACGGCGCGGAAACTCGGTGAGACCCATAAGGTAATCGTCGCCTCGCCTAATTACCTCTCACGGCGCGGAACACCCCAAGTTCCGGAAGATCTGCTTGAGCATGATTGTCTGGGATTCAATTTTAGACGCGCTGCACCCACTTGGCCCTTCCGCAAAAACGGCCGCGACTATTCACTGACAATCAAGGGGAGTGTCGAGTCGAACAATGGCGAAACGCTCGGTCAACTCGCGGCAGAGGGTGTCGGCATCACCCGGGTTGGGACCGAGACAGTTCAGGATCAAATTCGATCCGGTGCGCTCGTGCCGCTGTTGGAAGAGTTCAATCCCGGTGACGTCGAGGAGATCAATGCGGTGTTTATGGGCGGATCGCATACCCCGGTTCGCGTTCGTCGTTTCGTAGATTATCTGGTAGAAGCCTTGCGGAAGTTAGTCATTTAATGTCAGCCATAGAGGATGCCCTTTGCCGGTCCCTAAACCTGACTTCGCCGATCGCGAGATGTAGGTTCGCGGCGCGGACCAAGACTTCTTCTCGCGCACGGATGGAATTGCGGTCCTGACCGCTCGCTTCCTACCTCATTCAGGAAGAAATATGCCCGGCCGGTGTTTGGTTGAGCAACGTTGCTATCTCTGTGATGATCTGAGGAATGACAAAAGGCTTGGCTATCATGAGGCTGTTCGGCACTCCCAGGGCTGACGGCGGCACTGTCGCCGCTCAGGTAGATCACCGGTAAAATGGGACTGACGCCTCGCGCGTGACGAGCGACTTCCCAGCCGGCGGCTTCCATCGCATCCGCCACTACGGCCTGCTCGCGGGCGGCTCTCGCAAAACGAGCCTCGCGCTCGCCCGCCAACTGCTGACCGTCGCGCCTCCCGTCACGAACGATCCGCCGGCGGAACCGGTCGACTTCCGCCCGCCGTGCCCGTGCTGCGGCGGGGCATGCCGGGTCGTGGAGCGTTCTCCCGGTTTGTTGCTGTTTGGCTCGGCGGTCCGCGCGGCTGCCTGCACCGTTCGACCACCTCGATGACGATCATACGTTCATGCCGGAACCGCCCAGAACGACGATCGGTTTCGGCCTGTTGGCCTGCTTGATCGCCTCCATGGCGCCGAGCGCGGCGTCGTCGTCGCCCGCCCACACGCCGTCGATGGCGTCATATTTCTGCAGGAAGTCCTGCATCACCTCGAAGCCCTTGTCCGGATTCCAGTTCGCGAATTGCATGTCGAGGATTTGGACCTTCGAACTCTCCAGTTCCTTTTTTAAAGGCTTCGATGCGGACATTGTCGATCGTGGTCGGGATGCCGCGCATGACCACGATCTTGGCGCCGCCGGGAAACTTCTTCTTGAAATACTGCCCCGCGATGACGCCGTATTGCGGATTGTTGCCGCCGACATAGAGGTCTTCGATGCCTTCTTCCGCCAAGCCGCGATCGACGGTCGTTATGAACACGCCTTGCGCCTTGGCCTGCTTCACCGGTTCGGTCAGGGGCATTCAAACGGCAGGATCACCAGCGCGTCGATGCCGCGCGCGACGAGATCCTCGACGTCGTTGACCTGCTTGGAAGCGTCGTTGGCGGCAGCGACCACGAACTCGATATCGGGGAAGGCCTTCTTCATGTGCTCCACGGTGCGCTTGGTCTGAAAATTGAGACCGCCGGTCCAGCCATGGGTTGCCGCCGGGATAGAAATGCCAATCGTCTTTCCGCCCGCCGCCAAGGATACTTTCGGCCTGCCCACGGCGCCGACCGCGAGCGCGATCGCTCCGCCCTTCAGGAATGTTCTCTTCTCCACGGTGTTCTCCTCTATGTGGCGGGTCAGGCCTGCCGGCGACCCTTCTGCAGATAAACGGCGATGATGATGATAACCCCCTGGAACGCACCGTTGAGATATGGACTGGCGAGCGCCGTGAGGTTCAGGATGTTGTCGATCAGGCCGAGTATCAGCACCCCGACGATCGACCCCCAAATGCGGCCAAAGCCGCCTTTGAGCGCGGTCCCGCCGATGATCACGGCGGCGATGCCTTCAAGTTCCCACAGGAGACCGGTTGAAGGCGTTGCGGCGCCGAGCCGCGGAACGTAGATCATCGTGGCCAAGGCCACGCAGCCCCCTTGGAACATGTAAGTCAGGATCCGCACGCGGTGGACTCGGATGGCCGAGTACCTGGCAACTTCCGGATTTGACCGATGGCGGTGACGTGCCGGCCGAGCCGGCCGCGGCGCAGGACACCGCAGAGGCTGTCGGGGCGCAAGCGCTTGTTTTGGTTAGAGAAATAAATCAGTTCCATAAGATAGATTCTGCGACTTTCTGTTATTGCCGCAAAATAGAAATGTCTTGATTCCGCAAAGTTGGAATGTCGCCCTGCTCGTCGATGAGCGAGGGAGACGGCGGGTTGGGACTGATTTTGATGAGCG
>NZ_VFTI01000020.1:0-127570 GCF_006439515.1 Mesorhizobium sp. B3-2-1 | reverse complement strand
CAACCGCATCTTAGGGGGAGAAAACTGTTACCTATGTATCCGGTTCATTCTGTTACCCATCTATCCGCTGGACAGCTCTCGTCGCGGATTTCGCCAATCGCCGACATTGCAGAGAAAGGTGGCGGGGTTGCGGCCAGCCCCTTCGCCCCGTTTACGGGGAGAAGATGCCGGCAGGCAGATGAGGGGCGGCGCGACATTCGCCGAAAAGTGGATTCGCGTCGAAACAGCGGTCACGTTTTAGGGCAGGCCATCCTACTCTTCCGCTTCTTCCACTCCACTCGCAACCGGCGCCATCAGCAGCACCGCGGCACCAAGCAGCGCGGCGACGAAGGAACCCGCGAGAATGCCGACCTTGACCGCGTCCTGCAGCGCCACGTCGCTGGCGAAGGCGAGCAGGCCGATGAACAGGCTCATGGTGAAGCCGATGCCGCACAGCAGCGAAATGCCGATCATGTGCGACCAGCCGGCATGGGCCGGCAGGTCGGCGAGGCCGAGGCGGATGGCGAGCGCGGAGGAGCCGAACACGCCGACCAGCTTGCCGACGACGAGACCGGCCGCGACGCCCAGCGTCAGAGGCTCGATCAAGGCACTGACGCTCAGGCCGGCAAGCGAAACGCCGGCATTCGCGAAGCCGAAGATCGGCACGACGATGAACGCCACCAGCTTGTGCAGACTATGCTCGAGCCGGTGCAGCGGCGAATGGTCGAGATCGTGGCCGATCCCGGCGGAGCGTTCGAGCGGAATGGTGAGCGCCAGCGCCACGCCGGCGAGCGTGGCATGGACGCCGGACTTCAGCACCAGCACCCACAGGACGGCGCCAAGCACGAGATAAGGCACCAGCGTCATCACCCGCATGCGGTTGAGCACGACAAGCGCGGCAATGACGGCGAAGGCCGCGCCGAGGTAGGCCAGCGATAGGCCGCTGGTGTAGAATATGGCGATGATGATGACGGCGCCCAGGTCGTCGATGATGGCAAGCGCGGTCAGGAAGACCTTCAGCGAGGCAGGCACGCGGCTGCCGAGCAGCGACAGCACGCCGAGGGCGAAGGCGATATCGGTGGCGGTCGGGATCGCCCAGCCGGACAATGCGGCCGGGTTGTTGCTGTTGACGGCGACATAGACCAGCGCCGGCACCACCATGCCGCCGGCCGCGGCGATGCCGGGCAGCACCCGGCGTGGCCAGGTCGAGAGTTGGCCGTCCAGCATCTCGCGCTTGATCTCCAGCCCGACGAGCAGGAAGAACACCGCCATCAGCCCGTCATTGACCCAGTGCGAGACGCTGAGCGGGCCGAGATAGGCGTGGAGAACGGAGAAATAGGTTTCGGCAAGCGGCGAATTGGCGACGATCAGGGCAAGGGCGGCCGCCGCCATCAGGATGATCCCGCCGGCCGCCTCGCTGTCCAGGAATTCGCGAAAGACGGAAACCGGCCGTTGCTTCAAATCCTGCATTTTGCCTCCGTTAGCCTGCTCGGCGGGCTTCATTGTCCATGCGCCGGCGCCGCCCCTCACCTGCCTGCCGGAATCCTCTCCCCGTATAGTGACGGGGAGAGGGGCGCTGTCACCGTCGGCTTGGCCAATCACCTGTGTCGCAAGAAGGGCGCCGACATCGCAGCCAGCCTCTTTCTCCCCGTCACTATACGGGGAGAAATGCCCGGCAGGGCAATGAGGGGCGGCGCTGAGTTCGAAATTGGCATGGTCCGAACCGATCCGTCGATCCTAGCGCGGCGCGCGCTTGGCCAGGATCCGCTGCAGCGTGCGGCGATGCATGTTGAGCCGGCGCGCGGTCTCGGAGACGTTGCGCTCGCACATTTCGTAGACGCGCTGGATGTGCTCCCAGCGCACGCGGTCGGCCGACATCGGGTTTTCCGGAGGCGCTGCGCGCTCGCCGGTGGTGCGGGTCAGTGCCGCAAAAACATCGTCGGCATCGGCGGGCTTCGACAGATAGTCGACGGCGCCGAGTTTCACCGCGGTCACCGCGGTGGCGATATTGCCGTAACCGGTCAGGATGATGGTGCGGGAATCCTCGCGCTTCTCGCGGATGGCGGCGACCACGTCGAGGCCGTTGCCGTCGCCCAGCCGCATGTCGACCACCGCATAAGCGGGCGGATTGGCGCGGGCCTTGCCCACGGCCTCCTCGACGCTCTCGGCGGTCTCGACCACGAAGCCCCTGGTTTCCATGGCACGGGCCAGACGGGTCAGGAACGGCTTGTCGTCATCGACGATCAGAAGCGAGGTGTCCTCGCCTTCAACCATGGGCCCACTGTTTTCATCGCCTGTCATCGTCTCGAAAATTCCTGCTGCCTTATTTTTACGCAGATATAGTTTTGCGGGGCTATTGTCCAATTACGCAGTGTCAAACATGGTCGCCGGGGCGGATTCCGGATTCAGGAAGACGCTTCTCGGCCATGAAATCCGCACCACGGCCCCTTCGCCGAGGCCGCTCGAGTTGCGGAAGTCGAGCGTGGCGCCAGAACGTTCGAGCAATGTCTTGGCGATGAACAGGCCGAGCCCGAGGCCGCCTCCGGCCTCATTGCCCTGGCGTGTCGACATATAGGGCTCGCCAATACGGTCGATGATCTCGGGCGGAAAACCCGGGCCGTCATCGGTGATCGAGAAGGAGACCGTCGCCTCGTCCCAGCTCCAGCGTATGGTGACGCTCTTGCGGGCGAAATCGACGGCGTTCTCGACCAGGTTGCCGAGGCCATAGATGACACCCGGATTGCGCCGACCGACCGGCTCCGGTCCGGTCCGCTCTCCGGGGCGAAGCTTGATCGAGATGCCGAAGTCGCGATGCGGCGCGGTGACCTCCTCGACCAGCGAGGTCAGCGGCAGGCGGGACAGATGCGCCTCGCCCTCCGACGACAGGCTGGTCAAGCGCTTGAGGATCTCGCGGCAGCGCTCGCTCTGCGAGCGCAGCAGCTTCACGTCTTCCCCGTATTTCGGATCGCTGCCGAGCGCCTTTTCCATTTCCTTGGCGACCAGAGTGATGGTGGCGAGCGGCGTGCCGAGTTCGTGCGCGGCGGCGGCGGCCAGGCCGTCGAGTGCCGAAAGATGCTGCTCGCGCTGCAACACCAGTTCGGTGGCGGCCAGCGCGTTGGCCAGAAGCCGGGCCTCGGCGGCCACCCGGAAGGCATAGATGGCAGTGAAGGCGATGGACGACAGCACCGCCATCCACATGCCGGCGACGTAGATGAAGGGCATCACCAGCGGCGCGCCTTCATGCCAGGGCAGCGGCAGATGTCGGAAGACCAGCAAGGTCGCCGCTATCATCACCAGCCCGCCGAGGATGGCGGTGAGCCGAAGGGGCAGCGAGGTCGCCGAAATGACGACGGGCACGGTCATCAGCAGCGAGAACGGATTGGTCAGGCCGCCGGTCATGTAGAGCAGGCCGGCAAGCTGCAGGCTGTCGAAGATCAGAATGCCGAAGGCGGCGAACGGGGTGAGCCGGTGCGCGGCCGGAAAGCGGAAGGCCAGAAACAGGTTCATCCAGGCCGAACCGGCGATCAGGGCGAAACACAGGCTGACCGGCAGCGGGAATTTCAGCCCGTAGGCGACGACGAGCACCGCCACGCTCTGACCGACGATGGCCAGCCAGCGCAGCCGGATCAGCGTGTTGAGGCGCAGTCGCTGGCTCTGCTGGAAATCGGGCGTGTTCAGAATGTTGATCATGGCCATGGATTACAGCCGTGGGGCGGCGAGCGCCAGTAGCGCTGTACAGCCCAAGGCCTCCCCAACTTCGTCATCCCTGGGTCTACGCTGCGTCGCTACGCTCCTTGCCTCGCCCGTGGATGATTAAGTGATGAGCGCTTAGGCCAATCGCCAAGGCGTGCGTTATGCCCAAGGCTAGGTCCCGCGCGGCTTGGCGCGGGCGGTGGCGGCGGCGAGCAGCGGGTTTTCCGGCCAGACATGCCTGGGATAGCGGCCGCGCATCTCGGCGCGCACGTCAGCCCAGGAGCCGCGCCAGAAGCCGGGCAGGTCGCGCGTCGTCTGGATCGGCCGGTGCGCCGGCGACAACAGCTCGAGCGTCAGGGGCACGGTGCCGCTGGCGATCGAAGGATGGCGGTCGAGGCCAAACAGTTCCTGGACGCGGACCGCCAGAACCGGCCGTTCGCCGTCATAGCGGATGGGAACATGGCTGCCCGACGGCGCGTCGAAATGGGTCGGCGCCAGCGCATCGACCTTGCGCTGCAGGTCGTGCGGCACGAGCGACGCCAGCCCGGCCGAGATCACGCCGGGGTCGATAGCGGCCAGGGATGCCGCACCGGACAAAAATGGCAGCAGCCAGTCGTCGAGGCGCTCGACGAGCGCTTCATCCGACATGTCGGGCCAGCGCGCGCCCAGGCCTTTGTGCAGCCAGGATAGCCTGTGGCGCAGCGTCTGGGACTCCTTGCTCCAGGTCAAAAGGGAAAGCCCATGCTCGCGCAGGGCCTCGATGATGGCGCGGTCGGCATCGGCGCCGGCCGGCGGCGGCAGCATGCGTTCGGCGAGCGTGATGGCGCCGAGACGCACGGTTTCGCGCACCCGCACGGCGCGGCGCTCGCGGTCGAAGCTCGTCTGCCTGCGCGTTTCGATCTTGCCTACAAGTGCCGACCGAATGTCCTCCTCGCTGATTGCCGCCGCTGCCGTGATGCGGGCATTCTGCGCCTTGCCCTGCAGGTCGGCGACGACCAGAAAGGGTTCGCCCGCCAGCGGATCGGCGGCGTCGAGCATGGCGCCGGAGCCATTGGCCAGCACGAAACGGCCGCGCTCGCCGCGCGCCTTGGCGACCCGGTCCGGCCAGGCATGGATGAGCAGGGTTCCGGCTGGAACAGCTCCGCTGATCTTCGCGCCGCCTGCCTGCCTGGCCTGGCGCTCGGCAAGCTGGCGCGCCGACGTGGCACGCGGCGATTTCTCGCCGCGAAAGCGCATCAGCCGCCGTTCGAGGTCGGCACCGTCGCCGCCAAGGCCACGCTCGGTGAGCAGCACGGCGATCATGGCTGCTTCGCCGCCATGGCCGCTGCCGGCCGCCTCGGCGACCATATGCGCCAGCCGTACCGGCAAAGCGAGCTTGCGCATCGACGTGCCCGCGTCCGTCAAGCGACCTGCCTCGTCGATGGCATCGAGCGCGCGCAACAGCGCCCTTGCCTCGTTGAGCGCGGGAGCCGGCGGCGGATCGAGGAAAGCGAGCGTCCCGGGATCGGCGACGCCGAAGGCGGCGCAGTCGAGCAGCAAGCCGGACAGGTCCGCCTCGAGGATTTCCGGCGGCGTGAAGGCGGGAAGTGCCGCCGTCTGCTCGGCCCGCCACAGCCGGATGGCGACGCCAGCCTGCGTGCGCCCGGCGCGGCCGGCGCGCTGGTCGGCGGAAGCCTTGCTGACGCGAACTGTCTCCAGCGGTGTCAGGCCGCTGGCCGGCTCATAGCGCGGCAGCCGCGACAGGCCGGAATCGATGACGACGCGCACGCCGTCGATGGTGATGGAGGTCTCGGCGATCGAGGTCGCCAGCACCACCTTGCGGCGGCCCGCTGGCGCCGGCTTGATCGCCGCGTCCTGCGCCTTGCCGTCGAGCTGGCCATAGAGCGGGACGATGTCGGTGTCGGCGCCGACCTTGCCGGCCAGCCGTTCGGCGGTGCGCTCGATCTCGCGCTGGCCGGGCAGGAAGGCAAGCACGCTACCGCTCTCGTCGGCAAGGGCGGAGCGGATCGCCTTGGCCATGGCGTCCTCGATCGGCACTCCGGCCGGCCGTTCGTCGTACCTGATATCGACGGGGAAGGCGCGGCCCGCACTTTCGATCACCGGCGCGCCCGACAGGAGTTTCGCGACCCGTGCGCCGTCGAGCGTTGCCGACATCACCAGCAGACGCAGATCCGGCCGCAGCGCGCCCTGCACATCGAGGGCGAGAGCGAGACCGAAATCGCCGTCGAGCGAACGCTCGTGGAATTCGTCGAAAATGACGGCGCAAACGCCGGGCAGTTCAGGGTCCTCGAGGACCATGCGCGACAGAACGCCCTCGGTGACGACCAGGATTTTCGTCCGCGCCGAGGTGCGGTTTTCCATCCGCATGGCGTAGCCGACGGTGGCGCCGGGCTCTTCCCCCAGCAGTTCGGCCATGCGGCGCGCGGCGGCGCGGGCGGCCAGCCGGCGCGGTTCGAGCAACACGATCTTGCCCGTGCCCAGCCAGGGTGCATCGAGCAGCGCCAACGGCACCAGCGTAGTCTTGCCGGCCCCGGGCGGCGCCACCAGCACGGCGCTTTTGCCAGAGCCGAGCGCCGCGCTCAGCGCCGGCAGCACGGCGGATACCGGAAGCTCCGGCAAGGGTTTGGTCGTCATTGCGCCCGCATATCAGCCGTCACCGGGGCCGTGCAACTTATCCGATTGCAGCGACTCAAAGCCGGGCTCGCGAAAACGGATTCCAGCGCACCGTACCCAGCCGCGCTTCCTCGCGCACCATGGTCAGCAGGCCGGATCCGCCGACGACCGCGAGGCCGACAAGCGACAGCCAGTCCGGGTATTCCTGGAAGAACAGCGCGCCGAGGATGACCGCCCAGACAATCTGCGAATAATGCGTCGGCGCGATCCGGTTGGCGGGCGCGTATTTGACGGCCAGCAACTGCAGCAATTGTCCACAGGCGGTGAAGGCGCCCGCCATCGCCAGCCATACCAGCTGTCTTCCATCCGGAACGGTGAAAGAGGTCGCGGCGGCACCGATGCCGTTGAACAGCAGTCCGTAACCGATCAGCACGCCGAGTATGGTCGTGCGTTTTTCCTGCTGCGCCAGCGAACGCATCAGGATGACGTTGGTGGCCGCGAGGAAAGCGATGGTGAAAGCGGCAAGGTGGCCGAGGTGCAGTTCGCGAAAGCCCGGCCTGACAACCAGCATGACGCCGGCAAAGCCGGCGACCACCGCCAGCCAGCGCCAAGGGCCGACCTTTTCCTTGAGGATCACGGTGGACAGAATGGTGACGCAGAGCGGCGCCAGAAAGATAAGCGCATAGGCCTCGGCCAGCGGAATGGTGGTGAAAGCATAGACACTGAGCACGCCCGACGCGATGCCGGCCCAGGCCCGCGCCTGCACCGCCCAGGGACGTTTGGTGCGCCAGAAATCACGCCAGCGCTCGTTGGCCGGCCGGCTGAAGAAGAGGAAGCAGCCGGCGAACAATGTCGAGAAGAAGCCGATCTCGAACACCGTGAATTGGCCGCCCAGGCTCTTGATAACGGCATCGCTGCCCGAATAGCTTGCATAGGCGATCAGGGCGAGCAGGATTCCGTTCGGCACGTTTTCATTTCCAGGGAGAGAGAGTTGAAAATACTGGCGCTCGGTGCGCATCCGGACGACATCGAGATCTTCATGTTCGGTACGATGGCCGCCTATGCCGCGCAAGGCGCAGAACTCAGCTTTGCCGTGGCCACCGATGGTGCCAGGGGCGGCAAGAGCGATCCCGCCGTTCTGGCTCGTGTCCGCCGCGAGGAAGCGACGGCCGCGGCCGCGCTGCTCGGGGCGGCGCCGCGCTTCCTCGACTTTCCCGATGGCGGCCTGGTGGCCGACGCCGCACTGATCGACGCGCTGAAAACGCTGATCAACGAAATCGGGCCGGATCTCGTGATCACGCACGCGCCCAACGACTATCACGCCGACCATCGCGCGCTGTCGGACGGCGTGCGCATCGCCGCGTCGTTCGGCGTCCCCGTGCTGCATGCCGATACCATGGGCGGCACCGGGTTCTCGCCGACGCACTATGTCGATATTTCCGCTCATGCCGACATCAAGGCCAAAGCGATCCGCATGCACCAGTCGCAGGACCCGGATCGCTTCGTCGACATCGCGCTGACGCAAAACCTTTTCCGCTCGGGCCAATGCAATGGCGCGCAAGGGTCGCTGGCCGAAGCCTTCCGCTTCGAGCCGACGTTTCCCTTCGGCGACATCCGCGCGCTGCTGCCGCCGGCGCCGCCGATCAGGACGGTGATGGTGAGCACCAAGCGGCTCGACTGAACCCCGGACCGCGTCCACACTCCGCGCTCAGCCAACCGGCGCCCGGCGCTTTTCCCAACGTTTTCAGACACCGGCGCAAGCATGTTGCGGCGCAGCAACGAATTCGCTTGCCTTGTTTAGTAGAAATTGCATTACTAAACAAATTACTAAACATTCGCGACGCGATAACGCCGCCATGTTTGGGCCTCTGAGGAGAGAGGTTAAGGGTTCTCGAGACCGCCATCCGGGCGTGTTTCACAAATGGGAGGAAGGCATGAAATCGAGTTTGAAACTGGCGTTGGGACTGACCTCGGCGATCACAGCGTCGACAGCCGCCTCGAACGCCGCGCACGCCGAAGACCTGACGCTGTGCTGGGCCGCCTGGGACCCGGCCAATGCACTTGTCGAACTGTCCAAGGATTTCACCAAGGAAACCGGCATCGGCATGAAATTCGAGTTCGTGCCGTGGACCAACTATGCCGACCGGTTCCTCAACGAATTGAACTCGCACGGCAAGCTCTGCGACCTGATCATCGGCGACAGCCAGTGGATCGGCGGCGCGGCCGAGAACGGCCACTACGTCAAGCTGAACGACTTCTTCGACAAGGAGAAGATCAGCATGGACGACTTCGTGCCGGCGACCGTGGTCGGCTATTCGGAATGGCCGAAGAACACGCCCAACTACTGGGCGCTACCGGCCATGGGCGACGTCGTCGGCTGGACCTACCGCAAGGACTGGTTCTCCAAGCCCGAACTGCAGAAGGAATTCAAGGAGAAGTACGGCTGGGATCTCGGCCCGCCGACTACCTTCGACCAGTTGAAGCAGATCGCCGAATTCTTCCAGAAGCGGCAGATCGACGGCAAGACCGTCTACGGCGCCTCGATCTACACCGAGCGCGGTTCCGAAGGCATCACCATGGGCGCCATGGACGTGCTCTACAGCTACGGCTTCCAGTACGAGAATCCGAAGAAGCCCTACGAGATGGAAGGTTTCGTCAACTCCGAGAAATCGGCGAAGGGGCTGGAATTCTACAAGGCTCTCTATGATTGCTGCACCCCACCCGGCGCCTCCAACAGCTACATGGGTGAAGGCGTCGATGCCTTCAAATCCGGCCAAGTGGCGATGCACATGAACTTCGCCTTCACATGGCCTGGCCTGCAGAAGGACGAGAATGTCGGCGGCGACAAGATCGGCTATTTCGTCAACCCGAAGGGTCCCGACGGCGACCAGTTCGCCCAGCTCGGCGGCCAGGGCATTTCGGTGGTGTCCTATTCCGACAAGCAGGAATCGGCGCTGAAATACATCAAGTGGTTCGCCAACAAGGACGTGCAGGCCAAGTGGTGGTCGCTCGGCGGCTATTCCTGCCTGAACGCGGTGGTGAAGGATCCGAAATTCCCGTCCAGCCAGCCCTATGCGCAGGCCTTCCTCGACTCCATGGCCATCGTGAAGGACTTCTGGGCCGAACCCAGCTACGCACCGCTGCTGCAGGCCTCGCAGAAGCGCTTCCACGACTATGTCGTCGCCGGCCAGGGCTCGGCCAAGGACGCGCTCGACGGGCTGGTCAAGGACTGGACGCAGGTCTTCCAGGACGACGGCAAGATGTAGCCGCGAGGCAATATCCAAGGCTCCTCCCGAGCCGTGACCGCCGCGTCCCGTGCCGCCCTTGGCACGGGACGCAGTTCAGATAAGTTCCATCATCGAGTCTGACCCGTGACCGAAGCAGGACTAACCATGCTCAATCGGACTGCGGACAACGTTGCCCGGGCGACCCCGGAACCGTTGGC
Organism: Mesorhizobium sp. B3-2-1; assembly: GCF_006439515.1. Classification (NCBI taxonomy): domain Bacteria; kingdom Pseudomonadati; phylum Pseudomonadota; class Alphaproteobacteria; order Hyphomicrobiales; family Phyllobacteriaceae; genus Mesorhizobium; species Mesorhizobium sp. B3-2-1. Next base: position 117,840 of record NZ_VFTI01000020.1, on the reverse strand, counting down.
GCGCAAGGTCCGTGGCATCAGCGACAAGGGCCTCGCCTGGCTGTTCATCTCGCCGACGATCCTGTTGCTGCTCGCCATCAACATCTTCCCGCTGTTCTGGGCGATCTATCTGTCGTTCACCAATTTCCGCGCCAACCGCCCCAACGAAGTGGTGAAGAACCTCGGTTTCGCCAATTACCGGCGCATCCTCGGCGACCAGGACATCTGGATCGCCATGCAGACGACGGCGCATTTCGTGTTCTGGACCATCCTCTTGCAGACGCTGATCGGCTTCACGCTGGCCTGGCTGATCGACAGGAAGTTCCGCGGCCACGCCTTCTGGACGACGCTGATCCTGGTGCCGATGATGCTGTCGCCGGCGGTGGTCGGCAATTTCTGGCGCTTCCTCTACGAGCCGCAGATCGGGCTGTTCTCCTATGTCATCTCGTTCGTGTCGGGCATTCCGCCGACAAGCATCCAGATGCTTTCCAACGTCTCGCTGGCGCCGTGGTCGATCATCATCGTCGACACCTGGATGTGGACGCCCTACGTGATGCTGATCTGCCTGGCGGGCCTGCGTTCCATCCCCGAATACATCTATGAGGCGGCCGAGGTCGACCGTGCCTCCAACTGGCGGCAGTTCTGGTCGATCACGCTGCCGATGGCGCTACCCTTCATCATGCTGGCGGTGCTGTTTCGCGGCATCGAGAACTTCAAGATGTTCGACATGGTCAATCTGCTGACCGGCGGCGGACCGGGCTCCACCACCGAGGTGGCCTCGATCACGCTGAAGCGGCAAGCCTTCGAAAGCTGGCGCACCGGCTATTCCTCGGCCTTCGCCATCATCCTGTTCGTCGCGGTGTTCGGTCTGGCCAACATCTACGTAAAGGCGCTCAACAAGGTGAAGCAGAGATGAGCCTGACCACAGCCCATTCGGTCGTCGCCCCCTCGGCTGGTTCGAAGCGCATCGCCGGCGCGATCATCATCGCCTATGCGCTGATCTCGATCGTGCCGCTCTTGTGGATCTTCGCCACCAGCTTCAAGACGCCGCCGGATTCGATCGCCTACCCGCCCAAGGTCGTGTTCCAGCCGAGCATCGAGGGCTACTGCAACCTGTTCACGACGCGGACCAGGCAGACGCCGGAATACATCAACTCGCTCGGACCGGCGACCGGCTTCTGCGACGAGACGGTGCGCAAGCGCAACATGGTGATCGCCGGGCCGTCCAACTTCCTGCCGCGCTTCATCAATTCGCTGATCATCGCCTTCGGCTCGACCTTCTGCGCGGTGTTTCTCGGCACGTTGTCGGCGTACGGGTTTTCGCGCTTCAAGGTCCCGCTTGCCGACGACCTTCTGTTCTTCATCCTGTCGACACGCTTCATGCCGCCGATCGCGGTCGCGATTCCCATCTACCTGATGTACCGCGAGCTCGGCCTGTCGGACACCGCGCTCGGCATGATCCTGCTTTACACGGCGGTCAACGTGTCACTCGCGGTATGGCTGCTCAAAGGCTTCATCGACGAGATCCCGCGCGAATATGAGGAGGCGGCGATGATCGACGGCTATACGCGACTGCAGGCCTTCTGGCGCACGGTGCTGCCGCAAGCGACCACCGGTATTGCCGCGACCGCCATCTTCTGCCTGATCTTCGCCTGGAACGAATATGCGTTCGCAGCACTTCTGACCTCGGGCACGGCACAGACCGCACCGCCCTTCATCCCGACCATCATCGGCGAAGGCGGGCAGGACTGGCCGGCGGTCGCGGCCGGCACGACGATCTTCCTGGTTCCGATCCTTGTCTTCACCATCCTGCTCCGCAAGCAATTGCTGCGCGGCATCACCTTCGGCGCGGTGCGCAAATGATTGATCTGGGAATAAGTCGACCCCCACTCCGTCGAGCTTCGCTCGACACCTCTCCCCCGATCGACGGGGGAGAGGAAGGGCGCGAACTTCATTCAGCAAGGCTCCCTTCCTCTCCCTCCGGAGGGGGGAGAGGTGTCGCTGCGAAGCAGCGACGGAGTGGGGGAACCACCTGGCAGTCATCTCTCCCCTTGAACGGGGAAAGGGAAGGGAGCTACGCATGACGCGCCCCGCCATCTCTAGGAAATCATCATGGCCGCGTTGGGCCCGGCGCGGGCTGATGGAAAACATCGCAACGGCATTGATCGCCATCGGCTTCCTGATGCTGTTCCAGCCTTTCGCGCTGTCGCTCTACACCTATTCCTTCATCACCATGCTTGCCGGCACGGTGATGTTCATCATCGTCTCTAAGTTCCCGGAATAATCATGGCCGAGATCCGCGTCCAACATCTGAGAAAGGCCTTCGGCGATTTCGTCGCGGTGCAGGATTCCAATTTCGTCGTCGAGGACGGTGAGTTCTTCGTCATGCTAGGGCCATCGGGCTGCGGCAAGACCACCACCTTGCGCATGATCGCCGGGCTCGAGCTGCCAACGGGCGGCCAGATCCTGCTCGGCGGCGACGACGTCACCATGCTCAGGGCACGCGAGCGCGACATCGCTTTCGTCTTCCAGCTGTTCGCGCTCTACCCGCATATGAATGTGCGCAAGAACATCGGCTTCCCGTTGCTGGCGCAAGGCATGCCCTCGTCCGAGATCCGCACCCGCGTCGAGGAAACCGCGAAGCTTCTACGTATCGACCATCTGCTCAACAAATCCGTTTCCGGTCTTGCCGGCGGCGACCGCCAGCGCGTCGCGCTCGGCCGCGCCATCGTGCGGCGGCCGAAATGCTTCCTGATGGACGAACCGCTGGGGACGCTCGACACCGAATTCCGTGACCTGATGGTCCATGAGTTGCGCGAACTGCACAACCGCATCCACGCCACCACGGTCTATGTAACGCATGACCAGATGGAAGCGATGTCGATGGCCGACAAGATCGCGGTCATGAACCATGGCGTCATCGAGCAGTTCGGCACACCGCGCGAGATCTACGACCGCCCCGCTACCATGTTCGTCGCCGACTTCATCGGCTCGCCGCCGATGAATTTTCTGGGCTTTGGCGGCGGGCTTCCCAAAGGCGCGAAGGAGATCGTCGTGCAGGGTGCCAAGGTCGCGGTACCGGAGGTGCGCGAGGACATCGCGCCCGCCGACATGGCACTCGGCATCCGCCCCGAACACATCCGCTTCGACGATGCCTCCAAGCTGCGCGGCGCCATCTACGGCACCGAATATCTCGGCACGACGCAGATCGTCGCGGTGGAGACGGCGGACGGCATCATCAAGGCGCGGGTGCCGGCAGAAATCCGGCTCAACACCGGCGACCATGTCGGCCTGACGCTGAACAGCGCGCGGCTGTCGCTGTTCGAAAAAGGCTCCGGGCGCGCGGTGAGAACGGCGATCCACGACACTGCCTCGGAGCGGAGAGTGCAACATGGCTGACGTGCACATCAAGGGCGTGACCAAGAGTTTTGGCGAGCATGTCGCCGTCAACGGTCTCAATCTCCATATAGCTGACGGCGAATTCGTCGTGCTGCTCGGACCGACCGGGGCCGGCAAGACGACGACGCTGCGGCTGATCGCCGGGCTGGAGCGGCCCGATGCCGGAACGATCGAGATCGGCGGCCACGATGCCACGACCCTGTCGCCGGCCGAGCGCGACACCGCTTTCGTCTTCCAGCAATATTCGCTCTATCCGCACCTGTCGGTGTTCGACAACCTCGCCTTCCCGCTGCGCTCGCCGGCGCGGAAAATACCGGAAGACCAGATCCGCCGCCGGGTCGAGGAGGTGGCGAAGATGGTGCGCATCCATCACAAGCTCGCCAACCGGTCGACGAAATTGTCGGGCGGCGAGATGCAGCGCGTCGCCATCGGCCGCGCATTGGTGCGCAAGCCGTCCATCTATCTGATGGACGAGCCGCTGTCGTCGCTCGACGCCAAGCTGCGCGCGGATCTGCGCCTGGAGCTGAAGCGCATCCAGTCCGAACTCGGTGCCACCATGCTTTACGTCACCCACGACCAGATCGAGGCCATGACCATGGCAGACCGCATCGGCATCCTCGCCGACGGCGTGCTGGTGCAGATCGGCTCACCGCGGACGATCTATTCCGAGCCGGCAAACCTGCACGTTGCGGCAAGGCTCGGCCAGCCGGCCATCAATCTTCTGCCGACGGGGTTGCTGCCTGACGGCGGCGCGCCGGCCGGCACCAAGACCATCGGCGCACGCACCGAGCACCTGGCGATCGAGAAGGCGCCAAATGGCCATGCCGACGGCGTCGTCGACTGGGTCGAGCATCTCGGCGACCAGAACCATCTGCATGTGACGGTGGGGCCGAAGAAACTCGTTACACTGACCGATCCCGACACCGATCTGGCGCAGGGCGACAGAGTGATGATCCGCTACCGCTCGCCGCTCTATTTCGGCGCCGACGGACACCGACTGATGTGAATGGTTTTCGGCATCCCCGCCAAGGTGACGCCGGCATCTGATTGACGATTGCGAAATACGGGACGAATTCGATGAAGCACTTTTTCAACCGCAGGGAAACGATCGTCACCGAGGCGCTGGACGGATTGCTGCGCACCATTGGCTCAGGCGACCTCGCGCGCCTCGACGGCTATCCCGAGATCAAGGTCGTGCTGCGCGCCGATTGGGACAAGTCCAAGGTTGCCGTCGTCTCCGGCGGCGGCGCCGGGCACGAGCCATCGCATGCCGGCTTCGTCGGCAAGGGCATGCTGACGGCTGCCGTATCGGGCGAGATCTTTGCCTCACCGAGCGTCGAGGCGGTGCTGGCGGCCATCCGCGCGGTTACCGGACCGGCCGGCTGCCTGCTGATCGTCAAGAATTACACCGGTGACCGGCTCAATTTCGGCCTGGCGGCCGAGAAAGCGCGCGCCGAAGGTTTTGCCGTCGAGATGGTGATCGTCGCCGACGACATCGCGCTGCCCGACATCGCCCAGCCGCGCGGTGTAGCCGGCACGTTGTTCGTGCACAAGATATCAGGACATCTGTCGGAAGCCGGCCAGGACCTGGCATCCGTTGCGACAGCCGCGCGAGCGGCGGCGAAGGACATCGTCTCGCTCGGCATGTCGCTGTCATCTTGCTCCATCCCCGGCCAGCCGCACGAGGACCGGTTCGGCGCCGATGACGGTGAGCTTGGCCTTGGCATCCACGGCGAGCCCGGCGTCGAACGCATCGCGGTGCAGAGCGCCGACCGGCTGGTGGCTGTCATGGCGGAGCGCCTGGCGGTGCGGCTCGACCCGAAGGCCACCTATGCCTTGCTGATCAACAATCTGGGCTCCGTGCCACCGCTTGAAATGTCTGTTATCGCCAATGCGGTGCTTGTGTCGCCGCTTGCCAAGACCGTCAAGCTGGCGATGGGCCCCGGGCCGCTGATGACGGCGCTCAACATGAATGGCTTCTCGCTGTCGCTGATCAAGCTCGACGCGGCGCGCGAAGCTGCCTTGCTGGAACCTGACGGCCCACACGCCTGGATGCCGGCAAAGCCGGTCGTTGCGCCTGCTGTCGTATCGATGACCAAGGCAGCCGGACAAGGCGCGGCGCGCAAGGCCAGCCAGGATGCAGGCACCAGGCGCTTGATCGCCACTGTCTGCGAAAGGCTGATTTCGCTCGAAGCGACATTGAATGGGCTCGACGCCAAGGCGGGCGACGGCGACACCGGCTCGACGGTGGCGACCGGCGCGCGCAGCGTGCTGGAACGGCTTGATGCTCTGCCGCTTGCCGACCCGGCGGCGACCCTTGGCGCGATGGGCGATATTCTGAGCGCATCGATGGGCGGCTCCAGTGGGGTGCTGCTGTCGATCTTCTTCACAGCGGCGGCGCAGGCCATGGACAGCGGTGCGAAGCTATCCAAGGCGCTGCTTGCCGGGCTTGAACGAATGACCTTCTACGGTGGCGCCAATCCAGGCGATCGCACCATGGTCGACGCGCTGGAGCCGGCCTTGAAGGCGCTCGACGGCAAAGGCTTGGAGGAAGCCGCGATAGCGGCCCGGCGCGGCGCCGAGGCAACGGCCGCGATGGAGAAGGCGAAGGCCGGACGGTCCGCCTATGTCGGCGCCAAATTGCAGGGTGTGGTCGACCCCGGCGCCCATGCCGTGGCAGAGGTATTCGCAGCCGCCGCCACGCTGCTTGTCACGGCCTGACGCATGCTCCAGTTGTCGAACGACCGTTCTTTCGCTACTGCGGGCAAGGTGGAAATCGGGAATTCGGGCGACATGAGAGCGCTGGACCTTTCGAGACTGATCACGGCTGCCGCTGACACGATTGCCGACCACGCCGAGGAATTGACGGCGCTCGATCAGGCGATCGGCGATGGCGACCACGGGCTAAACATGAAACGCGGCTTCGAAGCCCTGCGGTCCGACGCCGATGTGTTCGCCGCAAAGCCGCTGCCCGACGCCCTGAAGGCGATCGGCACAAAGCTGGTGATGACCGTGGGCGGCGCTTCCGGTCCGCTGTTCGGCACATTGTTCATCGCGCTCGGCAAGGAGATATCGGCGGGCCCCGACAATGCCAATTTGACGGCTGCCTTCGGCAAGGCGATCGAAGCCGTGGCCGCGCGCGGCAAGTCACAAGTCGGGCAGAAAACCATGCTCGATGTGCTGCAGCCGGTGCGTGACGCGTTGGCCGGGGAAAAGACGGCGGCTGAAATAGCCGACATCGCCGACGCCGCCGCCAAAGCGACCGTGCCGATGAAGGCGCTGCGCGGCCGTGCCTCGTTCCTCGGCGACCGCTCCATCGGCCATATGGATGCCGGCGCGCGCTCGACCGCGCTGCTGGTGCGCACTCTGGCGCAGATCATCGGGGACAAAGCATGAGCAATGTCGGGATCGTGATCGTGTCGCATTCGCCGCTGGTCGCGGAAGGCACGGCCGACATGGTGCGCCAGATGGTGGGGGACGAAGTGCCGCTTGCATGGTGCGGCGGAAACGGCCATGGCGGGCTCGGCACCAATGTCGAGGCGATCATGGGCGCCATCGAGAGGGCCTGGTCGGACGCTGGCGTCGCCATACTGGTCGATCTCGGCGGGGCCGAGACCAATTCGGAAATGGCGGTGGAGATGATCGGCGAGCCGCGGGCGCAGAAGATCATCGTCTGCAACGCGCCGATCGTCGAGGGCGCGGTGATGGCGGCGACCGAGGCATCCGGCGGCGCCTCGCTCCGGGAAGTGGTGGCGACGGCGCATGAATTGTCGCCGTCGTGAGTGAACGGGATTTTTGAAGACATGTCCGCAACCGCCGAAGCGACCGTCCTGATCACTCACGATGTGGGCCTGCACGCGCGTCCTTCGGTGAAGTTCACCAAGCTGGCCAAGAGCTTTGCCGCCGACGTGGAAATTGCACTCGCCGCCAACGGCCCATGGTTCGATGCCAAGAGCATTGTCAAGGTGATGGCGGCCAAGGCGCCGAAGGGCACGGTGCTGCACATCAGGGCCAATGGCGATGGCGCCGATGACGCTATCCGCGCGCTGATCGAATTGGTGCAGCGCGATTTCGACGAGGATGCCGGCCATGTCCGCTCGGCTTGAGGCCGATGCGTGCCTTGGCCGGCCCGCGGGGAATGCGGGCCATGCGTATTGAGGGTGTTCCGGCCTCGGCCGGCTATGCCGAGGGGCCTTTGTTCGACCTCGGCCGGCCAGCGGGCATCTACGCGAGCAAGGCAAGCCCCGCCGAGGAGAAGACGTCACTGGAGGCCGCGATCGGCAAGGCGGTGAACCGGCTCGCGGCCATGGTCGGGACCGCCGACAGCGATGCCGCCGACATACTCGAATTCCACATCGCGATGCTCGAAGACGACGCGCTAAGCGGGCCGGCTTTCGCATCGATCGCTTCCGGAAAAACCGCCGACGCGGCCTGGCGGCAGGCACTCGATGCCGAGATCGCCGGCTACGAGGCCTCGGACCAGGATTATTTCCGCGCCCGCGCCACGGACCTGCGCGATATCAGGGACCAGGTGCTGCGCGTCCTGACCGAGGACGGTGACAGCGCGGCACCGGCCGGCGCCATCCTCTACGGCGAGGATATCGCGCCGACGCGCTTTCTCGAAACCGACTGGAGCCATGGCGGCGGCATCGCGCTGAAGGCGGGCAGCACCGCAAGTCACGTCGCCATGCTGGCGCGCTCGCGTGGCGTGCCGATGGTCGTGGGTCTGCGCGAGCCGCTCACCGCTGTTGCCGGCATCGCGCTGCTCGACGCTGAGCACGGCAATATCGTTCTGGCGCCCTCGCCCACGGAGATCGGCTCGTTCCGGCAGTCATCCTCGGCCTTCGCGGCCCGCCAAGGCGATGCACAGACCTTTCTGGCACGGCCGGCGGCGACGAAGCGCGGCACCGAGGTGCGCGTGCAGGTCAATATCGCCGACCCCAGGGATGTCGATGCCATCGACATCGCCACTTGCGACGGTGTCGGCCTGATGCGCACCGAATTCCTGTTCGGCAAGACGCTGCCGGATGAAGAGACCCAGTATCGCGCCTATCGCAAGGTGCTGGAATGGGCCGGCACAAAACCGGTGACGATCCGTACCGTCGATGCCGGCGGCGACAAGCCGGTGCCGGGCTTCACCGTCGAGGAAGGCAATCCGTTCCTCGGCCTGCGCGGCATCAGGCTGTCGCTGGCCAGGCTCGACATATTCCGTGTTCAAATAAGGGCATTGCTGCGCGCCGCACCACACGGCAATCTCAAAGTCATGTTTCCGATGATCGCCACACCGGAAGAGTATGAACGCGCCGCCGCCCTGTTCGCCGAGGAACGGGTAGCCCTTGCCACGCGCGGCATCGCGCACGAAATGCCGCCGCTCGGCATCATGGTCGAAGTGCCTTCGGTGGCCATCGCGCCGGAGGCGTTCGCCGGCGTCGCCTTCCTGTCGATCGGTTCCAACGATTTGACGCAATATGTGATGGCGGCCGCGCGCGACAATGCCGCTGTGGCCAAGCTGAATTCTGTCCGTCATCCCGCAGTGCTGAGGCTGATCGGCTCGGTCGCGGCCTTCGGACGGGAAAACGGGATTCCCGTCAGCCTGTGCGGGGATGCCGGCGGCGACCCCGCCGCGATCCCCTCGCTGCTGGAGGCTGGCCTGCGCGATCTCTCCGTCGCGCCGGCGCAACTCGCCATGGCCAAGGCGGCCATCGCGAACGTCCCGGTCTAGGCGGCAGGCATGATCGATATCAAACCCGAACCCGGTTCCGAAGAGGCGATCCGCGCCTACAAGACGATCCTGTCACAGGTCATCGACCAGCGCCCGTCCGGTATGCGCCAGCGCCTTGCCGACGCGCTCGGCAAGCACCGCAGTTTCGTCACGCAGATTTCGAGCCCCGCCTATTCGATCCCGATACCGTCAAAGCATCTGCCCGCCATCTTTTCCGTCTGCCATTTCAGCCAGGCCGAGCGCGACCAGTTTCTCGCCGCCTATCATCAGGCACATCCAGGCAAGATCTCGGTCGCCGCGGGCGCGCGCAAGACAAGGCACGTTTCGCTCATCGTGCCGGATTTCGGCGACGACAAGCAGAATGCGGCGCTCGACCGCGCGATCAACGAATTCATCCAGAAGGTCACCATCATCACCGGCAAGAGTGGCTGAGTGACCCTTGATGTCAGGCTATTTCGGGAGGAGACGGCCGTGAAGAAATTCATGAACTCGGTGGATACGGTGCTGACAGAGAGCCTCGACGGTTTCGTGGCCGCCCATGCCGGCATCCTGGTGCTTGGCGAGGAGCACAAATTCATCCGCCGCAAGGTGCTCAAGCCGGGCAAAGTGGCGCTGATCTCCGGCGGCGGCTCCGGCCACGAGCCGCTGCATGGCGGCTTTGTCGGCCATGGCATGCTGGACGCCGCCTGCCCCGGCCAGGTGTTCACCTCGCCGACGCCGGACCAGATGCTGGCGGCCGCGCAAGCTGTCGACACCGGCGCCGGCTGCCTGTTCATCGTCAAGAACTATGAAGGCGACGTGATGAACTTCGACATGGCGGCGGAAATGTCGGAAGGCGTGCTTCAGGTGGTGACGAATGACGACGTCGCCGTCGAGAATTCTTCCTACACGACCGGCCGGCGCGGCGTCGCCGGCACGCTGGTGGTTGAAAAGATCGTCGGTGCCGCCGCCGAGCACGGCCTGGCATTGCCGGCGTTGAAGGCGCTGGGCGACCGCGTCAACGACGCGACCCGCTCGATGGGTGTGGCGCTGACCAGTGGCACCGTGCCGGCGGCCGGCAAGCCGACCTTCGACATCGGCGACGGCGAGATGGAATTCGGCGTCGGCATCCATGGCGAGCCCGGCCGCCGCCGCGACACCTTGATGAGCGCCGATGCGATCGCGCAGGAGATCTGCGCCGCGATCCTTGGGGATCTCGGTGACAAGGCGAAGGGACCCGCGCTGCTGTTCGTCAACGGCTTCGGCGGCACCCCGCTGATGGAGCTCTATTTGATGTACAACAGCGCCCGCCGGATATTCGAGCAACATGGCGTGACGATAACCCGCTCGCTGGTCGGCACCTATGTCACCTCTCTCGACATGGCCGGCTGCTCGATCACGCTGACCCTGCTCGACGACGAATTGACGGGCTGGTGGGACGCACCTGTCCACACGGCCGCGCTGCGCTGGGGCCTATGAGGCTGGCTTCGTCCGTGCTTTTCTGCAACCATTCTGGACTATCCACTTAGCGATGGATTTGCCCGGATCGATGCTGCCGTCCCTCACTTCCGCCGAAGAAAGACTGCTGCTGCGCTTCGCCGATCCGGAGGCCGCGGCGGTCGAGGACAATTTGTCGGCGAAAGCCCTGTCGGCGCTGCTCGACAATGCCGAATTCCACGGCGTCCTGCCGATCATGCTGCGCAAGCTCAGGGAGCGCGGCGACGCGCGCCTGCCGTTGGACGCTGGCTTGCCGGACAAACTCGACGACCTGCGCCAGAAGGCGACGATCGCCACCGGCCAGTCGATGCTGCTGCAGTATCATGGCGACCGCATCATGAAGGGGATGGCGGCGGGAGGCATTCCGGCGCGGATCGTCAAGGGACCGGTCTTCGCGCGCAAACTCTACCGCAACGTTTCCGACCGGCCGTTCACCGACATCGACATCCTCGTCGAGCCCGCCAACCTCGCGCGGGCAAACCAGGTGATCGCGGCGTCAGGCTTCAAGCTTGGCAGCAACGAAGCCGAATCCTACCAGTTGCAGGAGTTCAAATGGCTGGAAAAGGAGAACTCCAGCCTGCTGGTCGAGCTGCATGGCGACCTTGTGCATGACACCGGCATGCGGCGGCGCCTGTCGCTGGGTTTTCGCGAGTTGGGCATCATCGATGGCGAGGCGACGAACACGCCGGCGGCCCTTTTGACGATCGCCATCGTGCATGCGGCCGGGGGGCATAAATTCCACCGGCTGCAGCTTTGCGTCGACGTGCTGCAAGGCGTGCGGGCGCTGCAGTCGCCGAAAGCCGAGGAACGCCTGCTCGACGCCGCCCGGATGACCAGCATCGAACTCGAACTGGCGATCGTACTCAACGTGACCGGCCAGTTGTTCGACGAACCGCATGCGCTCGAACTCGCCGGGCGGATCAAGCCCGATCTGTCGATACGGCTGGCCAAAAAGCTGATCACGACGAATACGCTGCTCAGGGTCAATTCCCGGGAGAAGATCGGCTCGCGCCTGCGCCGCGACGCCTTCCGCTGGATTCAGCGGCTGGCCAAAGCCAGGCCATACGCCGCTTGAAGTGGCCGTCAATCCCATGACTTCAATGTGGCGCTTATCAGCGCCGCCGCATCGGCCGGACGCGCGCCCACTTCCAGGGTGAAGGTCGGCACCGAGGAGACCAGCTTGGCGATCGTCGCCAGCCGGCGCTTCTGCAGCGGCAGCAGGCCGGTCATGCCGGTTCGGACATTGTCCATCGCCAGCGCCACCATGGCGTCGGTCCGGGCCATGGGCGCGAGCCGGGTCTCTTCATCGGCGGATCGCGCAAGGTGCAGGAGCGTGGCTACCGGACGGGCGGTCGGGCTTTCGATTTTTACGATCCCGCCCAGCTTTTCCAGCGAAACAGCCTGTTCGCCGTTGCGATCCCAGGATGGCCCGAGGCATGGCGCCACAAGCGGGATCATCCGCGCGGTCTTCTCATGGATCTTGACGTGGCGGGGCAAACCCCAGGCAACGGGCGTGGCGGACGCGACATTCAGGATCATGGCATCGTCGGAGCACAGGCCGAATCCTTGCGTTGCCAAGGCCAGCGATATGGTGGTCTTGCCGGTGCCGCTCGGGGCATGGACCAGCACGACGGCGTCGCTGCCCGGCAGCGTCAGGCCAGCGGTGTGCAGCATATGTTGGCCGCCGGCGTCGAGTGCCGCGTCCAGCATCAGCATTGACGGCGTCCAGGCGGCCTTGCTGTCGGGCACGATGCGGAGTCGAGCCCAGCCCTTCTCGTTGATCTCGACGGTCTGACGTCCCGGCAAGACCAGATGGACGCTGGCGCCGTCCGCGATCATCCGGCAATGGCCGTCGTCCGGTATCTCGCCGTCGAAGACCAGGGATCCGGCGGGGGTCTCGTCCAGCGCTTCCGCCTCGACGATGTCGAGATGGAAATCCGCTTCGGTCGAACCTTCGACGCGCAGGCTGGCGAGCATCCTGTCGAAGTCCCGCCATAGCTCGGCGCGGTCGGCCGAAATGCCGAGGACCTGGCCGTTGAGATCATAGAAGGCGCAAGGTCTGGTCAAGCGGGGCGCACTTTCGAGGCACGGTCATGATGGCGATAGATCTCGACCATGCCGGGAAGGCTGTCGCTGACCACCGGCATGCCGTCGAGGCAGACCCAGCAATGCGCCGACAGCCGCGACGCTTGCAGCGACTTCGGATCGACGCCGAAACGCAACTCCGGATCGAAGCCGGCGAGGCGCAGGAAACGATGGCCGAGCAGTCCTTCCCGCAGGCATCTGCGATCGCGCATCAGCCAGGGACGGCGCACGGCACGGTTGACGCAGGCGACAATGTAGGGGGCTGGCAGACCGCGATAGGGCGTCGGCGAGGCGAGCGGCGCCCATTTCAGCACCTCCTCGAAACTGCGGTTGGCGATGAGGACCGGCATCAGCCGCGCGCTTGCCCAGAGATGGCAGCGGAACAAGGCGCGCAGGAGAGGACTGTCCGCCATCAAGCAGCCCTTCAGCCATCGAGCCCTGGCGCGGCGAGGATGCCTTCCGACACAAGGTCGGCGGCCAGCGCCGCCATGTCCTCGTCAAGTGTGCCCTTGTCCACCTCGAACTCCTCGCAAAGCAGGCCGACGATCTGGCCGAGGCTGCGCGCGCCATCCACCTTGTCGAGAAAAGCTTCGGTCGTGCCGTTGCAGGTATAAAGCTGGCCGCTGCGCGCCAACAGCACGACCGCGCCGTCGCCGACATGCTGAACCGAGGCATCGTCCGTCAATCGCAGAACGGTTCCAGCGGCTATTTCCATCACAAACCCCAAAAGCCATGCAAAACCCCGAAATGAGATAGCGCGGTGGTGGGGCGCTGTCTATCCGGCCGGCTGGGGGACAGCACCGCAGCCCGTGTTGCGGCAGGCTCTCGCCGGGCCGCAACATCCATCCACAGCAGAAATCGTCCCAGAAATAGTCGCCGGAATGACGCGCAGGGCAGGTGCGTTGACCGGCATGACCGTTGCTTTTCTTCCCTAAGGTAAGGTAAGAACTCCCCCGGGTCTTGGGGAGATAAGCGTATGCGTTACAACTGGGAGAGGGGTCCGACGCCTTTCGAACGCCATCGAAAAGCTCTTGCGACAGCCATTTTGATCTTTGGCGGCATCGGCCTCATGCTGGTGGCCTTGCCGATCTAGCGCAATCAACATCTGTCCAGTGAATCCGATTCTTTAGACGGCTATCGACGGGTTGCGCAGCGAGGTTTTCCGATCACCGCGATGACGCGGCGACCGCGCCCTTCAAAGCCCCGGCTGAAGCGCTGTACCAGCACGACTATCACCGCCGGCTTGAATTCGTTGGCTTCCGGCAGGCTGTAGGAGTTCAGGCAGTTCCTCGACTCGATCGATCATCTATGGCGCATGCGCTCACGTCCTCCCCCTCGATACCGTAGGTCACGATAGGGCATCTCAGACGAAAATCAGGGAAGACAGCGCTGGAAAAAACAGCATAGGCTGTTGGCAAGACGGCAAATCGATCCTGGGGAGGATGTGGATGGCTTCACGCTATCACGAGGTCTATGACGGCTGGAAGCGCGACCCGGAGAAATTCTGGGCCGACGCGGCCGGCGGCATCGACTGGTATTCGCCGTGGGACAAGGTGTTCGATGCCGCCGCCGGCGTCTATGGCCGCTGGTTCACCGGAGCGACCTGCAACACCTGCTACAATGCCCTTGACCGGCATGTTGCTGGCGGGCGGGCCGACCAGATCGCACTGATCCATGACAGCGCCATCACCGGAACGGTGAAGAAGTTCACCTATGCCGAACTCAAACGCGAAGTGGTGGCGCTGACCTCGGTCCTGAAGAATCGCGGCATCGGCAAGGGCGACCGCGTCATCATCTACATGCCGATGGTGGCGGAAGCGGCCATCGCCATGCTCGCCTGCGCCCGCATCGGCGCCGTGCATTCGGTCGTGTTCGGCGGCTTTGCCTCGCACGAGCTTGCCACCCGCATCGACGATGCGAGGCCGAAACTGATCATCTCGGCCTCCTGCGGCCTGGAGCCGGGCCGGGTGGTTGCCTACAAGCCGCTGCTCGACAAGGCCATCGAGATGTCCCGGCACAAGCCGGACGCCTGCCTGATCCTGCAGCGCGACCAGTTGCGCTGCGATCTGAAGGATCATTTCGACATCGACTATGCCGACGCGGTCGCCCGCGAGCGGGCGGCCGGCGCCAATGTCGACTGCGTGCCGGTGTTGGCCACCGACCCGCTCTACATCATCTACACCTCGGGCACGACCGGCCAGCCCAAGGGCATCGTGCGCGACAATGGCGGCCACATGGTCGCGCTGAAATGGACGATGGACAACGAGTTCGGTGTGAAGCCGGGAGAAGTGTTCTGGGCCGCGTCCGACGTCGGCTGGGTGGTCGGCCATTCCTACATCGTCTACGGCCCGCTGCTGCATGGCTGCACCAGCATCTTGTTCGAAGGCAAGCCGATCGGCACGCCCGATGCCGGCACCTACTGGCGGGTGATCTCGGAGCACGGCGTGGTCGCCCTGTTCACCGCGCCGACCGCCTTCCGCGCCATCAAGGGGCAGGACCCCAAGGGCGAGTTCGTACCGAAATACGATCTGTCGAAATTCCGCACGCTGTTCCTCGCCGGCGAGCGCGCCGACCCCGAAACCATCAAATGGGCGGAGCAGAAGCTCAACGTGCCGGTGGTCGACCATTGGTGGCAGACCGAGACCGGCTCGCCGATGACGATCAACCCTGCCGGGCTCGGCCTGCTGCCGGTGAAATACGGCTCGCCCGGGGTGCCTATGCCGGGCTACGACATCCGCGTGCTCGACGATGCCGGCCACGAGGTGCCGCGCGGCACGCTGGGCAATGTCGTGGTCAAGCTGCCGCTGCCGGCGGGCTGCCTGCCAACGCTATGGAACGCCGACGCCCGCTTCCGCCAAGCCTATCTCGATGAGTTCCCCGGCTTCTACAAGACGGCCGATGCCGGCATGATCGACGAGGACGGCTATCTCTACGTGATGGCCCGCACCGACGACATCATCAACGTCGCCGGGCATCGGCTGTCGACCGGCGCGATGGAAGAGGTGCTGGCCGCCCATCCCGACGTCGCCGAATGCGCCGTCGTCGGCATCGCCGATGCGATGAAGGGCCAGATTCCGCTGGGCTTCGTGGTGCTGAACGCCGGTGTCGCACGAGACGGCGGCGCCATCGAGAAGGAGGTGGTCGCGCTGGTGCGCGAGCGCATCGGCCCGGTCGCCGCCTTCAAGACCGTGGTGACGATCAAGCGCCTGCCCAAGACGCGGTCCGGCAAGATCCTGCGCGGCACCATGCAGAAGATCGCCGACAAGGAAGTGTGGACGATGCCAGCGACCATCGACGACCCCGCCATCCTCGAGGAAATCACGGCGGCGCTGAAGGCGCGCGGCATCGGCGTGTAGGGAGCAGTGCCCGACCCTGAGTGGAGCCAACGTTCCGCGATGTTGCGGCACGGCGAACTTTGTGATGACCGCAGGGAGCAATCGTTGATTGTGCAATGCAATATTCCACCTTAAACTTCCCGCGGGGGGCCATTCGACGGGATCGCATGGCTCAACAAAAGACAACGTTTGGCGGTATCGATATCCTGCGGTTTCTCGCCGCCGTGCTGGTCATGGTCTACCACTACGGTTTCTGGGTGTGGGCCTATCCCGACGGTATCTCGGCGCAAGCCACGGGCGGCGTTCCGGCGCAGCCCGGTATAGGCGCCTGGGTCGAGTCCGGCTGGGTCGGCGTTGAGATCTTCTTCGTCATCAGCGGTTTCGTCATTGCCTTCAGCGCCGAGAATTCGACACCGCTGCGGTTCTTCGAGGCAAGGGTCAAAAGACTGGCGCCGGCGGTCTGGATCTGCGCGCCGATCACCGCGGCACTGCTGCTGCTCATTGGCTCGAGCTGGCCGACCGACGCGGTGGTCAGGCTCGCCCGAACGGCCCTGTTCGCACCCTATGGTCCCTGGGTGGACAGCGTCTACTGGACGCTCGGCATCGAAATCGCTTTCTATGCCATCGTCTGGATCCTGCTGCGGCTCGGCCGCTTCCATCTGATGGAGAGGGTTGCCATCGTCATCGGTCTGGTCAGCACGTCGTTCTGGTGCCTCTATTATCCGCTCGGCTGGTCGGACTTCGCCGAGACGCGCTGGCTGCAACTCATCCTGGTGCATCATGGCTGCTTCTTCGCCGTCGGCGTGCTCATCTGGCTGATGCGGTTCAAGGCGATGACGCCTCCCCGCCTTGCTTTCTGCCTGCTGTTCCTCGGCGGCGGCGTGCTGCAGATCGCGAGTTCCGTCGACGTCCACAGCATCAAGGTCGCAGCCGCCATGCCCTACGCGCCGCCGATCCTGATGTTCCTCGCAGCCATCGCCCTGATGGCATGGTCGCTGCGGCTCGATCTCAGTTGGAGCGGCTGGCGCCGGATCGGGCTGATGACCTATCCGCTCTATCTGATCCACGACGTCATCGGCGCGTCGATGCTCGGCGCCATGGTGCGCGCCGGGCTGCCATATCTCCCGTCGATGGCAATCGTCGGCGCGACCATGATCGCGGCAAGCTGGCTGGTGGCAACCGAGGCCGAACCGCGCATCCGGCTGCTGCTCGATTACACGCTCTTCCGCTACCGGCTCAAGGCGGCGTAGGCGAGCCATCAGCTTCGGGCGATACGACGCTCCGCTTCATGTCCGGCCGCATGAACGGTGGCGGGACGGCCGAAGCTTTGCGCAATTTCGAATGAGAACCGCAGCCCACTCCTAGCGGTTCAGTGTTTGTTGGAATCGCCGAACCGCTCTAACTCTTTGTTTTCACGCAATTCCCTAGGGAAAGCGCTACGCGCTTTTCCCGGGAAAACCGCTACGCACTTTTCCTGGAATTGCTCTAATGCATGTCGCCCGGAAGTGTCCTCGGTTCCGGGACAACGACATGCATAAAATGAGAAAGCTTACAGCAGGTCGGGCGAATCCTATTCGCCGCGACATGCTGCAAGAGAATAGTGGGTGACGACCTACCTCAGACCGTTGCCTTCGACCGCACTTCCGACTTGTCGAGATAGTAGGTCGAGTACTTGTCGAAGAATTTCTCCGAGGCCCCGATCGATCCGTATTTGGCGAGCTTCTTCAGGTCGACCTTGTTCAGCACCGCGCCGACGATCTTGTTGGCGACATAGGGTTCGGATTCCAGCATCGAGCGCACCATGGCGCGCGGCGTGCGGCCCCATTCGGTGACCAGCACGAAGCCGTCGACGAGCGGTGCGAAGGCCTTGGCGTCGACCACCGGCCCGAGCGGCGGCAGATCGACGACGATGTATTCGAACGTCTCCTTGGCGTTCTCGATGAAGCGGCGCATGCCGGCCGAAGAGAGAAGCTCGCTGGTGTGCGAGAAATGCCCGCGCGACACGGCCGGGATGATCGCCAGCTTGGTCTGCCTGTCGATCTTGCCGACGGACTGCCAGGTCTGGCCGCTCACCACCGCTTCCATCAACCCTTGCTCGGCTTCCATGCCGAGGCTGCGGCTAAGGCCCGGATTGCGCAGGTCGCCGTCGATGAGCAGCGTCCTGGCGCCGTTGGCGGCCAGCAGCCCGGCGAGATTGGCCGCGACCGTCGACTTGCCTTCGCCGGGCAGGACCGAGATCACGCCAATGACGCGACTGGCTTGCCCTTCCAATACCACGTCGAAGGCGATCTTGGCGCTGCGCAGCGTTTCGGAGAACATCGATGCCGGAGCGTCGACGCTCACCCGCATTCGCGCGCGCCTTTCGATGGCAGCCGGCGTTCTGGCAACCTTGAGATCTGGCTCGCCCGGCTTGTCTTCCTTCGTCGGTTTGCCGCCGATGGTGGGCAGGTAACCGAGGAATTTGAGGCCGACGCGGTCGCGCACCTCCTCGCCGGTCCTGAAGAACCGTTCGTTGAACTCGTTGAGGCCGCCGAAGCCGGCGCCCATCAGAACGCCGAGCACCAGCGAAAGACCGAGCACGACCATGGTGCGGGGGCTCGAGGCGGCAAGCGGCGTCGACGCATCCGAGATGATGCGGATCTTGCCGACAGGGAAGGATTGCTGCTGCGCGGCTTCCTCATAACGGCCGAGGAAAGTCTGGTAGAGCGTCGTCAGCGCCGTCGCCTTCTGGTCGAGTTCACGCAGCTTGACTTGCGACTGGTTGTCGATGGAGCTCTTGCCTTGTGCGGCAGCGACATTGGCCCTGAGCGCTGTCTCGCGCGCCAGAGCCACCTCATACTCGTTGCGGTAGCTTTCGGTGAGTTGCTTCAGCTCGCCGAATATCTGGGCCGAAATGTCTGCCTTTTCCTTGGCGAGCGCCACGGCTTGGGGATGCTGGGCGCCGAAATTCGCCTCGACATCCTGCTGCCGTTTGGCGACCGCGAGATAGCGCGTCTTCAGCGCCGCGATGACCGAGCTGCTTGGCTGGTCGCTCGATATTGCTGCGTCCTTGAAAGCGTTGTCCGAGCCGCTGTCGACGATCGACTTGTACTGCTGGTAGCGGGCGCTGGCACGTGCCGTGTCGGCCTGCGCCACGATGAGCTGCGCGTTCAGGTCGGCAAGCTGCTTGTCGCTCATCAGCTGGCCGTCGCTGTTGGCGGAAAGACCATGCTCGGCCCTGAATTTCTCGACCGCGAGCGATGCCTGCCGCGAGCTTTCGCGCAGTTCGGTCAGCCGACCCTGCAGCCAGACCGCCGCGCGCTCGGTGGCATCGAAGCTGGCATCGAGCTGGTCGGCGAGATAGGCGTCGGCATAGGCCTTGGTGATGGCTTTCGCCAAACCCGGATCCGTCGCCTGGTAGCCAAGCGCGATGACGTAGCTTCGCCCGACGCGATCGGCCCGGATCTCGTTCTGCAGCTTGAGGATGGCATAGTCGCGTCGCGACGTGGCGATCAGCGCATCGCGCGTGGCGGGGTCGAGCTTGGAGATATCGCCGACGCCCGGCATGACCGGGCTCGGACGGACATACTGGATCAGACCGCGGACCAAGCCGACGCCCTGGGCAAGGGCCGACTGCGGCGGGTTCATGAACGCGTCGTTCTGGTCGAGTTTCAGCTTGTCGACGACCACGGCGGCAAGCCGAGTCGAGGTCAGGATTTCGATCTGGCTGAGGATGGCGGAATCGGTCTGCATGGTTGTCGACGCCGCCGAGATGTCGTCGACGATCTTGTTCAGCCCCTCGTCGATCAGCACGCTGGCGACCGACTGGTATTTGGGCGGCGTCGTCTGCAGATAGAGCAAGCCCAGGAAAAGACCGATGATGGCGCACACGCCAACCACCTTGGCCTGCCGCGCGGCCATGCCAAGCAGCCGCTCCACGTCGATGAAGTCTTCGCCGTTTCCTGCGTCCGGATTCGGCAATGGCATCCTCTTGTCGAGAGGAAAGTTGGCATAATTCATCTTCGGTCCAATTCTGGCTTGTCTCGCTCGCAGGCCCCGGGAAGATCGGGAGCATTGGCGGGCGCGACACACACTTGGTGCCGGATGGCGCGGAGCCGGCCGGCCCCTCCGCCGTCAGCCGCCCGACAATGCTCCCGAAAGATGGGCATTATGCGGCTTCTTCCTGGCGTTCATGCGTCCGGACGCACTCCCGGAGCATCTCGAAGACCGGGCCCTTCATGTCGTCGCGCGCCAGCGCGAAGGCGACATTGGCCTGGATGAACCCTTCCTTGGAACCGCAGTCGAACATGCGGCCCTTGAAAGGCTGGGCAAAGAATGACTGCTCCTGCGACAGGCGGACCATGGCGTCGGTCAGCTGGATCTCATTGCCGGCGCCGCGTTGCTGGTTGCCCAGAAGCTGGAAAATCTCGGGCTGCAGGATGTAGCGGCCGTTGATGTAGAAGTTCGACGGCGCGTTGGCCGGCGCAGGCTTTTCGACCATGGCCGTCACCTCGAAGCCGCCGCCGATGTCGGCGCCACGGCCGACGATGCCATATTTGTTGGTCTCGCTCGGGTCGCAGCGCTCGACGGCGATGACGTTGCCGCCGGTCTCGGCATACAGGTCGGTGATCTCGGCCAGGCATCCGCGCCCGCCGAAGGAGACCATGTCGGGCAAAAGCAGGGCGAAGGGCTCGTTGCCGATGACCTCGCGCGCGCACCAGACGGCATGGCCGAGGCCTTGCGGCGATTGCTGGCGGATGAAGGAAGTGGCGCCGGCCACCGGAAGCAGGCTTTCCAGCGACTGCAGTTGCGCCTTCTTGCCGGTCTGCTCCAGGGTTCCGATCAGTTCGGGATGGAGGTCGAAATAGTCCTCGATGACCGCTTTGTTGCGGCCGGTGACGAAGACGATGTGCTCGATGCCGGCCTCGAAGGCCTCGTCCACCGCATATTGCACGACGGGCCTGTCGACCACGGGAAGCATTTCCTTCGGCATCGACTTGGTCGCCGGCAGGAACCGTGTTCCAAGCCCCGCCACCGGTATCACGGCCTTCCTGATTTTCTTCATCGCAAATTCCTTCTGAGGAGATCGACTTCAGTCCATTCACAGGCCACGAAAAATCCCTCCATGTGCCTGCATCTTCACCTCCCCACCCCCACGGCAAACTGTGCCGCTACTCTTCGCAACCGCACGGCGATCGGCATGCCCATATGCCTGACCGCCGCCGGGTCGCTGAGCGCCGTCCGGATCGCCTTGAACGGGGACCGCGCCTTGATGTGCTGGACCATCGCCAGGAACGAGGCCGCCTTGCGCAGGCTGCGGCCGCGCCGGGCGAAGGCTGCCTGGGCCGCCTCGTCCATCCGATGGGTTTGAGCGAATTCGGCATCCGCCTTGCGCATCGCCTCGACATGATGAGGCTTGAGCACGCGCGAGATGGAGCCGCCGCGGATATGATAGGCATAGCCGATATCGGGCTCGACCACGCATCTGCCACCCACGGCCAGGGCTTCGGCAAACAGGATGTAGTCCTCGCCGATCCTCAGTTTCTCGTCATAGCGCAGCCGGTTTTCGTCGAGGAAACTGCGCAGGAAGATCGGCTTGAGGTAGCCGAGATTGAATTTCGATTCGAAGACGACATTGCCGGCGATGTAGGTGGCCAGCGAAATCTCGCGCAGGTCTTCCAGATACTGGCGCGGGAACATCGCGTCCTCGACCACGCCGTCCTCGCGGACGACCTGGAGATTGTCGACAGCGATCTGGGCCTTCGCCTTTTCGGCGCGGCCGATCATGGCGGCGATGCGGCCGGGAAAGACAGCGTCGTCGGAATCGAGAACCGCGATCCACCTGCCGCGCGCGGCGTCGAGCCCGGCATTCCTGGCCCCTCCGGGACCCCTGTTCTTTTCCAGCGCCACGACGCGCACGATGTGCTCGGGATAGGCCCGCGCCACATCGAGTGTGCCGTCACGCGACTTGTCGTCGACGACGATGATCTCGAGGCTGACACCCTTCTGGGCGATGGCGCTGGTGATCGCCCGATCGAGGGTTGCCTCGGCGTTGAAGGCGGCAATCACAAAAGAAACATCGGGGACGAAGGCAATATCAGGCTGCACGCTTGCCTCCTTCCCCTGCTGGCTGGCCGTAGAGGCGCAGTTCTCGGACACCGACAAGGCCGCTGACGACGCCGACATGCATGATGCCGCGCAGTACGCTGCGGTTCCTGCGTATCGGGCTGGCGGCAACCGGAAGTGCGGCGGCGAAGCAATAAGCGGCCTTTGCCGCCGCAAGGCCGGCCTGCTTCGCCCGCGCGATGCCGCTGGCGTTGCGGCCCAGGAGGTGGCCGTGCGTCTGGCCGACCCGGAAACGGCGACGGCTGAGCCAGTCGAACGCGGCCCTGGCCCGCGGCACCGCCTCGTCCACCCATGCCTCCGGGGCAAAGGCGATCCGGCCGCCTGCCTTGTGCATCTGGTCGAAGAATTCGGTGTCCTCGCCGCCAGTCTGGCCGCGCGCCAGGCTGAAGCGACGGCCGCGCAGGCTGTCCGATCCCATGCGCAGCAGGACGTTGCAGGTGTAACCGGTGCGGATTTCGCCGCGCACGCGGACCGGCAAGGTGGAATGGAAATCGCCGCGGCGCATCCAGTCCGGCGCATCCGGGCGATAGAGCGCGCGTACCGGGCCGAGAACCGCGGCGGCGCCGCTCGTCTCGGCCGCCGCCACCAGTTCGGCGAGCCAGTGGGCGGTGGCGGTCTCGTCGTCGTCGATAAAGGCCAGGAAATCCGCCTCGCTGGCGTCGAGGCAAGCGTTGCGGGCAATCGAGATGTTACGCGCCGGGCAATGCCGGTAGCGGACCGGCAGCTTCAATTCCTGCGACAGCACCGTCACCAACTCCCTGGCGCTCGGCATGTCGTCATTGTCGGCGACGATGACGCCGACCTCGAAGCCGTCAGGCACGGCAAGAGCGGCGAGCGAGCGCAGCGTATCGGCCAGTTCCGGACGCCGGAACGTGCACACGCCGATGTCGATGCTGCGGCTCCTGGCCTCGACCGCCATCACGTCGCCCTCCGCCATGCGCCGAGGCCGAGAAGCTGCAGCCAGAAACCGACGGACCAGCCGAAATGCATCACCATAGCCGAGACGCCGGCAAGCGCGATATCGGCATTGCGCTGGCCGATGGCCGTCACCAGGCCATAGCCCAGGCACACCGCCGCCCACAGCAACAGCGGCAGCGCCGCGATCCAGTGCACGAAGGAGAAGGCGGCCAGCAGAACCACCGGGAAGACCGCCAGCGGCACCATCTGCCTAACCTTCGGGATCACGCGGTGTTTCAGCACATTCTTGGCCCGGCCACGGCCATAGCCGAGATACTGGAAATAGAGGCCGCGCAGCGAGGTGCGCGGATAGTAGACCATATGCGTCCTGCCGCTCATCCAGATCCTGTAGCCGGCCTGCCTCAGCCGATAGTCGAGTTCCGCATCCTCGTTGTGGCTGAACGTCTCGTCATAGCCGCCGACGGCCTGGAAGGCCGAAATCCGCATCAGCGCGTGATGGCCGTGGTCGACCCATCCCCCGGCGGAGAGGTGGCGGTGCTTGGAGCCGCCGGTGCCGAGCTTGGAGTTCTGCGCCGCCGCCACCGCTTTCTGCACGGTGCCGCTGCCGCTGGTCAGCATCGAAACCACGACCGAATCGGCGCCGGTGGCCGACGCCTCCTCGACCAGCCGGTCGCAATAGTCGTCGGGATAACCGCCATGGGCATCGATGCGGATCAGATATTGCGCGCCCTCGCCGAATTTGGCCACCGCCAGGTTGATCGCGGCACTCTGGATGCGCTTTTCATTGTGAAGCAGGATGATGCGCGGATCGTTCCTCTGGCGCTCGCCGACGATGGCCAGCGTACCGTCGGTGCTGCCGCCGTCGGCAACGACGATCCGCGCGCCAAGCCGTTCCGCCGCCGGGCAGAGCCGGTCGAGCAGCGCACCAATATGGGTTGCCTCGTTGAGACATGGGATTACGATCAGGCTGGGGGCAAGCGCTTGCGTCATCGGGCGATGTCCATCCTATGCCAAGGCCTCAGTCGCGACGGGTTCGCGCACGGTGGTCAGCCGGCGCAGTTTTTCGACCAGGGCGCTGCAATCGCTGCGATCGTAGCTCCACATCCTCGGATTGTGCGCCAGCACGCGCGCCTTCAGCCTGCCGAAGCGGTGCTGTTCCATCCTGCCAAGTGCGGTTTCGAGCGCCTCGGGCGTGGCCTGCGGCAACAAAACGCCGATATCCCGCTGCCGCAGGAACCGTCCGGTCTCGGTGTTGTCCATCGAGATCGGCACCGCGCCGAAGCGGCAGCCTTCATAAAGGCGGTTGGGCAGCAGCCATTCGGAGTTCTGTCCCTCCTCGAAGAAATCGATCGCCCAGGAGAAATGGACGTCCTGATAGATCGCCGCCATGTCCTCCGGGTTGCGATACGGCCCGCAAAACGACAGGTAAGGTTCGGCATCGACGAAGGCATGGAAATCCGGAAATTCGGAAAGTGCCGGACGGCCGCGCAGCACGATCTCGAATCGACCCTCCATGCGGCGCGTGAAACCGGCCAGCAGTTCGAGCGAGCGGCGGCACCGAAGCGCCCCGAACCAGCCGATCCGCCATGGCGGGGCGACAGGTCCTTCCACCGCCTCGCGTTCACCAGGCAGAACAGCCGCTGCCTCGAAATACTTGTTCTCGACCAGTTCCACCGGTGCCGCGACCTGGCGGAACGGTTTGAAATAATTGGCGATGAAGGCCGGCGAACTCGTCACCAGCAGCTTCACATCCCGCGCCAGATGGCGCTCGGTGGCGCGCAGCGTCTTGCCCAGGGCATCGTCGCGGAGCACCAGGCGGTGAATGTCCAGGCATTCATAGACGATCGGGACAGCGGCGCCGAAAGCCGACCTTGCACGGCGGGCCAGCGCCAGCATTTCCAGATTGCGCGCGATGATGAGATCGGGCCTCGGCGTGCCCCTCAGCTTCGTGCGAAGCGAAACCGCCGCCTTCGCCACCGCCGCCAGGCGGTGGGGGAATCGGCCGTCGCGCGTCGCGCCAAGGTCGATCGGCCGCAATCCTTCAACGTCGGCAATCGGATTCACGGTGCGGCGGAAGCCCGCCAGGGTGACCCTGGCGCCACCTGCCCTGAGCATCGTGGTCCGCCGGCGAACCGCCGGGTCGGAAACATCGTGCACCAGGTACAAGACATGCAGCATGAAAACTCGATCGCTGTTGGCCCACCCGAAGGGAAGCCTAGTACAGCTCTTGCTGCATCGCAACATTTTTGGTGCGCCGTAGCAAAATAGCCATCTCTACCGCACCGCACAAAACACATGATCCAATTTTTTGACAGCGCTGGGGCGCCCATACAATCGAACCATCGGAGGCGACATGGCCTGCCGCGCCAGGAAATCGGGGGTTTCGCTTGCAAAGCCCGCAACATGACGGCCACGTCAGGCCAAATCGCTCCCCACCCGGCAAAAGAGCTAACAGTTAATCAATTGCTAAAATCATATTGCACCGCAACAAAAAATGGTGTTGAATTCTTGTCAGGGAAGTTGGGCCTCGAGTTTGGCCAGGGATCCGCTGGCTGCATTCTGTTGCAGCGCGGCAGCATGCTTTTCTGCATCTTTGGAATAGCTTGCGAATATCCCCGATGCCGCTGCTTGAAGACGAGTGGTTCCGTATGGGCAAATCTCTTCGCATCGCCGTCTATGACGACAAGTATCCGACCAGCTTCGTTACGCCGCGAGCGTCCAGGCATACGATCCTGCGACAGCGATTTCTGCCATTGAATCTGGTCTCGTCCAAGCTGGAAGGCGTGACGCTGATCGAGCCTGCCTTGTCTGTCGACATGGTGCATGCATTTAACCGGATACCGATCAATTCCTCCAAGTACATCATGTCATTTGAATCCCATTTGCCGCGACAGTTTGCCCTTCGCAAACGCGGGTTGATGGCCCGCTATCTCAGGTCGCGAATTGCCAGCACAAGCTGCCGTCGCATCATCGCACTGTCGCATTTTGCCCGCAGAAGTTTTCTGGCCCAGCACAGCGACAATCCGGAAGTCGGCCTCCTGATGGAGAAGCTGTTGGTCCGCCACCCGAACGTCGTGGTGCCGGCGACGGAAGACGCGATGTCCGAAAACAGCGCCGAGGAACTGGTGCTGACATTTGTCGGCGCTCACTTTGGCCGCAAGGGCGGATGCGTTGCGGTCAAGATCGCCGAAAAAGCCACCCAGCAGAAATTGCCAATTCGGGTGAACGTTGTCTCAAGTCTCCAGGTTGGCGGCCATATATGGACGGATCCGACAAGTCCGGGATTCTTCGACCCCTATATCAAGCTGCTCGAACTGAAAAACGTACAGCATTACGGGGTGTTGCCTAACCAATCGGTCCGACAATTGCTGCGCAACTCGCATTTCGGCATCCTCGCCACGTTTGGCGACACTTTCGGCTATTCAGCGCTGGAATCGATGTCAGAGCACACCCCTGTTCTTGGAACAAAGGTCTGCGCCTTGCCGGAATTCCTCGAGGACGGCATCAACGGGATTGCCTTGCCTGTCAGGCTCGACGACATCGGCGATTGGTGGAGTCCGGGATACGACTCGCGGGGGGAGGCGAAATATGCCGAATATTTCCGTGATGAGGTCGAACGGCTCGCCAGTTTGGCCATCTACCGATTGAAGCCGTATATTGGGCAACCCGCCTTGATGGCGCTGCTCCGGCGCGATGCCCGCAGGACCGCGGAGACCATGTTCGGGGCAGAACCCGCAGGCGCGTTTCTCGATGCGCTTTACGATCGTGTCGCATTGGAAAGAGTGCGCGAGCCTGTGCAACTCGATCCTGCCCTCGATGTTGCGTCTCCCCAGTCCTTGCAGCTTGAAAGCGTTCGATTCGGTCCATCGCAGTTTGAACCCGGCGAGCAAAATACAGTGGGACGGACCCACCCCCCGATAGCCTCTGCGGCTTGAGCGCCTCTCCAGGAGTTGCAGCGCTGCTCTTGGCCTGCGCCCGCCGGCAATCTCCTGACACGAAAGGCCTTTTTCTGCATTGCAATATTTTTGATGCAATGCAGCAAAAAATCGCCTTATCATTGGTGTATGGCTCAATCACCGAAGTGGCGCCCATGGCACTGGAACGCCACGGCCGCGTAGAATGGCCGGCTTTGGCATCGTCGCCGCTGACAAGGTCAAGGCGACCCAATGGAGGCTAGCGATGAATTCCACACGCAGACAATTCCTCATGCTTCTGGCGGCCTCCTCCGCCATGCAATGGGTCGCCGGCCATGCATTGGCCGAGAGCGCCACGGCGGGAAGCGGGAATGTTGCCCTCGACAAGCTTCCCGACTGGTCGGGTGTCAAGCTGCAACTTTGGAAATACAACAATCCCTTCGTGCCGTCGCAGTGGAGCGAACCCAAGCTTGGAGGTTACGACTGGAAAGCCGCTAACGTCAAAATCGTCGACGGCGCGCTACAGCTTACCGTCAGCGAGAAGGCATCCGCAGAGGTAATGTCCGGCGCCAACTCCGCTTCCTCGTCGGCAAAATGGGAAGTGGACGTAACGCTTCCCACGATGAAGCCGGGGCTAATCGCGGCGCCGCTTTGGATTTTCAACGACAAGGCCCATGAGGAAGTCGACTTTGAGATCGTCGGCACCAAGGGGATGCAGATTACTGTCTGGGCGAACGTCGACAACAAGCACAAGACCGTTTGGGTCAAATTGATCCAGCCTGGCGACCTCTCGGGCAAACGATATCACCTCGGCATGCAATATGAGGCGGGGAAAAGAGTTGCCTTCTTCATCGACGGCAAGGAAGTGGCCGTCGTAACGCCGGCCGACACCCCCGGCGGAGCGTTTCCGAACAAGCCCATGCAGCCGTATTTCGACCTGTGGGTGGCGGCAGGCGCGACCATGGATCCGCGCTGGGCCGGCAAATGGGAGCCAATGGCCGCCTCGGAGAGACTGGTCATGACACTCCACGGATACAGGCGCAGTGACGTCAGCCAATGAGCTGAACCTTCACGGCGCCAAGGCTGCTTTGTCGAGCATCAAGGCATAGGCGCCGGGAATGCTGCATCGCAACAATATTGGCGCGGCGCTCCACGTTTTCTGTTGCACTGCAAAATAGACGTACTGCAATCGGTTACCGGATTGCACTGCTCGAAACATCAGAGTGACTGCCTGATGACTGATCGCAGTCTTGCGGCAACGTCGGTACCGGCCCGATTCGTAACAGTTAACGGGCGGTCATTGCCTATGCGAAACGAGCAACGACCTTGCCATAGAAGCGCCTGGACAAAACCAAAGCCTCGATAGCCAGTTCGACGATGCCTTTCCGGCTGGAGCCAAAGGCCAAGACAACCCCCAGGAACCCGACATAGGACGCAACCCCGGATATAATCAGCCCACAGAAATTGTCGGGCAACCAAGTTCTCAACATCCACTCCAGGAAGGCGGTTACGACTGCAGCGAAAAAATAGGGTCCGAGGGTCGCCAGCAACTGGCCGAATGAGAGCGGTCCCCTCCTTGTTGCGCCCCACCAGAGAATGGGGCCCTGAACCGTGCCCACGCCTATGTAGAACGCGGCGACCCCGGCAATCCCCCATGGCAATCCACAAATAAAGGCAGCGACGAACAAGGCGGAGCTCAGCGCACCCCAATTTCTCATCTCCCTTGTCCTGTCCTGGCTTATAAACAGCCAACCCGTGCTGCTACTGATAGGGGCAAAAATCGCCCCGAACGCCAAAATGGTGAATACGTGGGAGACCTCCAGCCATTTCGGCCCCAGCAACGTCAAAATCAGCAGTTGGCTGTTTATCATTGCGAAAATGACGGCTGGATACGTGCCGATGATTATAAGTTCCAGCATCCTGAAATAGAACCGCCGATAGACCTCAGGTTCCCCCATAGTTCGCGCCAAGGATGGGAGGGCTACCTTGGATATGGGCCCAGTTATCTGGCTCAACGGCAATAAGAGCAACTTGTACGCCCTGTCATATATGCCGAGCGGCGCCTCACCTAGATAGCGGCCTATCAGTATATTGTCGAAGTTCCTGGCGAAAAAATTCAGCACGTTGAACGACGTGATGTTGGCGCCGAAATTCAGAATTTTGAAACCGTCGCCGTACAGCACGGGTTTGCTTGGAACCCACCTCACCATGGCCCAGCTCATAAGAAGCGTGCTGAAGGAGATTGCTATCTGGTTGTAGACAAGCGACCAATAGCCGAACCCTTTCCACGCTAGGACAAGGCCAACGGCAGAACCGAGCAGAAAACTCAAAATCTCTATGACCGCGATCTTGAAAAACAGCAGATGCCGGTTCAACAAGGCCATGTGCTGCGCGCACAGCCCGCTCAAAATGAAGGTTGCGCTGAGTGCCACGACAATGGGAACGACGCGAGGCTCGCTGAAAAACACGCCGGCGAGTGGTGCCAGGGCAGCAACCGCCAGACAGATCGCGGCGCTAAGACCAATATTAACCCAGAAGATGAAGCTTACCTGCTCCTGCGTGATTTCTTCTCTCTGAACCGTCGCTTGCGTCAGGCCGAAATCAGTGAAGAGCGCCGCGAACGCAAACAACGGCGCAGCCATGGCGACAATGCCAAAATCTTCAGGGATCAGAAGGCGGGCAATGATGATCTGGTAGCAGAATTGCAGTACAAGCTTGAGCACCTGTGAACTGAAATTGACAGCGGCCCCATTGACCGAAGCGACCTTGAGATCGGCTCGAGATACCTTGCTTTCCAGCAGGGAAAACGGTTTTTTCAATGGCATCCTAACCAATGCGAACACTCGCAGCCTTGTTTTTGAATTTTCTGAGTACCGACAGGGCGATTCGCCAATCTGTTGTTGCAGCTGCGAGAAGTCTGAAGGGTCGCCTATCTTTTATGAGCGACTGGGTGCTTCTTTCGGCGGACAGACGCTTGATCGAGCGTATCCTGGCGTTCAGCAAATGCACCAGCTTTCGATCGTTTGCGACTCGTGGGTCAAGCAACAGCTTGCTGGACTGCTTTACCTGGCCGTCATAGTTTATCTGGGTTCTGCTCCAGCCTGAGCCGCGGTGGGTATAAAGATAACCCGGGAAGTTGGCCACGACGTATTTGGCACCTGCAAGCAGTGCTCCCATGACCAGGAGGAAATCCTCGCCATGTCGGGAATCCTCCGGATAGCGCAGCGATCTGTCGATCAGGAACTGCCTTCTGAAAGCTGGCTTGAGCAGACCCCAGTCGATGTCCGGCCCGAATGGCCGTGCGTGTATCAGGAACGCCTCGGTGCTGACCGGCGTTATCTCGCTGGTCAAAGCGGCGGCCGAAGAACCCGACGTTCCGCTGGTCGGATCATAGAAAGCGAAATTGTCCGCGACTATGTCAGCCTTTTCGGAAGCACCTGTCTGGATTAAGCGCTCAAGGCGCCCTGGTGCGTAGGCGTCATCAGCATCCAGGACTGCCACCCAATCGCCTCTGGCAACATGCAGGCCCGCGTTACGAGCACCGGAAGGGCCTACATTCTTGGATAGGTGAACGACCTTCACGCGTTCATCTTGCTTTGCGATCCTCCTGGCGATGTCGAGCGTTGCATCTGTCGAACAGTCGTCAACGACAATAATCTCAAGCACCGAGCTTCCTTGGTTCATCGCAGAACTCACAGCGCGCTCCAGGAATGGAGATGCGTTGAAAGCCGCGATCAACACGGAAACATCGTTGCGCCCGACGGCGGGGGTTACCTTGTTTTCCATCTCAATCCACTTCCGTTTGTCAGGCCGCCTTGTTGCAAACAGGGTCATCAAACGGATTGCCGTACTCCTTGATCATGCCCTTGATCTGCTCGTCATTGGCGCTTTGCCCCACATTGGTAAGATAAAGGGCCGAAGCCTGCGTTCCCTTCCACGGGACGGGAAACCAGTTGGTGCCGACAGCGACGTAGGAACTCCCCGCGCGACGACCCATCCAGAACAGCCAGACGTCGTCGGCGCTTGGACAAAGCCTCGCGAATTCGGCTTCGTCCAGCACCTCCGGCGCAAGTGAATGCGGGGCATAAAGCACGCCGCCTACCCCCGTCGGAAACAGGATCGGAGAGATCGCCGCCTCGTCAAAATGCCATTCGTCGTACGGTTTCAGATTTCCGGATTCATCGAAGTTCACCATATGCGCCCGGTGGCATACGATTGTGTTGTTGCCCGCAAGCAAAGCCATCTCTTCCAGCCAATGGCTGGAGTAATAGACGTCATCATCGGCTGTCGCGATGAAAGCCTCGGGAAATGTCGCCAGAGTCGGAATAATCTTCTTATACGATCTGCTGTTTTTGCAGGAGCGTATTTCCAGTCCGTGAGCTTGGAGTTCCGTGACCGATCTTGGCAGTGAGGCCATGTCCTCATGCGCGATCCAAAGAATCGTCCTGTCGGCCTTGATCGACTGAGCCAACAGACATTTCAGCGTCAACGACAATGTCGGAAATCGTGCAGGATAGGATGTCAAGGAAACTATCAATTCTCCCTGCAGTTGATGCGCTCGGCCTGGCCGCGACAGTTTCCACCTGAGGAAAAGCGCGGAGCGTGCCATCGCCTGCGAGAAGAGACCCGACGCAGTCCGGCGCAGCATCGCAAGCCGCCAGCCGGCAGCATGGCGCAAACGCCTTATCGCTCGTTCAGGACGGCTTTCTGTGCCGCTTTCCGCTTGGCGCCCGGCCATCACATCCAAGTCCGATCCAAGACCATCGACCGTTGCAAAACGTAAAGGGAATTGTTCGCAGGCGCAATATCGATTTGTGCACCGCACAATGAGTCGTCTCGCAGGATCATGGAGACTCCCATCGCAGGGCCGGAGCAGCTTGCTTGGAGGCATCGAAAGTACGCGTAAGGAAACGACGGATCGGGATATCGTAAATCTTGTACATTAGGAGAGAAAAAAACGCTATTCCAAAAACAAGCGCGCAAGCCCACACAGAGGGAACTACTTGATTAAACAGACCAAGCCGGTACATAATCGGCTCTGACCAAGCATACATCGGCTCATGCAGCACGTATAAAGGGAAGGATACCGCGCCTGAAGTCGCGGCGATTTTTGCCCCAACCCCATCCAGCTGCGCGTTGGCTCCTGCAATCACAATTAACGGGAAAACAATCAGGACAGACAGAGCAGCCATGATTGTATTTCCAATATTTCCCAAGTCAGGCACAGCAAAAATCGCCATCAAGATCACTGGAAGGGTCCATGCCGGCGCCCTTACGCGACTGATCCAGCGGTCCCCCAGACACCGAAAGATGATAACGCCGAGAAAAAAGGAACATACGGTGCGGGGTAACCCGGCGATAAGCATCCATCCATACGGACCATATTGGTTTCCGATGAGACCGACATCCCCTTTGACAGCAACCGCAATCAGGTAGGCCACTGCAGTAAACATCACAATTAGTTTCAATGAAGCGTTTGTGAGCTTATATAAAAAAGCAGCGAACCCTATATTCACCAGAATCTCAAAGAATATCGACCAAAGAGGCTGATCGGCATAAAATGGCTGACTGGCTATGGAGTTTGGAAATGGCATCGGAATTGCTGCCATCCCGAAGAGTGTAATCTCTATCGCGTCCGTTATTCTGCCTTCAGTTCTTATTTCCTTCAACAAAATGAACGCACCGCCGAGGAACGCCCCGAGGAGTATCAGCGGATACAACCTTATCAGGCGTTTTATCAGAAACCGGCGGAGGCTCATTCCAGCGATTAGTTTGGGCTCATAGGCGTAGGCGATCACAAACCCGCTCAGGAGAAAAAAGAAATCCACTGCCAAGGGTGCGTGTTGCAGAAAGTTACCATCGTCCGCGAACCACCAGCGCCGATGGAACAGAACGACAGCGATCGCCGCGATGCCTCTGAGGCCATCCAACATTACAAACTTGTGCTTTTCGGCCATACTTATCCTTCGGGCGCTATGTCGAGATCCGGTCGAGCGCCAAATGCCGCGGTCGGGCAAATGCCCAATAAGTGAGCGATCGGCTGGCGCGCACAGGTCTAAGCAGCTTGCCGTGCGCGCTGCCGCACTGCCTTGTTCAATATCGAGAAGAAGGTAACGAACTGACGGTCAGGATCGAGCTCCGGACGCGCTGCAAAGCTACGCGCGAGGCCTGAGATCCGATCATATTCCTGGTTGTCGTTCCACAGAAGCCTGACAGCCGCGACCCAGTCGGAAAGCGGGGCGTCATAGTCCAGCACCGCGCCGCCAGGCCCGATCGCCTCCGGCAGGCCGCCACGCCGCGAGCCAACGACAGGAATGCCGCAGCAATGGGCCTCCGATGCCACTCGCCCCCAGGCCTCTTCCCATTTGCTGGGCGCCAGCAGGATTCTGGTGCGGCCATAGACAGTCTTCATGTCGGAGGTCCGGCTCTCCAGCGTGACATTGCCAAGCGGTGCGATCGTTTCCTCGATGCGCGCCCGATGATCTTCCTCCAGCTTCCAGCTCTCGACGAAGAGGAAGGGGATTTCGGGGCACGCGCCGGCGATGCGCACCGCAAGCTCGAAACCCTTTTCCTCATAGGGGTTGATCAGGGTGACGAACTGGCCCGTCGTCGGCGTGCTGTAGTGCGTTGGGTTGATAGTCGGCGGGATCACCGTTGCCTCGATGCCGAACTCCCTGGCGTAGGTGCGCGCGGTGAACTCCGAATTGGCGATGTAGAGCGCCGAGCGCAAGTCGCGCAGGTCGCCCCCCAGCTCGTGAAACTCGACATTGCGGAGATAGACGACCAGCGGCACGCCCTTGACCTGCAACGCCTTGCCGAGCGGAACCGACTTGTGACACTGGACCACCGCCACATCCGGCTTCACCCTCTCGACGGCGAAGGCCGCCGCCTCCCAGGGGAACCATGCCCGGATCACCGGGTAGCCGGGAAAACTGTCGACGACCGCGGGCTGGCGCAAGAGCTTCATCTTGGCACGCGCCTTGAAGCCGAAGACACCGTCACCAAACAGGGCGGCGAGCACCGCGGCCTCATGCCCATGCTCGATCAACTGCTCGGTCAGATGGTGGGTGCTCGACTGGACGCCGCCGCTGAACTCCGGTGGGTAGCCACTGCCGCCTGCAAAAAGAACTTTCATGGGGTCTCCTTTCCGACGCAACAGGCCAAGGCCGCCGCCTCGCTTTCGAAATCGTCCCTGGTGATTGCCCGGCCTTTACAGCACCGTCGGCCGCAATTCCCTTCCGCGCCTGGCGCGCTCGTCTTGGTTGCCATCCGCCCCTGTTTCGAGCTTATCCGCACCCGATCTCATGCCGCCATTCTGCCGATCGAATGATATTCGATGCCGTGGCGCGCCACGACCTTGGGATCGTAGAGGTTGCGGCCATCGAAGATGACCGGCGTGGTCAGTGCATCCTTCAGCGCATCGAAGGACGGTGCGCGGAAACTCTTCCATTCGGTGGCGATCAGCAGCGCGTCGGCGCCGCGCAATGCCGCTTCCTTGGTGCCGCACAGCATCAGGTCGTCGCGCAGCCCGTAGACGGCCTGGCATTCCTGCATGGCCTCGGGGTCATAGGCCTGCACGGTCGCGCCGGCGTTCCAGAGCGCTTCCATCAGCACACGCGCGGGCGCCTCGCGCATGTCGTCGGTGTTGGGCTTGAAGGCCAAGCCCCACAGCGCGAAGGTCTTGCCCTCGAGGTTGCCCTTGAAATAGCGATGCACCTTGTCGAACAGGACGGATTTCTGGTCGTTGTTGCGTTCCTCGACGGCGCGCAGCAGCTTGGCATCGAATTTGACGCCCTCGGCGGTCTTGATCAGGGCACGGACATCCTTGGGAAAGCACGAGCCGCCATAGCCGAGACCCGGATAGATGAAATGGTAGCCGATGCGCGGATCGCTACCGATGCCTTTGCGCACCTCCTCGATGTCCGCGCCGAGCTGCTCGGCAAGGTTCGCCATCTCGTTCATGAAGCTGATCTTGGTCGCCAGCATGCAATTGGCGGCGTATTTCGTGAATTCGGCGCTGCGCACGTCCATCACGATCATCTTCTCGTGGTTGCGGTTGAAGGGCGCGTAGAGTTCGCGCATCACCGCCTCGGTGTCCTCGCTGTCGGTGCCGACGATGATGCGATCCGGCTTCATGCAGTCGGCGACGGCAGAGCCCTCCTTGAGGAATTCTGGATTGGAGGCGACGTCGAAGCTCAAATCCTCGCGCCCGCGCTTCTTCAGCGTCTCGGCGATCCTGGCCTTCACCTTTTCGCAGGTGCCGACCGGCACTGTCGATTTGCCGACGACGATCTTGGCGGTATCCATCTCGCGGCCGATGGTCTCGGCGACCGCCAGCACATATTTGAGGTCGGCCGAACCGTCCTCGCCGGGCGGCGTGCCGACCGCGATCATCTGGATTTCGCCATGCCTGACGGCAGCCGCCGCATCGGTGGTGAACTTGATGCGGCCAGCGGCGTGATTCTCCCTGACGATGCTTTCAAGGCCTGGCTCGAAGATCGGGACAAAGCCCTGGTTGAGCCGCTCCACCTTGCTTGCGTCGATATCGACGCAGACAACCTGGTGGCCAACTTCGGCAAGCACCGCCGCCTGCACGAGGCCGACATAGCCAATTCCAAACACCGTCAAGTTCATTCGGTTTCATTCCCATCCAGGGCCTGGAGCCGCTTTCGGTCCGGCCGGTTCAATTCGTCTTTCCCAACTCTTTTACGCTGCATACCAGCGATTCCGGAAACTGGCAGGGCTGACCGAGCGCGGTGAAGGCGACACGCTCGACCTGCAGCGAAAGCCTGCGGCCCGGATCGGCGAACGCTCCCATCCAGCTCTTCATCGTGTCGCTGCCCCAAAGGCTGAAGAAAATCTTCTGAGCATGGCTGGGCAGCTTCGCAGGATCAGTGATGGTGTTCACCAGCTGACCGTTGAGGTACCAGCGCAGACTATCCTTCTCCCAGACGAAGGCGTAGTCGTTGAAGGCACTGTCGGTGCCTCCGGGCACGTCGACCAGCTTTTCGTTCTTGCCCTTGCCGGCGATGTAGGCGTTGACCTGCACCTTGGACGTGTCCTTGGTGAGGATCTCGAAATCGATCTCGTCCCAGGGCTGCTTGTCGGACGGGCCGATATAGGAAAAGAAAGCCGCGTTGAGGCCGGGGCCCGTATCGGTTTTCATCCGCGCCTCATAGGTCCCATAGCCGAAGCGCTGCTTGGTCTGGATCTCGCCGCAGGCGAACTCACGATCCTTGGTCTTCTGCTTCGCGAAACCGAGCGAAAGAACGCCATCGGAAAGCTCGACCAGGCCTTTCGACCAGGTGCAATTCTGATGGCTGCCGTTTGTCCAGCCGTCCGAAACGTACCAGCGCTCACGGTCGAAACTCTTGAAATCGTCGACGAAGGAGGGCGAGGACTGGATATCCTGCGCATGAGACGGGGTTGCCGGCAGGCTGCCAAAAACGGCAAGCAGCAAGGCGACCGCCAGGCCGGACCGCCAGCCGAAATGCAGGGCGGCGTCGATTGCTGTCGTGGACATGATTTTGGGATCCGAATTCATGACAAACTCACCTTTGCGCTGTGCGTTCCCAACCCAAAGTCGACGTTTGAACCGCTTCCAAACGGGCCAATCTTGACCACCCCTTGCATCACCTCCGTCGTAACGGTCCCGCGCCGCCACCTTCACCCTCGGCCGGCTCCTGTCTGCCTGGCCGATTCGACCGTGGCCGGTGAATCGGCGGCCCCATTCTCGTGGAAGACCACATCCAGCGAATGTCGAAGCTCGCGCATCATGCCGTCCTGGCGCGACAGTGCCGCGATGCGACGCTCGCTGTTCAAGATGGACTGCGTCAATGCGCTGACCTCGGACGAGCGACGGTCGGAGGCCGAACCGTTTTCCATGGCTTCGACGAGGAAGGCCGCGTTGGTCGCCTCCTTGCGGTAGCGGCTTTCCAGGCCGGTTTTCTCGGCATCGATTTCGGCCGCGATCTGCTCGAACAGCTTCGCCAGCCGGTCCAGACGCGCAACGTCCGTCTGCATGTCGCGGGCCGGATCCCTTGATCTGAAGCCGAATATCGAGGCCATGAACTCAAACTCCCGTCATCGTCGGCTTTCTGGGTCGGCTTTCTGGGCCGGCTTCCGGCCGGGCCACTGCCGATCCCCGCAACCGGGGCTGAAAACTCGTACCGCGTCGTCTACTCCTCTGACGAAGAGGGACTTCGGACCAGTCCGATCGGGGGCTAGTTCGGCTGGTCGTTCAGTTTGCTGCAGCGCAACATAGACTGCCATCCCCGGAGCCGCGAGGCAACCACCCAATTCGTAAACTCATAAATCCGATCGAAATGGTTGCGTGCTGGGCCCGCGGCCGGCAGGCAAGACGGAACGTTCCCGCGCTTTACTGTGCCTTGCCCGCGCTAGTTCCGGCCATCAGGAAACGCAGCGGTGGCACATGCTTGTTCCTGGACACGAGGCCAATATTGCGAAACAACGCCTCGAGCTTGTCGGATGCCACGCCCTGGACGATGGGAACGAGGTTGGATTGGCTTTCGAAGGCATAGGCCGCGGCTGAAGCCAGGCCCCGCTCGGCCTTCACATCGAGGAAATTGCGCAGCCGGTATTTGTCGCGCACATGCCTCTCGTGCCGCCGCAGCACCGCCTTGGACCCTTCCGGCAGGCTGTCGATGGCCAGCAGCGCCAGATCTGCATCGGCCAGCCGCTTCAGGTCCTGCGTCTTGTGGCGGCCGCTGAGCGAATCGGCACGCACGATGGCGCCGTAACCGCAGGAACGGATGACCTTGAACCGTGCCCCGTGGGCAACCGCCCGCGCGTAAAGTTCATAGTCCTCACCCAGTCGCAGGCTTTCGTCGTAGCGCAATCCGTGGCGGTCGAGGAAGGCGCGGCTGATCACGGGCTTCAGGAAGCCGAGTTCGCCTCTTTGCACGCGGCGCCTGGAGATGTTGCCTTCCACGAACCGTTCGAGATCGAGGAATTCCGGATCGGCGGCAAAATCCGGGGCGACGATTTTTGTCGCGTCGCCGGTCGCGTCATCCCTGATGAGCATGATGTTGTCGGCGGCGAAATCCCAATCGGCGCCGGCAAACAGGTTGCGAAACCGGCCCTTGAGGAAGAAATCGTCGGCGTCCAGAATGCTGACGAACGGCGCTCGTGAGCCGGCGATCGCGGCATTGCGGGCAAAGGATGGGCCGCGATTGACGTCGAGGCGCATGACTGTAAGCCGGCCGCTGCCATCGTTTGCGGAGCGGGCGACCTCGGCGGTAGTGTCTGTAGAGCCATCATCGACGACGACGACCTCCGTCACTTCCGGTTCGCGCAGCGCGGATGCGATGGCAACCGCGATCGTGCGCGCCGCGTTTTTGGCCGCGATGATCACGCAAACCTCGGATTTCGTCATCGACATGGAATTTGCCTCTTGCACAGGTTTCGTTCTGCCCTCGCCCTGTACGCGTTCGATATCCATCGCCCTCACGGACTGGCCGGCCGTTCGAAGATGCGGCGGCTGATGTCCGCCGAGGCGGCCCAGCCAGCCTCGGCCAGGTAGCGGACGGGAGCCCGGCCGCACAATTCCCACAAAACTGTCCGCCGCTGCGGCCAGCGCAGCGACGACAGCCATGGCGCGATGACCATGTTGAGCAGGTCCTCATTGCCGATGCGCGACAGGATCGGCTTGGCCCGCTCCGATAGAAGCGTGCCGGTGCCGCCCAGCAGCACATCGGCGGCGCGCAGGCCGAGCAGCAAGGTGTCGTCCAGTCCCTGGCTCACCGCGGCATCGAGCACACGCTGCTGATCGGCCTCGTCGAGGCGGCTGGAGCTGGCCCTGATATCGCAGACATAGCCGGCGCAGGGTTCGCGGTTGAACAGGGCCTTGGCGACGCTGATGCAGGACAGCATCAAAGTGTCGGCCGCCGAAGTGAAGGGGACTTCGACGCCGGTGATCTCGACCAGCCGTTTTCGCCGCAGGAACCCGTCGGCATCGCGCGGGCTGGGCGAGCCGGGCTGCTGGAGCCGGTAATGAAGATCGACCGTGGATGATTTCGGCCCATGGCCGCGAACCATGTGCTGTTCGCCGAGGAAGCGGACCCACCAGACCGAACGCGACTTGCCCGACACCTCGTAGCCGATCGCGCGCAACGCTTCGCGTGCCTTCAAGAACCCGGCCGGCGAGACCAGGATGTCGACATCGCCGGCAGGCTTCATGAAGTGATCGTCGTAAAGCAGATGCTGCTGGAACGGCCCTTTCAGGAAGACGAAGTCGATCCGCCTGTCGAGCAGCGCCTCGTTGATGGCCATCGAATCCATCAGGCAGGCGGCGTTCATCGAAACCGTCCTTCTGCGATAGGTTTCGAGCCACTGGAAGAGCTCGGCCGGCCTCTCATGCGCCGGCGCACGCGACAGCGCCTTCAGAACGAAGGTTCCGACCTTGTTCAGCCTGGCGATGTCGGTGACGGCAGCGACTGAAAGGCCCGGCGGCGACATCTCGCCGACCGAGGCGCCCGGCGCAGCAAAATACAACCGTAAGCAGGCCTGCACATAGGCGATCTCGTCGGCGCAGTCGGTTGCGCGCAGTCGTTCATAAGAGCTTTCCGGCAAGGCCATTGAGCGCACAGTCTCCAAAAAACGGTTTGCGCGTCGCGTATGCTGCAAGTGCGAAGCAAAGCATCCTTAAAAACCGCGGCGTCGTAAAGCCCTTCCTTTCGCAGTGCAAGATTTTGCAACCATAACGTTTGCCAGCTTCCCGCGAAAGTGACGAGGTGCATGGACTCAATTCCAACCCTGTCGCGGCGCGTTAGCCGAGCTATCGGCGATGGTCAACTGAAAGAGGGATATAGTTTAGCGTCATCTAAAATCAATCGCCTGCGTGAATTTCCCTCAAAATAGCAAAATCCTACATGGTTTCCGGAAGCAATCGCCGATTTCATGCGGCTTCACCTCACGAGAGGCGGATCGCCACGTCGAATGACGTTCGCAACCCACAATTGATTAACGCCAGGTAAATGAGACTTGACTCATAAATGTTGCCGTGCAGCTATTGCAATGCAGCATTTAAGTGCTGACGGCAATCGACAGGCCGTTTCAAGTCCTTATGGAGAGTAAAATGGAACAGAATGTTGAAAAGCATGAGTATGAAACGCCAAACCTGACGGTACATGGTTCGATCGAGACCATCACCCAAGGCGGCGGCGGCAGCACGGCGACCGATGCGTCGTTTCCCGCACACACCCCGATCGGCGACCTGACGTTCTCCTGAGACCAGCCTGTTTCTGGAGGAATGACGTTGGGCCTCCAGGATCGAAGACAATGAAATGGAGCCGGGGACGAAAATCCCCGACTTTCCCCGTCGAACTGATGACGCGTGGACGGTGTGTTGCAAACGAGGTTTTAGAATGAACTGGAACCCAACCGAGCACGATTGCGTGAAGGCCACCAAGGACGCCGTTGCTTGCGAATTCGG
Organism: Mesorhizobium sp. B3-2-1; assembly: GCF_006439515.1. NCBI lineage: Bacteria > Pseudomonadati > Pseudomonadota > Alphaproteobacteria > Hyphomicrobiales > Phyllobacteriaceae > Mesorhizobium > Mesorhizobium sp. B3-2-1. Next base: position 77,454 of record NZ_VFTI01000020.1, on the reverse strand, counting down.
CGATGGTCTCGCGCTTCTCAACCTGAGATCCAATATTTATTACAGCCTCAACGGTGTCGGCGCTTTCATCTGGGAACTGATCCAGGAACCCAAGCCGATCGCCGATATCCGCAGCGCCGTCCTCGCGCGCTACACTGTCGACGCCGAGCGCTGCAAGGCCGACGTCGACGCATTGCTGAAAGGACTGGCGGAAAACGGGCTTGCGAGGCTTGAGCATGAGGCACTCGTCTAAGCAGGTGTCGCAAGAGGCCATGGTTGCGCGGCAAAGACCTGTGACGCAGAGAACCCCCACGCCGATGAAGCAGCGGCCTGGCAGGCGGAGCCTGACCAGAATTTTGTCCTTGAGCGGCTCCGAAGCGCTTTTCCTGTGCCGTTGCCTGCTGGTGGTCGCGACCGTCCGGGTCGGGCTGACAGTGTTCTCCTACAACCGCGTCCGCGCGATGGTGACCCGGCTCAACGCGCGCCAATGTGCCAGCATGGGCGAGTTGCGGCTCGTCGCCTGGGGGGTTGCAGCAGCCGCACGGTTCGTGCCGGGCGCCACATGCCTGACCCAGGCGCTTTCGGGCCAATACCTCCTCGCGCGCAAGGGCAATGCGTCGAATATCCGCATCGGCATCGAGCGCGGCACAGGCGAGCAATTGAAGGCGCATGCCTGGTTGGTCAGCGACAACCACATCGTGCTCGGCGGATCCGTCGATGGCTTCGCCCACCTGATCGACCACGGCAGCCGATGAGCGGCGTGGCCGGAATCCTGCTGCGACAGGACCCCGCACCGGCTGAAGCGGCGAGCGGCATCCAGCAGATGCTGGCGCGCATGCGCCATCGTGGTCCCGACGGAAGCTCGTGGTGGCTCGACAGTGGCATCGCGCTTGGCCACGCCTGGTTCAACACGACCGACGAAGCCGGCCCCGGCCCACTAACCATGGCCGGAGGCAAGCTGGCCATCACCGCCGACTGCAGGCTCGACAACCGCGACGAACTGCTCGCCAGGCTCGGTATCAGGGACAGTTCAGTCGCCGATGCGGCATTGCTGATGCGGGCCTATCTGCGCTGGGGTGAAGCCTGTCCCGTGCATCTGCAAGGCGATTTCGCCTTTGCCGTCTGGGATGCCGAACGGCAGCTCTTGTTCTGCGCGCGAGACCATTTCGGAGTGAAGCCATTCTACTACCACGCGGCGGAACGACGCTTTGCCTTTGCCTCCGAGATCGGGCCAATGCTCGGCCTCGAGGGGGTCGATGCACGCCTCAGCGAGCACCGGATTTCCGGATTCCTGGCCGGCCTGCCCGACGACCCGCAGTCCACGCCCTACAGCGACATTTTCGGCCTGCCGGCGCGTCACAGCCTCACCGTCACCGCGCAACGTCTGGTGCTGCGCCGGTACTGGCAGATAGAGCCGTCGCAGCGGGCGCCGCGGTCGGACGCCGCGGAGGAATTCGCCCATCTGTTCTCGCAATCGGTCCGCAATCGCATGCGGGGGAGTCCGTCGGTCGGCGCTATGCTGAGCGGCGGCCTCGATTCCTCCTCGATCGCCTGCGTGGCCGGGCTGCAGAATGCGGCCGGGCGCAAGCCGAAGCTGCCGACCTTCTCACTGGTTTTCGAGAAGGGTTCATCGATGGACGAGCGCTCCTTCATCGATGCCGTGCTGGATCAGCAGAAGGCCGACCCGACGCTGATCCATGTCGGCAATTATGCGCCCTTCGCTGAATTCGAACGGGTGCTGGAGGAGCAGGAAGGCACTTTCCTGGCGCCGGGCCTGACGCTGACCCGCGGCATCTACCGGACGGCGGGCGCCAAGGGCATCAAGGTGCTGCTCGACGGCCATGGCGGCGACGAGGTCGTTTCGCAGGGACATGGCCATTTGCACGAGCTTGCCAATGGCGGCCGATGGCTGGACCTCTGGCGCGAGGTGCGCAGCGCCTCCAACACCTATGGCGACAGCACGCTCGGCCTCTATTTCCAGTTCCTCACCATTTACGGGCCGGCCTGGCGCATCGCCAAGCTGCGGCGTTTGGGGAACCGCGCCCTGAGCAGGATACGCGGGCCTGCCCGATCGCAGCGTGGCCGGAGTTGGCGCGACCTGATCAACCCGGACCTTGCCAGGCGAACCGAGATCATCGACCGGTTCCACCGAGCCGGCTATATGCCGCCCGGCGTCCGGGCCAGCGATGCGCTCAGCCACCGCTGGATCCTGTCCAACGGCTATGTGCCGCACTCTTTCGAGGTTCTGGACAAGGTCGCCGCCAATTTCGGCGTCGAACCACGTTATCCGTTCTGGGACAAGCCGCTGGTCGAATTCTGCCTGGGGCTGCCGGGCGAGCAGAAGCTCAGTCACGGCTTTGGCCGCTACGTGCTGCGCCGAGCCATGGAGGGTATCCTGCCGGCGGCGGTCCAGTGGCGGCGTGACAAGATCGATTTCACCGCCAATCTCGTCAACGGCATGGTGCGCAACCATCGCGGCCTGCTGGAGCAGTTGCTGGTTGGCGATGCGGGACGCATCGCGCCCTATGTCAACCTGCCGGAAGTAAACGCCGCCTATGCGCGGCTGCTGCACCAGCCGGACCAGGCGGCGCCGCTCGATGTCCAATATGTCTGGCGCTCGGCGTCACTGTCGTTGTGGCTGCGGCAGGTCCAGCATGGGGGGAGCCCCGCATGATGTCCCGCCATGAGCCGTTCGCCGGCGATCTCGACCATCCTTTCCGGCGCGGCAGGATCGCCGGAGAACGGCGTTACTACCGCGCCTATGGCCTGATCATCGCGTCCGAAATATCACTGCCCGAACTGGAGCCGGCGGAGCCGGCGGCGGCCGACATCGAGATCGCCATCGGCCCGATCGATATGCCCAAGCCGTCGGCGGAGGCAACTACCGTCTTCCGCTTCGAGCCTGGCCGGCAGTATCTAGCCTGGGAGGCCGTCGGCGCATTCCTGATCAGCGACGCCCGCCGCATCGATGTCCAGCCGGCACCCGGCGTCGGCGACGCCTTGCTTGCCTTCCCATTGCTGGGACCAGTGCTGGCGCTGCTTTTGCACCAGCGCGGCCTGCTCGTCCTGCACGCCAGCGCCATAGCCGTGACCGGCAGGGGCGCCATCTTCATGGGCGACAAGGGCGCCGGCAAATCGACGACGGCAAGCGCGCTGATCCGGGCCGGGCACGATCTGCTCACCGACGACGTCGTGGCGTTTGACCTGGCAGACCCGGACCAACCGATGATCGTTCCGGGGTTTCCGCAGATCAAGCTTGCGGCCGATGCCGCGGCGGCGATCTCGCTTGGGCAGGCGCAAGTGCGGCCGCAGGTGCATCCCGCGATCGAGAAGATGCAGCATCGCCTGCACGGCGCCTTCGCCGGCAACAGGGTGCCGGCGGCCAGGATCTACATTCTTGAGCGTGGCGAAAGGGCTGGGATCACCCCCTTGCCTCACATCGCCGCCTTGCCGGCCATCATCAAATTCTCCTACGTGACGCGTTTCGGCCGCGCCGCACTCTCCGGCGATTTCGCGGCGATGCATCTTCACCACTGTTCAGCAATCGCTAACCATGTCGGCGTGTGCCGGCTGGACGTTCCGACGGGCATCGACAGGATCGGCGAGGCTGTGGCGCTGATCGAAAAGGAGCTGGCTGGAGATGCCTAGGTCATCGGTCTTCAGCCTGTCGCTGTTTCGCGATGTCGCGGCGTTCGGCGCCGTCATTGCCCAGATCGGCGGGCGGCGAACCTGGACGGCGCTGCTGTTCCTGATCCTCGGCAGCCTGACGGAAGGCATCTCGATTCTGCTGCTGGTGCCGCTGCTGCATCTGGTCGGGCGTGCCGACCAGGATTTCGCGGTCAGGCTGCCGAACATTGATTTCGTGCGCTGGCTGGTGCCCGGCGGAACGCTGCAGTTGACCACCGTGCTTTGCGCGCTGGTCGGGCTTGTTGCCGTGCAGGCAGCCTTCAACCGCTTCAAGTCGGTCTATATGGCAAGGCTGCTCTTCGATTTCATCAACCGCTTGCGCATGAACCTGTTCGAGAGCATCGGCAAGGCGCGGTGGGGCGTGTTCACGCGCATGCGCGGCTCCGATCTCGACCATGCTTTGACCGGTGACATCGACCGCGTCCAGGGGGCGGCTTTTTCCCTCCTGATGCTGGTGCAGATCACCGTGCTGCTGGTGGGCTATCTCGTGATTTCCATGTTCATCTCGCCGGTCATGACGGCGTTTGCCGTCATCATCGGCATCGTGATGTTCATAGCGCTGCAGCCTTTTCGCTCACGGGCCACCGCCTTCGGCCGGATTCTGACGACCAATCGCCAGGACCAGTACCGCACGGTCTCGGAATTTCTCGGCGGCATCAAGGTGGCCAAGAGCCTCAATGTCGAGGCCAGCTATTTCGCGCAGCTGCAGGCCACGCTCGGAAAGATGAAGGCCGACAACATCGCTTATGTGCGCAACAGCTCGATCGGCACCGCCGTCTTCCAGGTGGCGAGCGTCGTGGGCCTGAGCCTGTTCATCTATGTGGCGCTGGTCCGCTTCCACCTGTCACTGGCCGAGATCGTCGTGTTGCTCCTGGTCTTCATGCGAATCGCGCCGCGCTTCATGGACATGCAGACGCAGGCCCAGCAGGTGCTGATCAACCTGCCCGCCTATACGGCAATGCGCAGCCTGCAGGCACGTTTCGACGCCGAGCGGGAGCCCGGCCATGTCGAACCCAGGGATGCCCGCAAGCTGACCCTCGATACGGGGCTGAACATTCGTGACGTCTCCTTTGACTATGACGACGGCGCCGGCAAGGCGGTGGTGAGCGACATCACCTTCGGCCTTCCGGCCGGCAAGGTCACCGCCCTGATCGGCCCGTCCGGATCAGGCAAGAGCACGATCGCCGACATGCTGCTCGGGCTGCTCGAGCCGACCGCAGGCAAGATCCTCGTCGATGGCATCGAGATCGATGCCGGCAATCGCCGCCTGTGGCGCGATCAGGTGGCCTATGTGCCGCAGGACGTGTTCCTGCTGCATGACACGATCGCGGCGAACCTGCGGCTTGCAGCCCCACGGGCCAGCAACGACGAATTGTGGACGGCGTTGCGCGCCGCGCATGCCGGCGAATTCGTAGAACGGCTCGACCTCGAACTGGAGACGGTGGTCGGCGACCGTGGCGTGCGCCTTTCGGGCGGCGAGCGTCAGCGCATCGCGCTGGCACGCGCGCTGCTGCGCAAGCCCTCACTGCTCATCCTGGACGAGGCAACAAGCGCGCTCGACTGGCAGAACCAGTCGCTTATCGCCAGGTCGATCGATGGCCTGCGCGGCGCAATGACGATCCTGACCATCGCGCACCGGCCGTCGATGATCGCCTTCGCCGACTGGGTGGTGGCGATGGAAGACGGCCGTGTCGTGGAAGTCGGGCAATATCAGCGCCTGAAGGCGAAGCCGGGGAGCCGGCTGTCCAGGATGCTATCGGGAGAACAGTCTGAGACCGAACCCGCCGATGTGGCCTGAGGACGGTGATGTCCTCGCGGGACCTAATGCAGGCCCCGCCGGGCGCTGCCGAGCTTCTCGCCCTCGGGCACTTCGGTGGAGTTCTGCTTTCTCTCGGCTTCGCGCAGCCTGTCGGCTGGCGTCGGCGCGCTCCTGACGATCATGGCGTAGACAACCGCGAAATAACCAGCCTGGATGACCACGGCGCAGATGATGACGCGCAGCAGCGTCGTGCCGAACGAAGCTCCACCCAGCCAGGACCAGGCTACGACGATCGCGAGCGCGAAAAGCATCCCAACGATGAATTTTGGAAGCGACATACCCAACAGCCCATAAACCGGCTCGGGTTATATCCAACGATAGCCCCACCCGAGCGCCGTCCCTTGTGATGCGGGCTTGTTAAGTCGCCCGCTCTCGACCGGTTGCTTCCGGCCTTTCAACCTGTCGCGACCATGACAGGTATAATTTGCAATTCTATTAAGGCGGGCGGAAGGCGGCAAGGGCAACCGCACAAATTTTTGATTGAGCTTACGCGTTCGACTCTGCCATGCTGCAATGCACACGCCGGCATTTCACTCTACCTGCAGCCGCCAAAAAAATTCGAGTATACTTATAATATTAAGTAGTATTTTAGGTGAATAGTTTCCAATGTGGCGTCCTCCTAAAGCACTAATATGCTCCGGACCCCTGCGCGAGGAACGCGCCGCCCAGGAACCGCCCCAAAAATGTCCAGATTTTTTTGTCCTTGCCCATTTATTGTCACAAATGTGCTAAACATCCTGAAATTTGTGCAAAACGAGCTTATTATTTAGTCAATTCATGACGCGACTATTTCAAGGATATGGAAAATTGTGTGTTGCGCTGCAACATTTTTTTGATATCGTGCGGTAAACCATTCGTTCAACGCATGGAGTTTTCCGCATGAGGGACATTGCCAAGTCAGCCACGGCGGGCTTTTCGCAGGCTGACACCGACTTCCCGCCGCCGATCGGCGGCCTCATCAAGCGGAGCTTCGACATCGCCGGTTCGCTGGCCGGACTGATCGCGCTCGGCCCGCTGTTCATCATGATAGCGTTGCTCGTCAAATTCTCCGATGGCGGATCGATTTTCTACGGTCATCGGCGAATCGGGCGCGGCGGACGGCTCTTCTCCTGCCTCAAGTTCCGCACCATGGTTCCGAACGGGGACAAGGTGCTGGCCGCCTATCTTGCGACCAATCCAGACGCCAATGCGGAATGGATGGCGACCCGCAAGCTGAAGAACGATCCACGCGTCACCCGCGTCGGAGCGGTCCTGCGCAAGCTCAGCCTCGATGAGTTGCCGCAGATCATCAACATCCTCCAGGGCGATATGAGCCTCGTCGGGCCTCGCCCGGTGGTACGCGACGAACTGGAAATCTACGGCAGCGCAGCCGTCTATTATCTGAAGTCCCGGCCCGGCCTGACCGGCCTGTGGCAGGTCAGCGGTCGCAACGACGTTTCTTATGACAGCCGCGTCGCGTTCGATCGACACTATGTCGAGAACTGGTCTCTGTTCGAGGACGTTCGCATCATCATCAGGACCGTGCCGGCCGTCTGGATGTCACGCGGGTCTTACTGATAGGCCCGCCTGACTCAGGCATCCGGCGGCAAGCTCATCGGGCGATGGGGGCTATAACGGATCGGAACGCTCAGTTGAAAACAGACATGTTCGAAGTCTTTGGCAGCGGCCCGTTTTCCGGCCGCTCGCGGCTCTTGGCGGCGTGCCTTACGATGTCGCTCGCTTTTCCCCAGCTGGCCGCCGCCGACGATTACCGTCTGGGCTCCCAGGACAAGCTCACCATCCGCATCGCCGAATGGCAGACCGTCGAAAGCGCGTTCCGCGACTGGTCGTCGGTCAATGGCCAATACACGGTCGGTCCGGCCGGCACGCTGTCGGTGCCTTTCGTCGGCGAATTGCCGGCGGCGGGCAAGACCACGGCGGAGGTCGCCGCGGCGATCGGCGAGGCGCTGCAGCACAAGCTCGCTTTGTCGGACAAGCCTGAAGCCTCGGTCGAAATGGCGCAATTCCGGCCGTTCTACATTTCGGGCGAAGTGCAGAATCCCGGCCAGTTTCCCTATGTGCCCGAACTTACCGTGCTGAAGGCGATCAGCGTCGCCGGCGGCATCAGGCGCAACGCCGACTACGGCCCGCAGCTCGGCAAGGACCTGGTCACCGCCAAGGGAAATTTCGATATTTCCGACGACCTGCGCGTGCGGCTGATCGTCAAGCGCGCCCGTATCGACGCCGATATGGCCGGCAAGACGAGCTTCGAAGCGCCGAAAGAGGTCGAGGGCGATCCGCGGCTGCCGACCATCGTCAACGACGAGATGACGATCCTGACCGCCGACCAGAAGGCGCTGAAGCTGAAGCTCGAGGCGCTCGACGATCTCAAGGGCGTGCTGCAGGCGGAAATCGAATCGCTGCAGAAGAAGATCGTCAACCAGCAGAAGCAGGTCGACCTGGCGCAGCAACAGCTGGCCAGCATCGGTCCGCTGGCGCAGAAGGGCCTGGTCGCCAATGCCAGACTTCTGGATTCGCAGCAGTCCGTGACCGACCTGCAGGGCAAGATCCTGGACTACGAGACGGCCATCCTCACCGCCAAGCAGGCAATCAGCAAGGCGACGCAGGACGCCATCGACGCCCAGAACACCTTGAGCTCGAGGCTCGCCTCCGACCGACAGCAGACCGAAGCCGACCTGAACGAGGCCGCGCTGAAGGCGAATATGCAGAAGGGCCTGATCGCCCAGGCCACCGATCCGGCGACGACGGCCGCCATCACCAACGACCAGCAGCCTACCTTGCTCTATTCGCTGGTGCGCGAAGTCGACGGCAAGACCAGCGAAATCACCGCCAAGGAAGACACGCTGGTGCTGCCTGGCGATGTGATCAAGGTCAAGCTGGCACCGCTGGCCAGCCAGTAGGACGCAGAAGTTCGCGCGGCCTGCCTGCCGCTTTCGAAACCCATGGCGCAAAGACTTTGAACCTCCGCTGGCCTGCCGGCGGAGGTTTTTGCTGATACCGGAACCGAGGACACTTCCGGGCGACATGCATTGGGATTTCCAGCACGGGACACGGGACGGAGAACCGTCCCACTTTCTTTTCCTGGAATGGCTCCGGCCCGCTCCAACTTGCGCAGCACCGGACGAAAAACCGCTAAGCACTTTTCCTGGAAGGGCTCCAGCGGGCCCTCGTCATTACTCGGCCGCCGCTGGACGATGGGGCCAGGCTGCCTCTCCCCCCTTCGCATCCGCAGGCTCGAAGGCCGGCGACCATCGCGTGCGGGTGACCGGCAACCGCGCCAGCTTGAAGAAGCTGAAATACATCAGGAAGGAGCCCATGATGTAGGGGTTGAGAATCTCGACCTCGACGAAGGAGCGGATGAGCAGCAGCACCATCACGCCGATAAGGACCACCGATTCGGCCTGCCATGTCTTGAAGACCACCGCCGCGATATGGCCTAAGAGCGTACGCAGCATGATCAGCGATATCAGCACCACCCCGGTGAAGCCGAGTTCGACAAGGGCTTCGACATAGGTGTTGTGGAAATGGAAGCCGGTGCGGGTGGTGATGTAGAATTCGTTCCACAGCCGCTCGGCCTCGGCAAAACCCTGTACCCAATAGGCGGCATAGCCGACGCCGAGGATCGGCGACCGCATCGCGGCGTCCCAGCCCTGCTCCCAAAGATAGGTGCGCCCGGTAAGCGTCGAATCCTTGCCGAATAGGCCAAGCACGAAATCCATGAGCCCGAGATTGAGGGCGACAATGGCCACCACGACGATCATGCCGGTGCCGATCACGAAGATCACCCGACGGTAGCGCCGCGACAAAAGCTTGCTCATCGCAAGAAGCGCCACCAGCGCCAGAACCGCCGGTATCGAGGCTATCGAGGTGGCGGAATGCGATACGATCAGTACATAGACCGACAACAGCACGACCGGCACGGTCAGCATGAAGCTCAGCCGGCCACGCCGAAGGAAAGCAAGAAACACGACGGAGAAATAGATGCCGAGCGAGCCGACGAAGCCGATCTGGTTCTTGGAGGCGAAGGCGCCGACGAAATTATAGGTGCCGTCGAGGACGTCCTCGGAATAGCCGTCGACTTTCATCGAATACAGCAGGACGAAGAATATGCCGACCAGGGCGCCTATCGTCAGGGTGCGCACACTGACGGTGCGTGCCGCGACATAGGCGCAGGTGATATGGGAAAGGTACTGAACCGCCGTTCTGGCGGTGATGCCGGGAGCCTGCGACCAGAACACGGAGAAGCAGACATAGGCCGCGAACAACAGCGGCAGCCAGGCACTGGATAGTTGCCGCAGGAACCGCCGGTAGTCGACCAGAATAAGTGGAAGCCAGACGGCGTAGTAGGCCAGGATCAGCACCTGGCCGAAAATGACGGAATAGGAGAACGCCCAGATCGAGACGGCAACGGCAAAGCTGCCATAGACCGAATTCCTTTCGGGATCGACGAGCAGGGATTTGGGAATTTTCATCTCAGGGTCCCGTCGACACGACCCCAGACCGGCAGGCCGCAAACCGGCCGGCATATCCGCAAACAGGGGCGTACAAGAAACGGCATCTCCATTGTGCAGTGCAATATAACCTATCGCACCCCATGCTCAATGGCAAATCCGGTCACCTTGTCTTACAGCGCGGCTATCGCCGAGAGATCGCACGCCGTAGTCCAGCCGGTTTTGGCCCAGACGATCCGGCCGCATGCGGGCTTGAACTCGGCCTGCGGTAACCTCACAGTCCCCGAACACGGCCATTACATAGGCCGACTTCAGCCAGGATGGACAGGGGGAATGACATGCCGATGAACTTCGCGGGACGATTCGCCGGCCGGTCGGCGGTGATTACCGGTGGCGCCTCGGGCATCGGCTTGGCCGTCGCGCAGAGGATCGTCAACGAAGGCGGGCGCGTCAGCGTCTGGGACCGCGATGCCGCGCAGATCGAACAGGCGAAAGCCATTGTTCCCAGCCTGTATGGGGTGATGGTGGACGTTGCGGATGCGGCAAGTGTGGAGGCCGCCGCACAATCGACGATCGAAGCCCTTGGCGGCGTCGACATACTGGTCACCAGCGCGGCCATCACCGGCCCGAACATGACGACCTGGTCCTATTCGACCGAGGACTGGCAAAGGGTCATCGACATCAACATCAACGGCGTCTTCTACTGCAACAAGGCGCTGGTGCCGCACATGCTCGAGCGCAACTATGGTCGCATCGTCAACATTGCCTCGATCGCCGGCAAGGAAGGCAATCCCAACGCTTCCGCCTACAGCACCTCGAAGGCGGCGGTGATCGGCCTGACCAAGTCGCTCGGCAAGGAGCTCGCCAAGACCAAGGTGACGGTCAATTGCGTAACGCCGGCCGCCGTGCGCACCGCGATCTTCAAGCAGATGAGCCAGGAGCACATCGACTTCATGCTGTCCAAGATACCGATGGCGCGCTTCGGCGAAGTCGAGGAGGTGGCGGCGTTGATCTCATGGATCGCCTCGGAGGAATGCTCGTTCACCACGGCCGCCGTGTTCGACGTTTCGGGCGGCCGCGCCACTTATTGAGCCGGATCGAGGCAGATCCGAGTTGGCCCGAGCCAACTACAATTCCGCGTGACGAAGCAACGATTGGTGCTGGAAAGGCTTATGGTAGCTGACGTCTGAATGCCATAACAGGGGTATGCCATGACACGACGAGAGAGCCCGACAGCTGCGATGCCCTGCGGCCACCGTGCCGGTGGCGTGCGATCGACGGGCGCCGCGAACATCATGTTGGAGTTTGCGTCGTTTGCTTAGAGCAGATCCCGCCGCGCTGGCCGACGACGAGCTTCTGGACCGCTATCAAAGCGCCGCCTTCGGCTATTTCCTGGAGAATGTGAACCCCGGCAACGGGCTGGTCGCCGACACGTCGCGGCCGAATTCACCGTGCAGCATCGCTGTCGTCGGTTTCGCCCTGTCCTGCTATCCGATCGGCGTCGAACGTGGCTGGGTGGCGCGCGACGCGGCTGCCAGGCTGACCCTTGCGGCGCTACGCTTTTTCCAGACCAGCACGCAAGGCAGCGGCCCGGACGTTACCGGCCACAAGGGTTTTTACTATCACTTCCTCGACATGCGGACCGGTTTGCGCGTCTGGCGCTGCGAGCTGTCGATGGTGGATACCGCCTTACTGATCGCCGGCATGCTGGTGGCGGGCGCCTATTTTTCCGGTGACAATGACGATGAGGCCGAAATCCGCCAACTGGCCGAGGCGCTCTACAGGCGAGTCGACTGGCGATGGGCGCAAGGCAGCAGCCCGACGCTCCGCCAGGGCTGGAAGGCCAGGACCGGCTTTCTGCACTATGGCTGGGAAGGCTACAACGAGGCGACGATCCTCTATGTGCTGTCCATGGCCTCGCCGGGCCGACCGAGCTCCGACGACAGCTACGAGGCCTGGACGGCGACCTATCAATGGGAAAATATCTACGGCCGCGACGTGCTCTATGGCGGGCCGCTGTTCATGCACCAGTTCTCGCATGCCTGGATCGATTTCGCCGGCATCCGCGACGCTTTCATGCGCGAGAAGAATTCGGACTATTTCGAAAACAGCCGCCGCTCGACATATCTTCACCGCGACTACGCCCGGCACAACCCTTACGGCTTTGACGGCTATGGCGAGAATCTGTGGGGTCTTTCGGCCGGCGACGGGCCAGGCAGCTTCCGCGCCAGCGTGGAGCGACGGCGCCACCGGTTTTCCGGTTATGCGGCGCGTGGCGCGCCTTTTGGTCCGGATGACGGCACGATCGCGCCCTGGTCCTATTCGGCGTCGCTGCCGTTCGCGCCGGACATCTGCCTGGCGGCGCTGCGTCACCTCGTCGATCGTTACCCGGAAGTGCTCGACAATTTCCGGCTGCCTAGCGGTTTCAACCCGACATTGGCCAATCGGCGAAAATTCGGCCGCAATGGCTGGGTGTCGGAAGGCCATTTCGGACTGGACCAGGGCATCGCGGTGATGATGATCGAAAACCACCGTTCCGGCCTGATCTGGGAGCTCATGCGTTCCAATCCCCATATCCGTCGCGGCCTGGGCAAGGCCGGCTTCACCGGCGGATGGTTGTCGCGGCCGGCAACGCCGGCATCCGGGGGACGCGATGTCACGTGAACCGACGAGAACCGCCGCCTTCCCTGTCGACCGCAACGACGTCGAACTGATCAGGGGCGCGCATCCCCCGCACTGGAAGAATCCGACCCCGAACGGCCCCTACAATCTCGTCGTCATCGGCGCCGGGCCGGCCGGGTTGGCCGCCGCGCGTGACGCGGCGAGCCTTGGTGCGAAAGTCGCGCTGATCGAGCGTGGGCTGATTGGCGGTGCGTGTATCAATGTCGGCTGCGTTCCGTCGAAGTCGATCATCCGCACAGCCAGGCTCTATGCCGACATGCGCGATGCCGAGAGTTTCGGCGGCGACCCGCCAGACCATCTTCGTGTCGATTTTCAACGCGCAATGACACGAATGAGGCAGATCCGGCAGCGGATCAGCCGTGCCGATTCCGCCGCGAGCCTGGTTTCGGAAGGGATCGATCTCTATTTCGGCGAGGCGCGATTTGCCGGACACGATACGATCACGGTCGCGGACAAGACGCTGCATTTCAAAAAGGCGCTGATTGCAACAGGCGCACATCCGGCCTTCCCTGCCATTCCGGGGCTGGTCGAAGCCGGCTATCTCAGCAACGAGACGATGTTCGATCTTACGCAATGCCCGCCACGCCTCCTCGTCATCGGCGGCGGGCCGCTTGGCTGCGAGACGGCGCAAGCCTTCTGCCTGCTCGGCGCGAAGGTCATCCTGGCGCAGAGCGATCCGATGTTCCTGCCCGGCGAGGAGCGCGACGCCGCGCAGATCCTTTCGGATGCGCTGGCGCGCGAAGGGGTGGAGGTGCGCCTGAACACCGAAGTGGTGGCGGTGCGCAGGGAAGGCGCAAACAAGCTCGCCGACCTGATGCGGGATGGCGACACGACGACGATTTCGGTGGACGAGATCATCACCGGCGTCGGCCGTTCACCCAATGTCGCCGGTCTCGACCTCGAAGAGGCTGGCGTGGCGTATGACGCCAGCGGCATCAAGGTGGATGATTATCTGCGAACCAGCAACCCGCACATCTACGCGGCGGGCGACGTCTGCCTCGAATACAAGTTCACCCACACCGCCGAGGCAACGGCGCGCATTGTCGTGCGCAATGCCTTGTTTCGCGGCCGCGAAAGGCTCAGTGAACTCGTCGTCCCCTGGTGCACCTATACCGATCCGGAGATCGCCCATGTCGGCCTCTATCCCCTGGAGGCGCGCAGCAACGGCATTCCGGTCAAGACCTACACCGTGCTGATGCACGATGTCGCCCGCGCCGTAATGGACGGCGAGGAGGAAGGGTTCGTCAAGATCCATGTCAGGGAGGGGTCCGACCGCATCCTGGGGGCGACGGTCGTCGCCAGCCATGCCGGCGAGATGATCAACACGGTGACTCTCGCCATTCGATCGGGCATGGGATTGCATGCGTTGGCCGACGTCATCCATCCCTTCCCGACACAGGCGCAAGGCATCAAGATGGCCGGCGACGCCTATAGGCGGACACGGCTCACCTCGTTGCGCAGGCGCCTGGCGGCGCGCTGGCTGGCCTGGTCAAGGCGATAACCCGCCCAAGACCCAGTATATATGCCGAAATGCTCACAAATACACGACCAAGTGCGCGGCGGCGCTTGACGGAACCCTGCGAGGCTAATGAGATTGAGACGACGTCTTCGGCCGCGGAACATTCGTGGATGCAGCCTCTAGTCGAAACGGAATACGCAATCGAGCTCTTGGCTAAGGGGTACATCTGTGTGCCGCTGCGAGAAGGTGGCAAGCATCTCGATCTTCAGGCGATGGAATATCACCCGCTACATTTGCAGGGCCGTCGAAAAGACCTCAAAGAATTGGCGTTCCGCTCGATTGCCTTTCAGCTTTCGCAGAAGCCACCGACACGTGAGGAAACCCGGCGCTGGTTTCGTGAATTTGCCGGAAATGTCGGGATCGTAGCGGGACACGGCAACCTTCTCATCTTGGATTTCGATGATTCAGCGGGCTATCTGGCCTGGTCCTGTAAGTACGCACGCCTTTCGAGTTGCACGCCGGTCGCAAGATCGCCGAATGGATTCCACGTCTATCTCAGGACCCGCGAACCGGCGGTTTCGTCCAGCCTCTATAGCGGCGTGCGGCGTGTCGGCCACGTCAAGGCGCTTGGCGGTTACATCGTTGGAAGTCCTTCCGTCCTCAAGGACGGCTCCTGCTACAGCTGGTTGAAGGACCAGTCGCCGTTCGACGTCGACCCGCAGCCAGTCGAAAGCCTGGCCAGTCTTTCACTTCGCGCGGTCTCGCCATTCAAACATTGCTATGACCGCGTTCTGAAGCGCGGCTTTTTCTTGCCACAATGAGCATCCCGGGGCGAGCGCAACCCGACATCAGCATCATCATCCCGGCAAGAAATGCCGCGGTGACGATCGACGCCACGTTGCGAAGCCTTCTGCCCGAAAGGAGCCTGATCGGTGAGGTTCTTCTGGTCGAAGATGGCTCCAGCGATCAAACCGCAGCGATCTCGGTGCAAAGCGCCCTGCGGTATGGATTGCCGCTGGAGATCCTGGCCGTGCGGCTGGGCAGCGCGGGTGCTGCCCGGAACGCCGGAATTGCGCGGGCCAAGGGCAAGTTCATATTCTTCCTCGATGCCGACGACGAGGTGATGGCGGGAGGGTTGGGGCTATTGCATGATGCGCTCCTGCGCCATCCGGAGGCCGGCCTGTCGGTAGGGGCCAGCATTCGACGTGCCAGGGGCCGGCCGGACAAGCTCAAGACTCCACATGGGTACACGAGCGACCGGGCGTCGAACGCCCGCCGGTATCTCCTCAACGAGGCATGGCCGATCGCCATGGGCAGCGCATTGGTCGCAACCTCGGCAACGGCCACCGTGCGCTTTCCGGAGACCACCAGCCTGGATGAGGACACGTGCTACTGGGCGGCCCTGCTCGCCCGCGCCCAGGTGGCAACAATTCCCGCTCCGGTGCTTCTCTATCACCATGACGAAGAAAGGATGGCGCGGCGGTTCGTTCTGGCTCCGCGCGCCACTTTTCTCGCGATAGCTGTCGAGTTGGACAAGCTTGCCGATTCAGGCATTGCCAAGGAAGTTCTGCAGTGGCGGAAGGCCTGGATAGCTCTGCGGATTTCAAGGCAGCTTATCAAGCACAACCGATACAGCTATGCGATGAGCATGATGCGTGCCGTTCGCGCCCACAAGAGTCTGGGGCGGAGCTGGAAGGCAACGCAATATCGTATTCGAATTCGCTTCGGAGCCATGATGGAAAGGCCTGACTACCCGTCGCGCGCTGGCGCGGACACGGAAAGACGCACGCTGATCGTGTCCTTCGACCCGGCGTTTCCGCCGGTTTCCGGAGCGGACCTGAGAAATTTCAACAATGCCAGCCTAGCGGCCGAGTATGGCCCGGTCCGGCTTGTCTCGGTCAGGCCCCCAGGCAACCCGTCACAGCCGTCCGATGCGCGCATCAATGCGGTTGGCCTGACGATCGATGGAGAACCGCGTTCGGCCTCTCTCGGCTGGTGGAGGATCGCGGAGGAGAACCGTATTCCCCGCACGGCACTGGTGCGGCTGCGGAGCTTGGTGCAAACCTTCAAACCCGACACGATCGTCGTCGAGGGTATCGGCCTTTTCAAGCTGTTGCGACCTTTGCGCCCCCTGACGAAACAGCTCATCCTCGACATGCACAATGTCGAATCCGAACTGGCGGCACAGCTGCGCCATATCCGTCCAGCGCGATCTCCGGCGGTTCTTGGCATCCGGCGGCTGGAGAGAAAAGCACAATCCATCGTCGACAGGGTCTGGGTCTGCTCGAACGAGGATCGCGAGAGGCTGATGGCGCTTGCCGGGCGCACGATGCCCGTCGATGTCGTCCCCAATGGGATTCCCAGCGTCGAGGCCATTCCCGATGTGCTACCGGCGGAAGCACCGGCCGACAGCGGCTATCCGGTGATCCTGTTCATCGGGCATCTCGGCTATCCGCCAAACGTCGATGCCGCCGAGCGATTGGCTCATGCCATATTGCCTCGTATCCGGCAGACTTTGCCCGACGCCAAACTCGTTCTCGCCGGGCGCAGCCCGAAGACAACCGTGCGGGCGCTGGCCGGATTGCCTGGCGTCGAGCTCGTCGAAAATCCCGAAAGCGTGGCGTCGCTCCTGTCCGGCGCGCATCTCAGCATCATCCCGCTCGGGGCCGGCGGGGGCACGCGTATCAAGATTCTGGAGGCGATGGCCTGGGGGGTGCCGGTGATCGCGACACCGCTCGCGGCCGAGGGCCTAGGCCTGGTCGAGAATGACCAGGTGCTTCTGTCGGCCAGCGACGAAGGACTGGCCGCCATGGCCGTCGACCTTTCTCTCGACGCCGAGCGCCGGGCAAGGCAGCGCTTTCGCGCGCATCAGGCCGTATGGGCCAAGTTTGGCCCGCAAGCCATCCGCGATGCTGTCCGCGCCGGACTTGCATTGGACAACGGCGACGACGACCGGTCATTTCCCATCATCCCATGAGCCGCCGATGAGGCGCCTCCTTGCCAACGACCTCGGCATCCCGCCGGTGGGCCTGCCCAAGCTGGAAATCCTACACGTCCCCTGGCGAGGCGACCGCCCGGCGAAGCTCCTCGCGCAGAGGCTCCAGCCAGACGTCAGTCGTGCAGGTCCCGCGCAATCGGCGGACCGACCGAGAATCCGGAGAACGTGACCTCGAAACCCTCACGCTGCGGCGAACAGCACATCATGCCGACGTCGACCATCTTCGAGATCGGGAAATAGGCGAGCCGCACCGGCTTCCAATGACCGTCGGAAGCGTCGAGATACTGGACACGGATCGCTTCGCCGTGGCGGGTCAGGCGGATCCTGACGCCGTCCGGGCCGGCGGCAATCGCCACCAGAGACCAGTCCGAGGTGTCGTTGGTGACGACGACGGAGACATAGGCAAGGCCGTCGGTGTATTCGATGCCGGCCTTGATCCAGTGTGTTTCGCTCAGCCGAACCATCAGCCCGGCCTGGTCGTAAAGCACCTTGTAGTCGCCCTTGACGGTGACCTCCGCGGTGAAGTCGCCCTCGACCTGCCGAGACAGGAAGTGGCCGTTGTCGCGCCAAAAACCATAGAAAGTCTCGCGCCAGAAATCGGTCTCCTTGCCGGTGCGCACGCGCACGGCATCACCTTCGGTGGCGTGGTGCGGCGGCGGGTTGAGCCAGGTCAGGTCCTGCAATGTCATCCCTTGCACCGGTCCGATTGCTGGTGACGGCTCGCCGGCCGGTCAGCCGGCGCGCCAGTTCATCCCGCGAACGTATAAGCGGTCTTTACCGTAGTGTAGAACTCCATGGCGTAGCGGCCCTGCTCGCGCGGACCGAAGCTCGAGCCCTTGCGCCCGCCAAAGGGAACATGGAAGTCCACACCCGCTGTCGGCAGGTTGACCATCACCATGCCGGCTTCGGAGTTGCGCTTGAAATGCGTGGCGTGCTTGAGGCTGGTGGTGCAGATGCCCGAGGTCAGGCCGAAGGGCGTGTCGTTGGCGACGGCCAGCGCTTCGTCATAGTCCTGGACGCGGATGACGCTGGCGACGGGCCCGAAAATCTCCTCGCGCGAGCTGCGCATGGCGTTGGTGGCCCCGGTCAGCAGCGCCGGCTTGAGATAGAAACCCGGGGTCTTGCGGTCCAGCCGTTCGCCGCCGAAGGCGAGCGTGGCGCCTTCCCGGACGCCGATGGCGATATAGTCCTCGTCCTGCTTGAGCTGGGTCGCGTCGACCACCGGGCCGATCTGGGTCTGCGCATCGAGCGCATCGCCGATCACCAGCTTTTCCATGCGCTCCTTGAGCGCGTCGACGAAACGGTCGTGGATGCCGTTGGTGACGATCAAACGCGACGAGGCCGTGCAGCGCTGGCCCGTCGAGAAGAAGGCACCGTTCAGCGCGCAATCGACGGCGACCGCGAGATCGGCATCGTCGAGCACGACCAGCGGGTTCTTGCCGCCCATTTCGAGCTGGAACTTGCGCATGTGCTCGACACTTGCCGCGGCGACGCGCTTGCCGGTTCCCACCGAGCCGGTGAAGGAGATGGCGTTGACGTCGGGGCTGTCGAGCATTGCCTGGCCGACCACCGAGCCCTTGCCCATGACGAGGTTCAGCACGCCCTTGGGCAGGCCGGCGCGATGCAGGATGTCGACGATGGACCAGGCGCTTTCGGGAACGAGTTCGGCCGGCTTGAAGACGATGGTGTTGCCGTGGGCAAGCGCCGGAGCGATCTTCCAAGCTGGAATGGCGATCGGGAAATTCCATGGCGTGATGATGCCGACCACGCCGACCGCTTCGCGCGTGATCTCGACGCCGACGCCCGGCCGCACGCTTGGCACCACTTCCCCCGACAGGCGCAATGTTTCGCCGGCAAAGAAATCGAATATCTGGGCGGCACGGATGGTCTCGCCAATGCCCTCGGCCAGCGTCTTGCCTTCCTCCCGCGCCAGGTTGCGGCCAAGTTCGTCCTTGCGTGCCATGATCTCGTCGGCCGCCTTCTTCAGCACCGCGTGGCGCGCCAGCGGGCCTGAGCGGGACCATGCCGGAAACGCCGCCTTGGCAGCCGCGATCGCCTGGCCCGCCTGTTCGACACCCGCCGAGGCATATTCGCCGACGACATCGCCGGTATCCGAGGGGTTGACGTTGCGGGAGCCGGCATCGCCAACCCACTCGCCATCGATGAGGTTCTTTCGAAACGCTGTCATGTCCTTGCCTTCCCTGGCTGCTGGCCGCGCGGCGGCATCTGTCTGAAGTGGTATTTGCCAGACAATTGCCTTGCGGGAAAGCACGCACTGGGCTCGAAGGCCGCGACAAAAGTCCCCGGGCCTGCGCTCATGCTTTCGCTGCAGCGGCGACTGTGCCGCGTCGACGACCAATCCAGCTAACATCGGTGGATAGCTCTCCGGGTCAAGGTCGAATTGCCCTGTACAGATATGTCCACAATCTTGCTTTGGCTCGTGCGGCGTGTCATGCGTCGTCTAGATGGCAGCACTCGAGACGACGATCCAGCGCGCCGGCGCCACCGGCAACATCAAGGCCACGCGCGAAGACTGGCTGAAGCTTGCGCTTGAAACCCTGATCTCGGACGGCGTCGAACGCGTCCGCGTGCTGACGCTAGGCCAGCAGCTCGACGTCTCGCGCTCGAGCTTCTACTGGTATTTCAAGAGCCGCCAGGACCTGCTCGACCAGTTGCTGGACCACTGGCGGCAGACCAATACCCGATTCATCGTCGAGCGCGCCCAACGCCCTTCCGCGACGGTCATACGCGGGGTGATGAGCATTTTCGAATGCTGGGTGGACGAAAAGCTGTTCGACCCCCGGCTGGATTTCGCGATCCGGGCATGGGCTCGCCGCGCCCCGAGCATCCGGCGTGCGCTCGACGAGGCCGACGAGGAGCGAGTCGATGCCATACGCGGCATGTTCATGCGTCATGGCTATGAGGAGGAAGACGCGTTCGTGCGCGCCCGGGTGCTCTATTTCATGCAGATCGGTTACTATTCGCTCGAACTCAACGAGCCGATGAGCAGCCGCCTGACGCATGTTGCCGCCTATCTGCGCAGCTTCACCGGCCGGGAGCCCTCGCCCCAGGATATCGAGGATTTCTCGCGTTACGTCGAGAAAACCCTTCCCCGCAGCCGGTAGCCATCCGTGAAAGCAAGCTGCGCATCCATGTCGATCGCGGTCTTGCTGCCTATTTCTGGACGTGGTTGGAAATGGCTGCCGGCAACATCGCTGCCTGATCATCGAAGTCGCCGGCCGTGACCATGCTCAGAGCGTAAATGACCAAAACAGGCAGGCCAGCGTCGCGGCGGCAAAGATCACGAAGAACAGGCTGCGCAGCAGCACGTTGCGGCGCAGCACGTTCATGACGAAATGGCAGCCGATGATCGCGGCCGCAAACAGGAAGCGCCAGTTCAGCACTGCCCGCAAGACCTCCCACTGACCAAAGGCCCATCTGGCGATGAGGAAACCTATGATGGCCGCCAACAGCACGATCGCGGTCCAGAAAAGAGCGTCCGCGATGTGCGTCAAGACAATGCTGGCTGCCCTGATCGGCAGGATCATCATCAGCAAGGCGCTGAAGAAATAGACCGCGGCAAGTGGAATGAACGTGCCGGCATCGGCGATACCGTCAAGCCGCCTCACACCGATCGCGCCATAGGGATAACCGTGCCTTGCCACCGCCAGGCTCAGCGCCATGAGCAAGGCGGTCAGCACCGCGACCAGTGCGAAGGATGTGAGGGCTTTGCTCATGGTGTTCCTGTCCCGGGCGAATCAGACAGGAAGTGATGTAACCGATGGTCGTAAATTGTGGGTAAGCTTTCACCGGGGATAACCGATGGTCGGATCGACAGCGCGCGTCCCGGCCGGCGGTGCCCTGATGCTCGACCGTCTTGTCGGCTGCCTTCGCCACATGTGGCGTCGCCCGACGCGGGCGCAATCGTTTGCCAAGCCCGCCTGTGGAGCGTAGACTCAAGCATCGGCCGCCCTTTAATCCGGATGCAGCCGACAGTGAGAGGTACGTGCTCTTGCCCGATAGGGAGAAGAGCCATGCCTCAATCCACCTTTCGCAACCATGTTTTGAAAACCCTCACACCTGAGGATTTCGCGCGTTTACGGCCGTCGATGCATCACGTCGAACTGGCCATCAAAGCCCGGCTGGAGATCGCGTACCAGCCGATCGAGCACGTATATTTTCCCGAGACGGGTATCGCATCGGTGGTCGCCGCCATGACCGGAGGGCGGCAAAGCGAAGTCGGCCTGATCGGCTATGACGGCATGACGGGCATTGCGGTCGTCCTCGGCCAGGACAGGTCTCCCAATGAAACCTATATCCAGGTCGCCAGCGACGGCTGGTCCCTGCCGGTTGAACCTCTTCGCATCGCGATTGCCGGGAGCCAGACCCTTCGCCCGTCACTGCTTCGCTACGCCCACGAATTCCTGATCCAGTCGTCGCGAACGGCGCTGGTCAATGGCCATTCGAAAATCGAGGAACGGCTGGCCCGCTGGTTGCTCATGGTCAACGATCGCGCTGATGGAGATATCATCTATCTGACGCATGAATTTCTGGCGACCATGCTTGGTTCCCGACGGCCCGGCGTTACCACGGCTCTCCAGATGCTCGAATATCGAGGGCTGGTCCACGCCAGGCGCGGCGAGATCACCATCGTCGACCGCACCGGAATGATAAAACTCACGGACGGTGCCTATGGCGAGGAGGAACAGCGTCACTTCGGCATCGCCTCCGGCTGAATGTCCGGAATCGGACATAGCCTTGAAGGCCTCCACATGTTGGTCGAAAGTAGTATCGGCTTGGATTTCAGGGAGGCATTCTTGATGACCAACACGTTTCACACCATCACGGTGGAAGGAGCGGCCGAAGCCTACGTCCTTTCCAGGGGAAAGGCCCGCTTTCTCTCGATTGCACAAGCAATCCGCGCCATCCGGACACTTATGCCGGCATGCAACGCCACCGACCACGAGTTGGAGGAAATGCTGGCGGCGGCCTGCATCGCTCACATGGTGCCCGTCGCTTTCGACGCGGCCAGGCCGGATGGCTCACCATCGCGGCTCCATTCATAGGCCGGAGATGCCCGCGCTTGCGCAAAGGACTGCTCCCGCGGACGTTCGCCAGGCGATTGTCCGCTACCTGATCGACAATGTCGACAGCCCCAGCGTTTCGCTGTCCGAGGTTATCGGCGCCGTGAGAAAGATATTTCCGCTTTGCGAGCTCACGGATTGGGAACTTGGCGACCACATAGCGCGAAGCGCGATCGATGCGGGATTTGCTATCGAGTTCGACGCCGACGTTCCGTGACCGTAGGAACGCGGTCGTCCCCCCAATTGTTGATTGAGGGTTGCATCCCAGATGCGCAACCGAAGCAATCGACGTCACCGCGAGCCGGAGACGTCACGCCAGATGAGGTACATTTGTAGAGTAAAGCCTTGAAATCAAAGGGGTTCCGTAAAACTCCCAGAGACTGTTTGGTGGAGCCAATCGGAAAATAACAAACCTCACCAAAAAATAAGCAGTATCAATGTCTTAGTCATCTCCCAAGTGCAGGAGTTGTAGCACCGAAATGTACCATGATCCAGTGGAAAATCTGGCCTTCCTCGGCACGAGGCCGCCATCAAAATTCCCACCAATTTTCAGTCGATAGAGCTCCTTTGTCCTCCGCCAATTTCGAACTGGGCCCGAAATTCAGCCAAGATCTTTGTGGCCATTTTGGCGGCCATACAGCCGCGTTCCGCTTTCTAGGATGAATTGTGGGCAAATCGAGTGCAAGGCGCCGCGCGCCCCTTTATTTCGGAAATGAACGGGTCCCAACGGAAATGGGAAGACTAATTCGCGACAGCTGCTGACGATGGCTGTCAGCAGAATAGCTCGCTATTATTGCGCGACGGCTGAAGCCCTGTCACACACCAAGGTGTTGGAGGGATCATGACACAGCATCAGCGTTTTCCGGAGGAAGTCTGCCAGAAGATTGGCAACTACGTTTATAGGCTTATCGATCCCCGTAATGGCGAAACCTTCTATGTCGGAAAGGGTCGGAACAACCGCGTCTTCGACCATGCGGAGGGCCTTCTCGACGTGGCCAGCGAGACCGAGCAGACGCTTGGTGCAAAAATGGATCGCATTCTAGCGATCAAGAATGCCGGCCTCTCGGTGGTTCATGTGATCCATAGGCATGAGATCCCTAACGACGCAGTCTTTGAAGTCGAGGCCGCTATCATTGACGCTTATGCGGGCCTAACGAACGTCCAGGGCGGTCATGCGAGCAGTGATCGCGGCCCCATGAACCACATCGAGCTCATCGACAAATACGCGCTGCCCGAATTTCCTACCGACCCCGATCATGCGCTCATGCTGATCAACGTTAATAAGCTCGATGACCGATCAGATCGAAGGGCCATCTACAATCAAGTCTGCTACTGCTGGCGGATATCGGAAAAGCATGCGAAGAGGGCGGACTACGTTCTGGCCGTTGTCCGGGGCGTCGTCGTTGGCGCGTTTCGTCCGCACAAATGGATGCAGGCGACCCCCGAAAACTTCCCCGACATCCCATATGCCGATGGCTCAGAGAGCCACCGTATCGGCTTTGTTGGGGAGGAAGCCCCCAATGACATCTGGTCGCTATATGTCGGCGAACGCGGGAAGCGGGTGACCAATCCTAAGCTCAGACACGTCCAGAACCCGGTTCGGTTCTGGAAATGCTGACGGCGTGCGGTCGATTTTTTCCTTACGCATGGCCGCTGGTTGCCTCGTGAACCAGGGTCCAACGATCCGACGCAATGTTCGGCCCAAGCATCCGGCAATCTAACAGGTATTCTCCTTGGTCATCCGCACTTCCAATTGGGCGCTGGTTCTACTCCCCAAAACGCTTTCCAGTCCTCTCTTGTGCAGGTCCCACTTTGGATCCGATCCAGAAGAGCTTTCCTCTTGGCCTCTTCGTTCCGAGATCGCTCCAAATCCTGGGTCTCTTTCTCGATTTTCTTCTGAAAGGCTTCCTTACCACGAGGGCTATCGCGAAATTCCTGACAGCCCGACGGTTCGGGCGCTGCAGGGAAGATTTTTCCTGGCCTGGAAAAGCCGCACCGTTCTGCCGCATAGACGGTGTCGTAGCTGATCCGAGCATTCTCTTGCGCGAACTCGGCGGCATCCTTCGCCTCCGCTTCGGCACGTTGCTGCTCAAAATACTCGGTGGCTTGCTTCCCTTTTCGAGCGTCTTCGCGCTCGTTCATAGTCGCGAAAAGATAAACCATGGTTCCGAGCAGGACCACGGTGGCTACTGCTGACCACACGAGGACAATCTCCGACCGCCTGCCCAATGCTTCCCCCTGAAATCATTTTTCAATTAAGGCTGTTGGAGCCAGCCTCTAGGCTGGACGGGCCCAAATCCAGTCGCAGAGCATATCAGAGGGGACATGTCGTCGCGAGGGCACCTCTATGTTTTGTATGCGTAGGATCGCCGCTGATAGCTAGACAGTCAGTTTAATTGCCGGAAGCCTGGCGCGCCGGTATGTCGCCCGTCAAATTAACCAATCGCCCAAAGTTCGCATACAGGCGAGGTGATTTCGCCCTGGCCGACCTTGGTCAAGATGGGCTGATGGATTGGATACTGACAAAAAGCTGCTGTTGCCGAGCCTTTGCTGGCGGGTGGCGAGGTGGTTTCAACCGAAGGAAAGCGTTTATAATTACGCTCTGCTGATTCTCACATCGAAATGATTTGCCCATGGAATTCATATCTCAGCCGACAGCGGCGTTTCGCCTTGGAAATTTTCTCATCGATAACTTTGCCCGCGATTGGACCCACTTCCGGGGTGCCGTAGCTTTTGTCAAAAGATCCGGAACCCGTCATATCAGAACAGGCTTAGCCGCTTTCAGTGCGAGGTCCAGCGCTGAGCTGATTGTGGGCATCGATCACAAGGGAACCACCACTGAAGGGCTGCGCGAGCTGCTCGATGCGACGGCTTTCCCGGGGCGCGTGCTTGTCGTGCACAACCGCCTCCGATTCACCTTCCATCCAAAGGTGTATCTCTTCAAGTCAGCCACAAGAGCGGAGGCGGTGGTCGGGTCTGGAAACCTAACGGAGGGTGGGCTCTTCACCAATTATGAGGCGGGTATCAAGCTTAGCCTTGATCGCTCCGTCACCGCTGATGCCGCTATTCTGGGATCAATTGAGGCGGCGCTAGACGCCTGGGCTGACGAGCGCTCGGGAGTGACGAAGGTCTTGGATAGCGCGCTGCTCGAACGACTGGTCGATCTCGGCTTGG
The DNA here is from genome assembly GCF_006439515.1 of Mesorhizobium sp. B3-2-1. Classification (NCBI taxonomy): domain Bacteria; kingdom Pseudomonadati; phylum Pseudomonadota; class Alphaproteobacteria; order Hyphomicrobiales; family Phyllobacteriaceae; genus Mesorhizobium; species Mesorhizobium sp. B3-2-1. The sequence goes on along the minus strand of NZ_VFTI01000020.1, from coordinate 52,121 downwards.
TCATCCCGGAAGCCGTTGCTGCAGCGAATAATAATGGAGCCTCTGGTACGCCGAGTTCTGGGGCCACGGACGAAATCGCATCGATTTTCGGGGCTGTCGTCTCGCCGGGCGCACCACAGGTTCCGAACCTATCTGGAGCTGCCACGGCCCAGGCTGGATCGCAAACATCTACCGGCTCAGGTGCGCAGCCGAGTCAGCAGCCTGTAAGTCTCGGCCAGACCTTCGTGATGACGCTTAAGAACACTGACGTGGGGGTCGGGCAGACGACACGCGGAACTCAGCGTCGTTCACCCGAAATCTTTATTCCTCTCGCAGCTCGCGATGCCAATCCAAGCTTTTGGGACTGGCCCCGGGGATTTACGCCTGATCCAAATTGGGCGGGGAAACTGGATAGAAACGGCAGAGGGAAGATGGACCGGCACGTGAGGCTTCGCATGAATGGCGCAACCACGCCTGTGACTATTTGGTATAATCCTGACAAGAAAGACATCCGGATCAGGAGCGAAATTATTCGGAGCGCCGGTAGCATCGACGACATCTTGCTAATGCAGAAGGCTGCTGCAGGTTCGTCATACGACTACGATGTCTCCATTGTACAGCAGGGTACTCCACAATATCCCGCGACCATTGCACGCTGCACTCAGAGGCCACCAAACTCGCCAAAGCTTTTTGGCTACTACTGACCTTTTGTAAGTCTCACAATCTGCTCGGAGGGCATCGCGTTCCGTCGGAAAATGTCTCGCGATGCGAGCATTTCCATGCCTATGGGCGGCAGAGCCTTGAATCCAACCTCAGTTGCAATCGCCTGCAAATGGCCGGCAGTCTGAATCTCCACCAGTTCGCCCCCGGCTGTGGTCTGATTGTTACCCACCACCAAGAACATAGTGCCGTTCGGGCGTAGCATCGAATGCGATTGCTCCAGGACCGCCTTCATATCGAAAAAGTACTTGGAGAGAAGGGCCGCCATATTTCGACGGCGGAAACCAACGTTCGAGCTTTCGTTCAATTGGGCGACACGGTCGACCAACTCGCGGGTCTGAGAGGGAAGGCTGCCGCCGCCACTTTCGTAAGCCGCAAGGTAACGTTGCCTAATAGCCTCTGAGATCTCTCGATTCCCTATCATACGGGTATCAAGGCCACGATGCTTATCACGCGGCAGGAGGCCAAGGTAAATAAGGCTTAACCGGTCGGTATCCAAGTAGGGCAGCGCCGTCGCATATGGAGGCGAGGTGATTATGGCATCGACACGACCGACCAGGTCTGGGAACTGACGGCTGGCATTCCGCGCGTCCGATTCCCTTACATCAAAATTGCCCAACTGCGAAGAACCACGTTCGACCAGGAACCCAACAACAAGCTTTGTGCTGGCCAGAATTTCTCCAAGAAATTCGGCGGTCACCTCTCCCTGCTCGAACTCCTTTATTTCGCGACGAACCCTTAGATCGTCCGTTTTCTGCCAGGATACTCTCCTGATGATGTTGCTGAGGCTCAGTAGGAAAAATTCACGAATGTCCAGTCTATCGAGCGTACCGATAGCGCCATGAATCCGATCCAGTTCACCGAGAACGACGGGCGAAAACCATCTTTCCAGGTATGCCTGATCCTTCGCGGGCAGCGAGTCAGAATGGCCCCATTTGGCTTGAGACGTCCCGGTTGTAAGCGCTTGGTGGAGTTTGTCGTAGGCGGCAATCAAGGCTGTCGGGGCGAACTCTAAGGTCTTGCATTTGACCTTCGAAATGAATGCGGACAGCGGGTTCATGTCCAACCCAAAGCTGGCACGTCCTGAGATTCTTCCTTCAACCAGGGTCGTTCCGCTACCGCACATCGGATCAACTAAAATGCCATCTGTCGGTACACGGGCTATGTTGATAAGTGAGCGGACCAACTGCGGAAAGAATTTCCCTCGATACTCGTGAAGCCCGTGAGTTGCGTATCTTAGGGTGCGCTTGCTTGGAATCTTCTGGGGGACCAATTCGCGGACCCGGGCGGGCATGTCATGGATCGCCAATCCGTTGCGTGCGACGACAGAAGTCGCTTCAAATCGAAGCTGGCTGGTGAGGTCTTTGTCCTGATCGCCTACGGCGTGCCAGTATGCGAGGCTGTCCCTTAGCAGTCCGGCGCTCGTGCGTCCGGAAACGGAGAAGAGCGTTGCCGTCGCTTCATCTCCATTCAGGGGGTGGATACTGCCTTCCGATAGGACCTTAAGTTCCTCCAGGGCAAGCACCCTCTCGAACGGCTGGATGTGGCCCTTGATCCGACACGACAAGGTCATTGGCGCTACACTTTCTGGAGGATCAATACGTTTTCCGTTTTGATCTTCCCAATCTTAGGATTGAACGCTTTTCGAGTGGCTGCAATCGTCCGTTGGATCCGCTTCACCTCTCGGAATCCAACGGAAGCTCCAGCGTCAGAGATGAGGTCAGCGTTGTCTATCAGGCGACCGTCGAGTGTTGAGTTGCCAATTACAAAGCAGGCGAACTTGCGATCTTTCAGCCTCGCCCTGAGCCATACAAAAATCCGTTCGAACTCCGATTTGAACGTGGCCTCCGTCGCTCGGTCTGCGCCCTTGGAGCTATATTTTCTATGGCTTCCAATTTCGACCCGCTTGAACGCCTGTTGATCATGTTGCAGCCAAAGCAGCCGCGTACGATGATACAGGTGATAGCTGAAAGCGTTGGGATACGGTGGAGATGTAACGACAAGGTCGAACTGCTCCGTTGAAGGCGAGCTAAGGATGTCCCCTTCGAACAACGAGCAAGAAAAACGACTTTCTAAAATGTCGCCTAGCTCGCCTACAGCAACCAGTGCATTGTCCAACTGCGCAACGTAGCGCCGGACGGTATCTCCTGGTTCGATGGCCTTCTCCCTCCGAACATACCGGGTGTCCGAATCTTGCAGAGAGACCGACACTATGATTGCCGAGAGGCAGACCTGACAAAGCGTCCGCAACGCGTCCCCGTGCAAGGCGGAGATCATGTTGCTCAACTCGGCAAGCTCCTCGACAACATGCGGGTAAAACCAGAACTCACACATTTCTGGGTCTGGTCGCCAGCCGGCGGAGCGGAAGGGCAAGCCGTTGTAAAAAAGATCACTAGCGTCGGGCGTTATCGCCTCATGCAAGCGCGCACAAGCAGCCCGGTGTCGGGACACCTCTGTCATCTCTTCAAGGTTGAGCGCAGTCGTTTTAGCCTTGCTGATAAGGACTGCCAGGGGGTTGGCGTCGACACCAACGGCGTTGCGCTTGAGTTGCAGGGCCTCAAGCAGGGTAGTCCCGCTTCCGCAGAATATGTCGGCCACTGTCTCTCCGACAGACGACAGCTCTTGGATCAAGGCATTCGGGATTTGGGGAATGAATTTGGCGGGGTAGGGGTGGAGGCCATGGGTCAGGTATGCAGTTCGAGCGCCGACAAAATCCCAATCCAAGCGCTCGAGGCCTGGGAGCGACCTCAGTTCCTCTGGTGACGTGTCGGATTGATTGCCTGCATACGCTGCAATATTTGCAGCCTCACTCTCCGTAAAGGCTCGCCATCCATGGCGGTCCCGTTGCGGTTCGGCGACCTTGTTTTCTCGCAGCCATCTAAGCAGAGTGTCGCGATGGACGCCGGCTCTCGCAGCTACCTCAGCCGTGGACAGCATCACCCCTCCGACTATATGCACCTATAGGCGCGCCATGTGAATCACGCGGTGGCTCTTGGGTCAATAGGTCTGGGCAATCCACTTAGGGCCATCAACAGCTGGTTGGTTGCGGGCGCATCCGCTATGGCCCGCTGTGAAGTGACAACCGTTGCCCATCCTGCTAGGTCAGGCGTAGGTTCCATTTCGGCTCGCGAGGAATGGAACCATGAAGTACGGGAGGTTCTTGGTGCGATCCTTTTTCATCCGCGGCCTGCAATGTAGTTTTTGGTCACTGGACGATGGGCGCGCCGGGTGCTCGAGTCCGGACGTAGTCGTCCAAGCGATAGTCCTCGGAACTGGTCAGGACTATCGTCCATGATTGGTTGGTGGGTACGCCCATCTTCCGATGTCGTAAGCGCTCGATGGCGACAGCGCCGTGGATGGAGTGCGTGGGATATAGATTCGTAAGGTCTTGCGGCGACCTGGCTTTGCTGCTTTTTGATCGGCCTCGGTCGATGCCCTTGGGGGAAAGAATGAAGCAGCCAAAAATTGGTTCGAAAGAATGGAAGGGTCTGATCAAATCCAACGTCTGGGGGATCGAGCATGCGACCGGAGATCTTGTCTCGGTCACGATCTACAACGGTGGCGACATGACGCTTTGGAAGAACGGCACGCCCCGTCAGTCCAGGGGGCACAGCGGGAGCCGCGCAGAGGCCAGCACGGTTTTCGGCTTGACCGATACAGTGGAGATATCTGTGAGACTCGATCTTCCACCTGCTAAAGAGGCCGGACTAAGAGAAAGGTCCGCCAACCGCAAGGCTGAGATTTCTGCGGCGGCAAACACAACCGGCGTTTCTTCCGCTACCGGCGGGACTGGGGATTCAAACAACGAGTAAGGTCCTCGGCGAGGCGCGCCGTCGTGGTGCACCAACTTGCCGCTCCCTCGATTGCCTGTGTTAATACCAGGCCATGCGCATCACCAAGGCACAGCGGCAGCACGTGATGCCGTCAAAAAGGAAGTCTGCGACGGGGATGCAACGATGCCTTCCGGACTGACTGCTCAATAACGTGGCGGGTGCAAAGATGAAATTTCAATCGGTGAGCCGTGAGCATGGCTAGGCCAGGGGCCATGCAGTACGACGAAGTCTATGAAGCGCTCGCGGCGCTCTATTTACGGCTTGGTGGATATTTCGTCACCGGCCTCATCCTACATTCGGAAAGGAAGGGTCAAAACAAGGGTGAGATCGATTGGCTCGCAGTCCGGCATCCGTTTCATGCCCAAGAGGCCCGTGGCGTCGCAGCGCCTGAGTTCCTAGGACTGAAGCATGGCCTGACCGATGTCATCTTATGCGAGGTTAAAAGTAGCAACAGGGGCTTCAATAAGTCCACTCGAAAGCCTGAAAGCGTAGAGGATGCGCTGCACTGGGCGGGCGTTTTTTCTGATGACCAAGTTGCTACCGTGACACGTCAATTCCTGCCGCTTCTAGAAGACGATGCGAGATATGACGTCGGGCGAGAGGGAGTGACAGAGGGCGGTGTTCGGGTGCGGCCACTGTTGTGTTGTCCTTCGCTTTCAGTCGATGACACCAAACGTTGGTGCCTGACGGGGGACGAAATAATGCGCTTCTTGGACGAGTGCCTCGATCCGGCCAAAGCACCCCTTACATGCAGGAGGAAGTATGGATACGAACTTTGGGGTCAGTCCTTTGAAGACGTTGTCCGGTGGGTTAAGGAGCGGCGAAAGGACAAGCCGCCAACTGTAGCGGAATTGCTCAATCACTTGACCAATCTAGAGAAGTCACGCTGACCCTCTTAGTTCGATGATCACAAGCTTCTGCACTGAACGCAAGATTCCGTCTACAGGACACTCCTCCAGTCGGAAGGAGGTCAGCACCGAGCTGTCATGCTATGGTCCCAGAAATTGTCCACGGCGGACGCCCTATGACCGATGTAGAAGAAATTCCTACCACGCTGCTTGATCACCTCCGCCTAGCGCGCGGATCGAGTGACATTGCCGAAGGCTTGAACGCGGCCCAGCTCAAGAGCGCCTACGACTTGCAGCGGGGGCCTTTCCGAAAGCGGCCATATTTTGTTTCTCACTCCGGCATAGCCCGAACTCAGGACGCATCAAACCGGGCGGAAGAGTGGCTCGCGAGACGGCTCTGCCAACAGGGGGAGTTGCACCTTCCTGACGGGAACCTGCTACAGCTCATTGACTACCAATTCCCCCTGAAGGCCGAGCGTTCAGATGCTGGAATTGGGAAGATAGATCTCATCGGGATATGCGACGGGGCCTTCGGTCTGGTCGAGCTGAAGGTCGGGCGCAGCAACGAGAGCCCTGTCATCGCACTTATAGAATTGCTCGCCTACGCGGCTGTCGTTCGTGACAATCTTGAGGCTATCAGCAGTGAGGCAATGGCGAAAGGGCGATGCACGCACGCTCTTGCTACCACCCGCAACTTCATAGTTGCCCCATTGCAGTTTTGGGCCAAGTGGACCGTTGGTCGCCGCGCTTCTAGGTGGGCTCAGTTCTGCGATATTCAACGTGAACTGAGCCGACATGTCATGATCGACTGTCTTGTCTTGCACCCCGACCCGGCGCAAGCAAGCGAAACAGAACGGTTTGAATGTCATCGGGTGGATTTGAGCTCAGAAGCCTCCCACTTCACCTAGCTAGAGGATGGCTCCTGCCGCATTGCTTGTGAACATGTCGCTATCGCGCACGTATCGGGCGAGCATCGCGTCGGAAGCGTGGCCCGTCTGAGCCCTGATCTTCCATGTTGATGCCCCCGCCATCGCCGCGCTGGTCACAAAGCCCGCGCGAAGGCTGTGGCCGGAATAACCAGCGGGATCGATCCCCGCTGCAACCAACCCTTCCTTTAGGACCAGCGCGACGGCCTCACCGGAAAGGCGTTGGTCGCTGATGCGCCCGTGTCGATTGATGCACCGGAAAAGCGGACCGGCCTCAGCGGAAGTTAACGATAGCCACTGATCTAGCGCACCAACTGGACACCAGCGAGTTCGACCGAAGGGAATGCCTATCTTTCTACCCTCAGCCAGCTGATCAGTTTTCGAGCGACGAAGATGGACAATCAATCCCTGCCGCGCTCGTTCGATATCTTTAACATCAAGGCCGACCAACTCGGATCGCCGAAAGCCGCCAGCAAAGCCGATCAACAATAAAGCCCGGTCCCTTATGCTCTTTGGCTCATCGCCCATTCGCTCAAGAACTAGAAAAAGGTCATCGCGCAGCAATGGCTTTGCCTCGGCTTGCGCGGTGCCACGAGTGCGTTTGATGCCTCGGATCGTAGCGCGGACCAGCTCTGACGCGGTCGGGCTAGGTAGGCCCTTCGCCGCATGCGCCTTGGATATGGTTGCGAGCCTGCGAACCAGAGTTGCCACGCTCAATGTCTCAGCATGTTCGGCCAGATAACTAGCAACTGTGAGGTCATTAGCCGGAATGGTCGCGCCCCAGGCCTCGAAATCAGCTAGATCGGCTGCGTAGGCGCGCTTGGTATTTACTGCCAGTCCCCGCTCGACGTATCCGGCGACCTTTTCCGACAACTTCTGTGTGAAGTTAATTTCACAAGGTCCGGGACGCTTTTGCCCTCCCGGCGGTTGGCTGTCGTTGAGATCAAGTTCGTCAGTTTTAGATCGCGATAAGAGGAGATTATCACGAGTTAGACGGTTCTTAGACATGTTGGCGCTCCTCGTTCAGGAGCGAGATATCGGCGCGAAGCAGTGAGATGATTTCGGTGGCGTTTGGACAATACGGACCCTGACATTCGATCTCCCAAGATCGCCGTAGTTCGTCCGCCACGGGCCACCGATAGTGGTTCCGCAATCGCTCGCCCTCGACTGCAAACAGGATATCGCCGATAAACTTGATGCGCTGCGCAGGCGGGACATGACTTCGAACCCAGTGTGCCGTGTCACAGTCGCGCCCAAGAAACTGTTTCAGCGCACGCTGCCCTTCGCGGGAATAAACGTCCAGCGCCCAACTCGGCAGCGGACCGCACATGATTTCGGGAGGAAAATCGTCATCCTCAATCACCGTCGGCTGCTCGGGCTTCAGTGACGCCAGCAGAACGACCAGCGAGCACAAGACCTGCCCAGTTCTGCGAAAACCCTCCCGCGCAATCTCGACCAAGGTGTGGGGATGACCTGCTTCGCAAAGATCATCGAAGACAATTTGGGGCGAGCCCTTGCGCGACCGCAGGTGAGGCGACCGGCAACGATCCGTTCCCAGACCATACCACAGGGCCAGTGCACGCTTGGGCAACGGAGCGTCGCTCCTGACGATCCCGAGCAGTTCGGAGATCGTCCTATACGTAAGCCCTAACCGAAGATGTTCATATGCGGGGTGCCGCTCGGAAAGCATGAGCAGATCGTCAGCGCTCCGGCATTTCCGCGCGTCTACCAACCGCTCTACGATAAAGCTGCCGACGGCCCAGTCTCCACCGACCTTGGCTCGGAAGGTTTTCCCCGCGAGAGCGGCGACTACGAGACTGATAGTGTCCAGGTCCGCGACGCCGACATCTTCGAACGCGGTGACAGCACAACGCCGCCAGAACCCATCATGAGACTGCCGAAGCAGCGTGGCGGCGGCCTGCAATGCGAATTGTCGATGCCCGCGCCGTATCGCTTTTTGAAGCAGCGCCATGGCCACCCAGGGCGAAATGCCGTCGAGAGGATCGGGGCCTGGCGGTTCGTGGTGAAGCAGCTGCTGTGTAAGCTCGTCTCGTAGGCTGGCAAGGATATCGGGACCGTTCATTGTCTTCCTCCTTGAGGGTTCAAGGGGAGACCTGAGAACTTGCGTCCCACTAAATATTATAGATCCTTAACATCGCAAAACAATGTTATAACGCCGATCACCTGCTTTGAAGAGCTTTTTGCTGGTTCATTAGGTCATATAGATCAGTGACCGGGTCTGTTGGGCCAAGCCATTTCGACAATGTCCACCCTTTGGAAATTAAAAACTTAGTTGTCGCGACGTATGCGTATTCTCCAGCTACATCAAGAATTATCAAGGTCTCGCCGTGGTCCACCTTCCAACAATCGAACTTCCGCGCTTGTTGCGCCTTCCCGTCGCTGGCTAGTAGCAATGTGAGATTGATGTCTTCTGTTGAGTGGGGGCAGATAATCGCCCAGTCACCACCTACTTGCACTTTGCCTTCCGAGAGTTGTGGAACACTCGCGGGCTTTTGCGGTGAGTTCAGAGGGTTTGGTTCTTGAACCCTATCCAACGTATCCATTTCAACCTGACCGCTTACGCTCTTCCCGTTCCGCCAATTGATAAATAAGTGCGTTGCCGCAAACGCTGCAAAAAAGACAACTACGAGACAGGACAGTAGCAGGGAAGTTTTGGCCAACCTCGGCCAGCCTCTTCTAGGCTCGGTGGCGCGAGGATTAATGCGATTTGCGCGGAGCCCAGAAGGTGTTGGCAATCCACGGCTATTTTTTTTGGTGCCATGGACAAATGGCCCGATCTCTGTCGCCAACTGTCGAGCCTGGTCCCTTGCTGCCAACAGCGGATGGCCGCAGTTTGGACAAGCCACCGCTTTGGGTGAAAGAGGTTTGTCGCAGGCCGGACACGGAACAAGTTCTAGAGCCACTGCCTCCCCCCGGAGATCCTCCTTCGCAGCGTAGCCCACGTTACTCCTAGTGTAAAATTACTGCCTTCGAGGATGGCAGAGACAAGAAAATGTCTCCCACAAGAAAGCCTGCGACAAGAGCCTATGGTTGAAAGGGCATTCGTTGCGCACCACGCAATCTTTCACACCCACGCGCGACAACCCCACCGAGGAAAGCCGCTTCCCTAAGCTATTGAAAATCGCAAGGTATTCGCTTCAAAGGCGCTTCCCCAACCCCCTTGGCTAGGCCTAACTGCTCGTGTCCCGGGGCCTGTCCCAAGTGACGATTTGCGGCACGAAGACTACAACCTACGCCGGTCTAATACTTGGCTTTCTTGAAAAAGATATTTTTGGGCAAAGGCGGATCGTCAGTCCCATCCTCAAGCGACAAAGAAAGCGCTTTGGCAGTGACATCCCACGCTGCCGCATCCTCGTCGCTCCAGTCGGCGCTTTTCGATTTGCCACTTTTCCCATTGTACCAGTTAGCGACGTAGAGTTCGTACAGAGCGTGCTTCTCGATCTTCTTCTGCAATGACCAAGATGGCCATCCGGGATACATCTCCGACGGATGCCTGACGCATTTCTGATGCGGTCCCGATTTCTTGGGAAATTTTGCCAAGGAATTATCGAACTGTTTTGCCTTATGTGCAGCTACCAGTTCGTCCATTTCAACGTTCTCAGTGGCCACCGATGAGCCTTGAGGTTCGGGCGTCTTTGCGGCTGTGGCATCGAGCAGGCCTTTCCCCTTCAGAGTTTTCCCTTTTTGAATTGTCTTCCCGGCCTTTCCCTTCCCTTTTGTTGCCTGAAGAAAGGTAGAAGTAGATGACTTGGTAGGAGTGGAAGGAAGGGAAGTGTGATCGGTTCCGTCACCAATTCCGTCAGGCGCTCCGTCAACCTTTCCACCAATCGTTCCCGCAGCCGTTCCATCAACGGTTCCGTCATTTCCCAATTTTTGACCGGTTGTTTGCGCGCCTTGAAGGCGTGTCAGATCGGCAGCGGTGCCGACAAATCCCAGGGCGAGGGCTGTGGGCCGTAGGAACGCGCAGACTGTGGTTCCTGCAAGCCGATGGCGTTCCCGTTCGATCAGCCCGGCCTCCACCAGTTTTTTGAGCGAGCGCTCCAGTTTGCTCTCAGAGATGTTGCCCATCCATATGCGCCACGTGCGATGAGGATATGCCACCCACTTACCGGACTTGCCGGGGACGCGGGCGGACGATCCCCGCCAGCGGAAGCGGATTTCCTTCAGGAGCGTCATGGCGTCCTTTTCCTGCAGCGCCCAGAACTTAAACGCGCCCGGCTCGTCCAACGCATATTTCGTCTTCGGATTAGTCATTTGCGCACCCACCAGTGGGAGGAGCGGTTCTGCTGATCTTCCGGTGAGCCGCCGTCGAAACGACCCATGCTTCTGCATCAGCGTGCTTGTACAGCAATTGGCGACTGCGCCGGATCCGGGACGGGGTCAATCCAGCTGCCTGATATCGCCGGATCGTGCGAACCGAGACGCCAAGCATTGCTGCCAATTCCTCAATGGAAACCAGGTTTGTGGGAAAGACAGGAACCGGTGCCCGACTGTTATCTCCGAGTGGCGTCGAATGTCCGCTCATCGCTTTTTCTTGCCTAATTCATCGCTAACGCTGTCACAGTTGTGTAATTAGCGGACCGTCGATAGGCGGCGCATTGAGCCCAGCCATTCGGCGAGGTCGTCCTTATCGTAGACGACAATGCGCTTCCCGATCTTGGCGTGCGGAGGACCCTCGCCGCGCAATCTCATTTTGGAAAGTGTCGAGGGCGAAATGCCGACATAGCGCGCGGCTTCGTTCGTCCTCATGATTTGAGGTTGCGTTTCCATTGATCGTCCTGGTGGCTTGCGGTAGTTTCCGGCACCGTAAGACGCGATCCTTAGGCTCAGCAATAGCGCTGTCATGAGCCGGTCGGAGTTTGCAACCAGGTCTTCGACACGCGCTAGTTTAACAGGCTACATAACTGGCTGACTTTGCTAGACAATCAGCTTCGCGGGGCGCAGATAGGTCAAATCCAGGCCCGGATATGAAACCTTGGCCATCGCGTCGACATGAAGATCTGGATCGGATTTGTCGCCGTAGTTGTCGCTTGTCACCGTGCCTTGGCTCCATCCCCCGAGAGCCTTCAAGGTGTCGGGCCCAGCTTCGCTTCGGCGCAAGGCATCGCGAAAACTGTGCCTAAAGCTGTAAAATGTCTGTTTCGGGCCAACGCTAATCGCTCCCTTTAGGAAGGTGTCGCGGAAACGCTTCAGCGAATAGGACGCCCAATTACCGTACACGTCCTTTTTCAGGCCGCTGAATAAACGCTCTGCCTTAGCTTTCTGCTTGGCTTTGGCAAGATCGACAAAGCCCAGCGCTATCAGCTCGGGATGAATTGGTATTTTCCTTCGGCTTGCCGCTGTTTTTAGGGTCTTTGCGGGCTGGTCCAGTCCGGCGTCATCGTCATCTGCCGACGCGATCACGTCGACATACCACGCGCCCTTAATCGAACATTTCACGTCGGATGGGAGCATTTGACATATTTCGTTCGGGCGCATGCCCATGAACAAGCTGAGCAACGGCAGCCAATAGCGCCATTCGCGGTCCGGCTTGGCATAGGGCACCGGAGCGTCCGGGGCGCAGCTCATATAAAAGGAACTGCCGAAAAATGCCTTGATCTGGTCGAGTGTGAATGGTGGTCGCTTGTCTTCCGCCCGCTCGGCATCGCGCTTGAGCGGGCGCAAGGTCTCGGCAGGATTATGCGGCAAAAGCCGCTTCAGCTCAGCCAACCGCAGGATGCCTCGCAGCGTGTCCAAATACGTCGCTTGCGTAATAGGAGATAGCATGGGTTTGCCCTCGTCCCCTCCCTTCTTGATGGCTGCTTCAAGTCCAAGTCCTGGGTAATGCTTCGTCCGGTTGCTGGGCGTTCTCGCTAAAAGGCTTCGGGCGCGTAAGCACAGATCGTAGTCAATGCTGGACACGAGAGTGTCGTCGCCAATCAGCTCACGCACGAGCGTGACCTGTGCTTTAATCTTGTCCACCCATTTGGTCGACATGCCGTTGGCCTCCGCCTCTTCGATCTGCATCGTCTGATATTGATCAGCCAACTTTGCGAAACGAACTGGCTTGGGGCGGGCAGGATCAAACGCGTTGTCGAAAAAATTCTCGCCGAAGTCGTTCTGGTAGCGCGCCAACCTGCGGCGGCTGAGTTCGAGCAGTCCGCGCCGTACCACCTCCGAAAGGCGAGCGTTGGTTGCGGTCGACACCGACTTTGGGTCTTGTCCGGCCTCAGTGAGCACCTTTCCACCAATCGCACCGATCCACTCATCGGCACGAAAATCGTCAGGGTCGCACAAGATCGAGATATCCCGTTCGATGTTTTCGACCGCATCTTTCCGTTCTGCAGTGGTGGATGGGATCGTGGTCTCTCGCTCCTCGAATTGCCGTGAATTGCTTGCGACGTAGGCTCGAACGAGTTCAAGCAGTTCCTGGTCTCCGAGGGCCGCCTCCGACAGCTGGATGATGGGTTGCGGTTCCCCGGTTTCGAGGGACGCGAATTTCGCGCTCCATGTCACGTCCTCGACTTCGCGAAGCTTCTTGGCTTTCTTTTTCTCCGTCGTGTGCAGCGAGTGGAAAATCATGGATCGACCCATCGCCTGCACGAGGTGCTTCGGTACTGCGCGTCGGTAGTACCAAGTGCCTTTGCGGCATTGCAGATGGGTATCGGCCACGTCTTTCATGCTCCGAGTTGTATCACTAAAGTGATGCACACGGGAGGTGTAAGGCGTTGAATTTGCTAATATCTAAGCGTTACATGGGCTTAGAAGACTGTTTGGTGGAGCCAATCGGAATCGAACCGACGACCTCTTGAATGCCATTCAAGCGCTCTCCCAACTGAGCTATGGCCCCACTCCCGGCAGTCAGCCGGCGCCGTTTCCGGCGAGAGATCGGCGCGGGTTGGAAGACCGCGCCGTTAGTGCAGGCGGCTTCTAACCCCGCCTTTCCCAGATATCAAGCCTTCATCGCCGGCTTTTTCTTCACAGGCCGTGAAAGCCGGCAAACGCTTGCGTTCGAGACCTTGTCAGACCTCGTCGTCGTCGTCGCCGACGCCGATCATGTCGGAAACGTCGTCTTCTTCTTCCTCTTCGTCGGCAAGGAACGTATCGTCCTCGTCGTCGCCGAGATCGACATCATCCTCGTCATCACCGAGATCGGGAAGATCGTCGCTCTTGGTATCGTCTTCCGCCTCTTCGAGCGAGACGACCTCGACGCCCTCTTCGTCCTCGGCGTCCACTTCCTTCTCGGCCACTTCCTCCTCCTCCTCGACGGCGGCGATCTTGCCTTCCTCGAAATAGGAGCGCGGATAGGTCTTGCCCGTATAGGGCGAGACGATCGGGTCTTTGTTCAGGTCGTAGAATTTCCGGCCCGTTTCCGGGTCGATGCGTTTTGTGCCAAGTTCGGTTTTTGCCACGGCAAGCCTCGTCGATAAAAGAGTGGTCCCCTTAACCACAGTTTGCAGCGCTGTCAAAGCGAAAAGCCGGCGTCACAAAACCAAGCACTGAAAGGCCTCGCGCCAAGTGACGAGCATGGGGATGACCATTTCGCCTCGCCGTGATACGAGACCGCCGCAACAAATGAAAAGCGCCGGTCAGCCGGCATTCCGTCCAGGGAAATTCCATGTCTCACGCCGCCGCTGCCAAGCCGGCCACCGCCCGCAAGTCACCAGCCCTTTCCGGCACCGCCCGCGTGCCGGGCGACAAGTCGATCTCGCACCGCTCCTTCATGTTCGGGGGGCTCGCCTCCGGCGAAACCCGCATCACCGGCCTGCTCGAGGGCGAGGACGTGATGCGCACGGGCGCGGCCATGAAGGCGATGGGCGCGCATATAGAGAAGCACGGCGCCGAATGGGTGATCCGCGGCACCGGCAACGGCGCGCTGCTGCAGCCGGAAGGCCCGCTCGACTTCGGCAATGCCGGCACCGGCTCGCGGCTGACCATGGGCCTCGTCGGCACTTACGACATGGAAACGACCTTCATCGGCGATGCTTCGCTGTCCGGCCGGCCGATGGGCCGCGTGCTGGAACCCTTGCGCCAGATGGGCGTGCAGGTGCTGAAGGCCACGCCCGGCGACCGCATGCCGATCACGCTGCATGGCCCGAAGCACGCCGCCCCGATCACCTACCGCGTGCCGATGGCGTCGGCGCAGGTGAAGTCGGCGGTACTGCTGGCCGGCCTCAACACGCCGGGCATCACCACGGTGATCGAGCCTGTCATGACGCGCGACCATACCGAAAAGATGCTGAAAGGCTTTGGCGCCAATCTGTCGGTCGAAACCGACGAACGCGGCGTGCGCCACATCTTCATCGAAGGCCAGGGCAAGCTCACCGGCCAGACCATCGCGGTGCCGGGTGACCCTTCCTCGGCCGGTTTTCCGCTGGTGGCGGCGCTGATCGTGCCGGGCTCGGACATCACGATCGAGAACGTGCTGATGAACCCGACCCGCACCGGCCTGCTTCTCACGCTGCAGGAGATGGGCGGCCAGATCGACGTCTTGAATCCGCGCAATGCCGGCGGCGAGGATGTCGCCGACCTACGCGTGCGTTACTCCGAGCTGAAAGGCGTCACCGTGCCGCCGGAGCGGGCGCCGTCGATGATCGACGAGTATCCGGTGCTGGCCGTTGCCGCGAGCTTCGCCGAGGGCGAGACGCTGATGCAAGGGCTGGAAGAGCTGCGGGTGAAGGAATCCGACCGGCTGTCGGCGGTGGCCAACGGGCTGAAGCTCAACGGCGTCGACTGCACCGAGGGCGAAGCTTCGCTCGCCGTGCGCGGCAAACCCGGCGGCAAGGGCCTGGGAGGCCATCCCAACGGCCTGGATACGACCGTGCAGACGCATCTCGACCACCGCATCGCCATGAGCTTTCTGGTGATGGGACTGGCGACGGAAAAGCCGGTGACGATCGATGACCAGGCGATGATCGCGACGAGCTTTCCGGAGTTCATGGGGCTGATGAAGGGGCTTGGCGCGGAGATTTCCTAAACTCACAGTGCCGTCAAATTTGGCTATCAACTCAATCGTTCTTTAAGGGTTGGCCCTTCAAGCTCAAACGAGTATTGGAGATAGCCATGACTATTCTGGTCTCGATGATAATAGCCGGTGCGGTCTTGACGATTGCGAAGGCGATGTCCGTTGCCAAGGCTATGAAAGATCGAAATTATTCATGGGTGCGCCTTGGTTTGACCTCAGCCCTATGGATCGGACTGACCATACCAAGCATGGCTTCTTCGTGCGGAGCCATTGGTTGTTCATATGGCCTGCATTTCGGCTGGATACTTGAGCCAGTCCGAGCCTATCTTGACTCAAGCGCCTTATTGCTGGTGATGGGTGGCTACGCGATCCTCAGCGTGTATTTTTTCGGGCATATATTGGGCTTGGTATTTTCTGTTTTTAGAACAAATTCGCAGCCTGCTCAGCAGTAGCGCTGACTCGTTCGAACCGCTGGTGGCATATTGCATTGACGCCGGTTCTCGGCTTGTTGTCGTTCATGACCCAGTCCTTCACCATCGCCATCGACGGACCCGCCGGTGCCGGCAAGGGCACCCTGGCCCGGCGCCTTGCCGACCATTACCGGCTGAACCTGCTCGACACCGGCCTCACCTATCGCGCCGTCGCCCACGCATTGTTGCGGCTTGGCTTGCCGCTCGACAACGTCTCGGCGGCCGAGACCGCGGCGCGCCAAGTCGACCTGGCAAAGCTCGACCGTACCGTGCTGTCGGCGCATGCGGTCGGCGAAGCGGCTTCGAAGGTCGCGGTTTTCCCGACCGTGCGGCGCATCCTGGTCGAAAAGCAGCGCGACTTCGCCAGGACGCCGCCGGGCGCGGTGCTTGACGGCCGCGACATCGGCACCGTCGTCTGCCCCGACGCCGACATAAAACTCTATGTGACGGCAAGCGCCGAGGTGCGTGCGAAGCGCCGGCTGGCCGAGATCGAAAGCATCGGCGGCACCGCCGATTTCGCCGAAATCCTCGCCGACATCCAACGCCGCGACGAGCGCGACATGGGCCGGGCGGACTCGCCGTTGAAGCCGGCCGCCGACGCGCACTTGCTTGATACCAGCGAAATGGCTATAGAAGCCGCGTTTCTCGCGGCCATGTCTGTCATCGACGACGTGCTGGCCAAGAGAAACAAGGCCTGATCCGGGTTTTCATGCTGCTTCCGATTGCCGGAGGCGAAGAAAATACCCATATCGGGCACGAACCAGCCTGCCAGCATTCTTCATGCGCCGGAATTGCCGCTTAAGAGCGGCCCAGGGCTTTTTAGCCCGGAACGCCGGCAGGCCAACGCAACGCTAACCCACGGCGCCCGTCCCGCTCGAGATGCGGGGCACTCCAGGAGAAACAATGTCAGCTGCAAATCCCACTCGCGATGATTTCGCGAGCCTGCTCGAAGAATCATTCACCACCGGCCACTCTGGCGAAGGTCAGGTCGTCAAGGGCACGATCACCGCGATCGAAAAGGACATGGCCATCATCGACGTCGGCCTCAAGGTCGAAGGCCGCGTGCCGCTGAAGGAATTCGGCGTCAAGGGCAAGGACACCACCCTCAAGGTCGGTGATACCGTCGAAGTCTATGTCGAGCGCATCGAGAACGCGCTTGGCGAAGCGATGCTTTCGCGCGAGAAGGCCCGCCGCGAAGAGAGCTGGGTCCGTCTCGAAGAGAAGTTCACCAAGGGTGAGCGCGTCGAAGGCGTCATCTTCAACCAGGTCAAGGGCGGCTTCACCGTCGACCTCGACGGCGCCGTGGCCTTCCTGCCGCGCAGCCAGGTCGATATTCGCCCGATCCGCGACGTTTCCCCGCTGATGCACAACCCGCAGCCCTTCGAGATCCTCAAGATGGATCGCCGCCGCGGCAACATCGTGGTGTCGCGCCGTACCGTGCTCGAGGAGAGCCGCGCCGAACAGCGTTCGGAAATCGTGCAGAACCTCGAAGAAGGCCAGGTTGTCGAAGGCGTCGTCAAGAACATCACCGATTACGGTGCGTTCGTCGACCTCGGCGGTATCGACGGCCTGCTGCATGTCACCGACATGGCATGGCGCCGCGTCAACCATCCGACCGAAATCCTCAACATCGGTCAGACGGTCAAGGTGCAGATCATCCGCATCAACCAGGAAACCCACCGCATCTCGCTCGGCATGAAGCAGCTCGAGAGCGATCCGTGGTCCGAGATCGGCACCAAGTTCCCGATCGGCAAGAAGATCAAGGGCACCGTCACCAACATCACCGACTACGGCGCGTTCGTCGAGCTGGAGCCGGGCATCGAGGGTCTCATCCACGTTTCGGAAATGTCGTGGACGAAGAAGAACGTGCATCCCGGCAAGATCCTGTCGACGACGCAGGAAGTCGACGTGGTGGTACTCGAGGTCGATCCGGCCAAGCGCCGCATTTCGCTCGGCCTCAAGCAGACGCTCGAGAATCCTTGGCAGGCTTTCGCCATGAGCCATCCGGTCGGCAGCCAGGTCGAGGGCGAGGTCAAGAACAAGACCGAGTTCGGCCTGTTCATCGGCCTCGAAGGCGACGTGGACGGCATGGTCCACCTCTCCGACCTCGACTGGACCCGTCCGGGCGAGCAGGTCATCGAAGAGTACAATCGCGGCGACATGGTCAAGGCGCAGGTGCTCGACGTCGACATCGACAAGGAGCGCATCTCGCTCGGCATCAAGCAGCTGGCCAAGGATACGGTCGGTGAAGCCGCGACGTCAGGCGAACTGCGCAAGAACGCGGTCGTCACCTGCGAAGTCATCGGCGTCAAGGATGGCGGTCTGGAAGTGCGGCTGGTCGACAGCGGCATCGAGACCTTCATCAAGCGCTCCGACCTCAGCCGCGATCGCGACGAGCAGCGCCCCGAGCGCTTCACCGTCGGCCAGAAGGTCGACGCCCGCGTCATCGCCTTCGACAAGAAGACCCGCAAGCTGCAGGTCTCGATCAAGGCGCTGGAAATCGCCGAAGAGAAGGAAGCGGTCGCCCAGTACGGCTCGACCGACTCCGGCGCTTCGCTGGGCGATATCCTGGGTGCCGCGCTGAAGAAGCAGGGCAGCTAAGCCCCTCATATAGCTCAAAAACAAACCCCGCCGGATCGCTCCGGCGGGGTTTTTCTTTGGCGAATGCTCTTGAAGCTCAGGCCCTGCCGTAGAGCGGCACCAGCGTTCCGCTCATTGCCCGGTTGGTGGGCGAGGCGAGATAGGCGATGGCCTCGGCCGCCGCTTCGAGGCTGACCCACTTGGTGAAATCGGCATCCGGCATATCGGCGCGGTTGGCCGGCGTGTCGAGCGTCGAGGGGGCCACGGCATTGACCAGGATGCCGTTGGCCTTGAGCTCTTCCGCCATTGCCACCGTCATGGCGGCCACCGCCGCCTTGCTGGCGGTGTAGGCGACCATCCCGGCGCCGCGCCTGGGGTCGAGCCCGGCGCGCGCGGTGACATTGACGATGCGGCCGGCAGAGCCCGACGCCAGCATCGAGCGGATAGCCGCGCGGCTGCACAGGAAGGCGGTGCGGGCGTTGGTATCCATCATCTCGGCAAAGGACGCCGATTCGATCTTTTCCACCGGCGCCATGGCAAAGCCGCCCGCCAGATGGATCGATCCCCACAAGGCAGGAACCAGAGAATAGAAGGCTTCGACCTTGGCGGAGTCCGACAGGTCGACATTGTGCGCCAGTTTGACATTATCATGCGTGGTGAAGGGAAAGTGTGAAGGTGCGGCGGCGTGCGCGTTCGGCACATGGCAGATCGCGCCCTGCTCCAGCAGTCTGCCGACCACCGCCCCACCGAGCGCGCCGGTTCCACCGGTCACCACGATATGCCTGCCTTCAAGTGTTTCCGTCATCCTGGACCGTTCCTGTCATCTTTATGACTTTTGTCGTTGATTTGCCGCGCCGACGCGAAGCGTCGCGCCTTTCGGTCGATCACTCAACCGATATCTCGACATGGCAGCCGTCACGTCTTTGCATGCGTCAGGACGCCGTCGAATAGCGAAACCACCCGGAAGCGGCTCATGTCTTTGCAAAAACCAAGCCGGCGAATGGTCCGCTTCCGGACGAGGGACCGAGGCTGGCTCGGACGATTCAAACGATCGTGATTTCGATGACGCGCGGCAGGCCCGTTGCCCGGGCGTGCTTCAGCGCCTGTGGCAAGGCGCCGATGTCGGCCAGTCTTTCGGCGCCAATGCCATAGGCTTCGGCCAGCTTACAGAAATCAGGCGGCGCCGGCGACACGCCGACAGGTTCCACGCCGACATCGAGCATCGAGGTCTCGATCTCGCGATAGCCCCTGTTGTTCCAGACGACGAAGATTACGGGCGCCTCGGAATCCAGCGCTACGGCTATCTCCGGCAAGGTGAACTGGAAGCCGCCGTCGCCGGTCAGGCAGACAACCGGTGCATCGGGCATGGCGAGTGCCGCGCCGATCGCCGCCGGAGGACCATAGCCCAGCGCGCCGAAGCCGGTCGCCGCATTGAACCAGCCGCCAGGCCGGTCGTGGTCGTAATAGAGGTTGGCGGCGTAAATCGGCTGGGTCGAGTCGCCGACGATGATGGCGCCGGGCAATGCATCGCGGATTATTTCCACGGCATGCACCTGCGCCGCATAGGCCGGGCTCAACTCGGCAAAGGCGGCCTTTCGCCCCGCCGCGGCGCGGCCATGGCCGTCTTCTCCGGCGCTGTAGCCAGGATCGATCGCCGCAAGCAGGGCCTCGATCGCGTCGGCGCAATCGGCCTGGATGGCGACCGTCACCGGGCGCCGCGCAAGCTGGTCGGCGCCGATGTCGATACGGATCAGGTTCGAAGGCAGCACGAAGCCGCCGTCGCCATAGCCGTCATAGTCGGTTGGGCCGAATTCGGTGCCGGCGGCGATCACCAGATCGGCCTCGGCCATCAGCGCGCGGACCGCCTTCAGGCTCGGACTTGCCGGTACGCAGAGCGGATGGCGGTGCAGCAAACCGCGTGCGTTGGTGGTCTCGACGACCGGAGCGCCCAGCCTTTCGGCGAGGCGCCGCAGCGGGGCTTCCGCCTTCCTGGCGCCGCCACCGGCAAGGATCAACGGACGGCGCGCTACCTTGATCAGCTTTGCCGCCTCGGCAATTGCCCCAGCTTCCGGAGCAGGCGGGGCGGCATTGCTCAGCGCAGCCGCAAGACCGTCGGCAGGCTTCACCATGACGTCGGTCGGAATTTCGATGTGCACCGGTCCTGGACGCGCGGAAGAAAACAACGCGAAGGCACGGGCGAGCGCGCCCGGCAGTTCTGCAGCCTCGGTGATGCGCTCCGACAACAGCGCCACCTTCTCCATCATGCCGCGCTGATCGGGCAATTCATGCAGGAAGCCGAGCCCCTTGCCGAGCGTGTCGGTGGCATTGACGCCGGAGATCACCAGCATCGGCACTGAATCGGCGCGTGCCTGGCCCATGGCGGTGATGGTGTTGGTCAGCCCCGGCCCGGTGATGACGAAGGCGACGCCCGGCCTGCCGCTGGCGCGGGCATAGCCGTCAGCCATAAAGCCGGCGCCCTGTTCGTGGCGCGGCGTGACGTGGCGGATCTTCGATCTCGCCAGGCCGCGATAGAGCTCGACCGTGTGGACGCCGGGGATGCCGAAGACGATGTCGACGCCATGGGCCTCGAGTAGCGAAATCAACGCTTCGCCGATGGTGGTCATTGGTTTTCTCCCCTCTGTCTCTTTGTTGCTTACGCAATTCCCAAGGGAAAGCGCAACGCGCTATTCCCGGGAAAACCGCTTCTCATTTTTCCTGGAATTGCTCCAGCGGCGCGAGGCCGAGCTCGGCCTCGACAGCCTTGATGCCAATCGCCGCCAGTTCGCCGGGCGAGAACATCTCGCCGGCCAGGCAGCCTTCGATCCAGAGCCCGTCGATGATCGCATTGATCGCGATGGCATGGTGGCGCAGCTCGTTTGCGTCCGGCTTGTGCTGTTCGGCGGCGAGCACTTCGGCCACAACCGCTTCCACCTCGTTGCGAAAGCCAAGGTAGCCTTCGCGGTGGGCACGGGCCAGGGCAGGATCCGCACCGGCGCGGCCGATGAAGGTTGCCCAGAGCGAAAACACCCGCGCGTCGATGATCGGCGCGTTGAGATTGGCGGTGACGAAAGCCGCAAGTCGCTGGCGCGGCGAGGCATCATCCATGACCAACGCCGCTTTCGCCTGCTCGGTCATGCGGCCGACCAACGCCGTATAGGCTTCCTGCAGCAATTCTTCCTTGCCCGGGAAATAGTGCCGGATCAGCCCGGCGGTGACGCCGGCACGCAATGCGATGGTGCGCAGGCTGGCGCCTTGCAGGCCATGTTCCGCCACACTGTCGAGAGTCGCTTCGATCAGATCCTGCCGCCGCCGCTCCTCGCCCTCGCGACGGAACTTACGGCGCGCATTCATTGGCGCAGGATCGGTCGCGTCAGACATGTCGGCCCGCCTTCGCAGGCGATGCAGAGTGCATCCGCCTCGAAGATTTCGACCGTGCAGCCGGCGGCTTCCATGGCGGCCTTGGTCCTGGGAAAGCCCGCGACGGCAATGACGTTGAGCGGGCTGGTCGGCAACACGTTCAGGCTGAGGCCGTTGGAAGCGGCGAATTCTTCGGCGTCGCCTTCGACCAGCCGGATGCCGCGCGCCTTCAGCGTCTGATAGAACGGCGCCGGTAAAAGCGGCGAATAGACCAGCGCTAGGTCGTCGGCCAGCGGGCTGATCACAGACATCAGATGCAGGCACGCCTCTTCGCCCTGCCACAGCGGCAGATCAAAGCCGTAGACGGAGATGCCCAGCGGCGTTAGCAGATTGGAGACCTGCTGGATGCCTTCCTGGTTGGAGCGGACACCGCGCCCGATCGCCAGCGTGCGGGCATCCACCCATACACAGTCACCGCCTTCGACCTGGCCAGGAGCCTCGACGCGGCCAAGGATCGGAATGCCCAGTCTTCTGTAGGTTTCCTCATGCAGCGAGGGCTCGCTGGCGCGCAACGGCTTACCCATGGACAGGATCAGCGCGCCGCGGTCGGTCATCAGCGAGGGGTCGTGCGTGAACACCGAATCCGAAAGTCCGTCGGCCTTGTCCTCGATCCATTCGATCTCGGCGCCGGAAGCGGCAACCAGTTCAGCAAGGACCGCGTGCTGCGAGGCTGCTTTCGCCGGGTTGAATCCCGAGCCATAGTGCCAGGCGGCCCGGTCGGCGTCACGCATGGCGTTGGCCGCCGACCGCATCAGCACGCGCCGCAGCGGCGCCGCCATGGACTGTGATCCGAAAACGCTCATCGATGCCCTTTTTAAGCTGAAAAAAATCCAGAAAATTTCATGAAAGGCTATTTATACACTTGCACAACAAGCCCGCAAGTGCCGTAATGAGCGGGATTGACGGGCTCGCTCTGTTGGGTCCATGCTTGAAGTCTGGAGCGGGGCAGTACAGTGTTATGTTGATTAGCCGGATAGACGTTCGACGAACTGCCGTCGGTCCCATGGAGGCCATTTGGTGAGCGCTGTGGTAGCTGCCAAAGTCCCATCCGGCGAGGCGCAGGACGGCGCCGCAGAAGCCATCCATGTCGAGAACCTGCACAAGAAATTCGGTCAACTGCATGTGCTGAAGGGCGTATCGCTGTCGGCGCGTGACGGCGAGGTCATCGCCATCATCGGCGGCTCGGGCTCGGGCAAATCAACGCTGCTGCGCTGCATCAACTGCCTGGAAAACCCGACCAGCGGCATCATCCGGGTCAATGGCGAGGAGATCAAGCTCAAGGCGGACAGCCACGGCCACACCATTCCGGCCGACCGCAGGCAGATCGAACGCATCCGCTCCAAGCTCGGCATGGTGTTCCAGAACTTCAACCTGTGGAGCCATATGACGCTGATCGAAAACGTCATCGAGGTTCCCGTGCACGTGCTGGGCGTCAAGCGCGACGAGGCTGTCGCCCAGGCCGAAAAGCTGCTGGCACGCGTCGGGCTCGCCGAGAAGCGCGATGTCTATCCGGCCTATCTCTCCGGTGGGCAGCAGCAGCGCGCCGCGATCGCTCGCGCGCTCGCCATCAATCCGCGCGTCATGCTGTTCGACGAACCGACCTCGGCCCTCGATCCCGAACTGGTCGGCGAAGTGCTGAAGGTGATCGGCGATCTGGCACGCGAAGGCCGCACCATGGTGCTGGTCACCCACGAAATGAAATTCGCCCGCGAGGTCGCGACCCACGTCGTCTACCTCTACAACGGGCTGGTCGAGGAGGAAGGCCCGCCGGAGGAGATCTTCGGCGCGCCCAAATCCGAAAGGCTCAAGCAGTTCATCCGCAACATCGGCTAGGGAACGGCCGGGACGGAAGAAAAACGGGAACCAACAACAAACTGGGAGTTCTGAAAATGAAGACTGTTCTGAAGACATTCGCCGCGGCGCTGCTGCTCGGCGCCGCCGCCATGGGCGTGGCCAAGGCCGATCCGGTCAAGATCGGCGTTGCCGCCGAACCCTACGCGCCCTTCACCTCGCCCGATGCTTCGGGCAAGTGGGTCGGCTGGGAGATCGACTTCATCGACGCCGTTTGCGCCGAGGAAAAGCTCGACTGCGTCATCACCCCTGTCGCCTGGGACGGCATCATCCCGGCGCTGACGACCAAGAAGATCGACCTCATCGTCTCGTCGATGTCGATCACCAACGAACGCAAGAAGACCATCGACTTCTCCGACAAGTACTACAACACGCCGACCGCGATCATCGGCCCGAAGGACCAGAAGTTCGGCGCCACGCCGGAGGACCTCAAGGGCAAGGTTGTCGGCGTCCAGGTGTCGACCGTGCATGCCGTCTACGCCAAGAAGCATTTTGGCAGCACAGCCTCCGAAATCAAGGAATACCAGACGCAGGACGAAGCCAACAACGACCTTGCCGCCGGCCGCCTCGACGCGGTGCAGGCCGATTCCATCGCGCTCAAGGAGTTCCTCAAGACCGACCAGGGCAAGGCCTGCTGCGATCTCAAGGGCATGGTGGCCCCTGACGACGAAGTGCTCGGACCGGGCGTCGGCGCCGGCGTGCGCAAGGAAGACACCGATCTGAAAGAGAAGATCAACGCCGGCATCAAGGCGATCCGCGCGAACGGCAAATATGACGAAATCTCGAAGAAATACTTCGATTTCGACATTTACGGCGGCGCCCCGCAGTCGAACTGACGACCCTCGCATGGGCTGGAGGACGGGGCGCTGACGCCCCCGTCCTCCAGCTAGCCAGTCCACGCACGCTTGCCGCCGGCCGCTTGTGTCGGCGGATCGAGCCCGCAATCCGGGGGCGACGCTGATCGAATCCTTTCTCCCGGCCTCCGCGGCCGGCATCGTCGAACTTCTCTCGCCGGCGCCCGTCGGCTGGGGCGGGACGCTTTTGCTCGGGCTCTTGCATTCGCTCGAGATCGCCGTCGGCGCCACCATAGTCGGTTTGCTGATTGGAACCTGGGGTGCCTATGGCAAGCTTTACGGCGGGCCCGTGGTACGCGACCTCTTCGCGGTCTACACCACGGTGGTGCGCGCCGTGCCGGAACTGGTGCTGATCCTGCTGCTCTACTATGCCGGCACCGACCTGATAAACCAGGTGCTGGCCGCGATGGGTTACCAGCGTGTCGACATAAGCGGCCTGGTGGCAGGCATTGCCGTGCTCGGCTTCGTCCAGGGCGCCTATTCGACGGAAGTCATCCGCGGCGCGATCCTCGCCATTCCGCAGGGCCAGATCGAAGCCGCCCGCGCCTTCGGCATGTCTCCCGGCCTTCTGTTGCGGCGTATCACTCTGCCGGCGATGCTGCCTTTCGCCATTCCGGGTCTCGCCAATCTGTGGCTGATCGCCACCAAGGACACCGCGCTGCTGGCCGTCGTCGGCTTCTTCGAACTGACGCTGGCGACACGACAGGCGGCAGGCGTCACCAAGGCCTATCTGGTTTTCTTCCTCGCCGCCGGCGTGCTCTATCTCTGCGTGACGCTGGTTTCGAACTTCCTGCTTGGCCGAGCCGAGAAATGGGCGCGGCGCGGCATGCCTTCCATCAAGGAGGCACGCTGATGACCAGCGAAACAGCCGTCATCGACACGGCGGCGCGCGCTTCGCTCTGGCTGCAGCCGCATCGCATCGTGCTGATCCTAATCGCGCTGGGGCTGGTGGCGTCGGCCGCCTACTTCATGCGCTGGGACTGGCTGCCGCAATATTGGGAAATGGGCCTGATGGGCATCTGGCGTGCCCTGTGGATCCTGGCCGTCACCTGCGCGCTCGGCTTCACGATCGCCGTGCCGGTCGGGCTGGCGCAGGCGGCCGGCTCGATCTGGGTCGCGGCGCCGGCGAAAGTCTTCTGCACCATCATCCGCGGTACGCCGCTGCTGCTGCAGCTATGGCTGCTCTATTACGGGCTGGGTTCGCTGTTCCCGCAATATCCGTGGATTCGCGAATCGTGGATGTGGCCCTATCTCAGGCAGGCGTGGCCATACGGCGTACTGGCGCTGACCTTGTCCTTCGCCGGTTACGAGGGCGAAGTGATGCGCGGCGCCTTCGCTGGCGTGCCCAAGGGGCAGTTGGAAGCCGCCCGCGCCTTCGGCATGAGCCGCTGGAAGATCTTCCGCCGCATCTGGCTGCCGCAGGCCTTCTACCGGGCGCTGCCGACACTGACCGGCGAGACCGTACTGCAGCTGAAATCGACGCCGCTGGTGGCGACCATCAGCGTCATCGACATCTTCGCCGTCTCGTCCAAGGTGCGGCAGGACACCTATCTCACCTACGAGCCCTTGCTGCTCCTGGCGTTGATCTATATGGCGATCACCGGCATTCTGGTCTTCGCCTTCAGCCGGATCGAGGCGCGGATCCCGGTCAAGATCGGGTAAGTTCAGTGAGCAGTGAGTAGCGAGTGGTGACCGGCTGGCCAGCCCTTTCACTACTCGCTACGCACTGCTCACTAACGACCACACACTGAAGGCATGCACAATGCAACTCACTCTCGACCAGGCAACAGGACTGTGCCGGATGGCGGCACTTGGCGCCGGCGCCAATGAGGAAGCGGCGCAATCGCTCACCGCCTCGATCATCGCGGCCGAGGCAGAAGGACTTGCCGCCGTCGGGCTGTCGCATTTCATCGATTACCTCGAAGCGCTCGAGGCCGGCCGCATCGACGGCAATGCCGATCCGGTGATTACGCGGCCGGCGCTGGCCATCTATCTCTCGGACGCGCGCCGTGGGCTGGCGCATACCGGCTTCGACCGCACCATCGACGACCTAGCCAAGGCGGCGAGACTGTTCGGCGTCGCCATCTTCTCGCAGAAGAACGCCTATACGTGCGGGGCGCTCGGCTACTTCACCGGCCGGCTGGCCGCGCAGGGGCTGGTGTCCTTCGCCGCCACCAACGGTCCAGCCGTCCTGGCCGGTTCGGGCTCAGTCAAGCCGGTCTATTGCACCAATCCGATGTCGTTCGCCGCGCCCGCCGCCGATGGCCCGCCGCTGGTCATCGACCAGTCGTCGAGCGCGACCGCCTTCGTCAACATCCGCAAGGCCGCGGAAGACGGCAAGAAAATCCCCGAAGGCTGGGCGCTGGACGCGAGCGGCAATTCGACAACCGACCCGGCCGCCGCCATGAAGGGCGCCATGCTTGCCTTTGGCGGCCAGCGCGGCGCCAACATCGCGCTGATGGTCGAAGTGCTGGCGGCCGGCCTGTCGGGCGCCAACTGGTCGCTCGACGCGCCGTGGTTCAGCGGCGGTCCCGACAGTCCGGGAACCGGCCTGTTCGTGCTCGCGGTCGAGCCCAAGCTGCTCGATCCGGATTTCGAGCAGCGCATGAAAGACCAGCTCGACCGGCTGCGCCGGCGCTATGGCGTGCATGTGCCCGGCCGCGCCCGGGCCGAAGCGGTCGAGAAGGCGCAGGCGCGCGGCATCACCGCGCCCAAGGCGGTGATCCAGCGCATCTCCGAATTCGCCGAGCGCTATTCGGCCTGAAGAGCTCGACCAAGTCTTCCGCGCGTCGGTGAACCTTTCCGCGCGTCCCTACGACACATGGCTGTCCGGGTCGGGTTGCCCGGTCGGTGTCTTCTGTCGGATGCGTTCAGGGCTGGGGCGGGCGTACTTGCTTCACGCCACGCTGATACCGTCTCAGGTCAGGCCGCCTCGTCGGACCCTGGTTTCGACACGAGCTTCACCCGGGAAACCCCGCTTCGGCGGGGTTTTCTGCGTTTGTCATTCATGACGCCAAACAATGATGAAAGCGCCATGCGCTTCTCGCGAAAAAACCGCTTCACACTTTTCCTGGAATTGCTCAAAAAACAAGGATGAGGCGACGACGCGTCACCCTTTGCCTTTGGCGCAAAACGGACTATGAAACGGCTCAGCCAAGCCATCTGCAACGCGCGCCGGAGCCCGCCATGACCGAAATCCTGCAGACCCCAAAGCTCGTCGTCGTTTTTGGCGGGTCGGGCTTTGTCGGCCGTCATGTCGTGCGGGCGCTTGCCAAGCGCGGCTATCGCATCAGGGTCGCCTGCCGGCGGCCCGATCTTGCCGGCCATTTGCAGCCGCTCGGCAATGTCGGTCAGATCCAGCCGGTGCAGGCCAATGTGCGCGTACGCTGGTCGGTCGACCGCGCCGTGCAGGGCGCCGACCACGTCGTCAATCTCGTCGCCGTGCTGCATGAGAGCGGCAGGCAGAAATTCTCCGCCGTGCACGAATTCGGTGCTCGCGCCATCGCCGAGGCCGCGCGCGCGGTCGGTGCCGGCCTCACCCATATTTCGGCGCTCGGCGCCGATCTGGACTCCAAATCGGATTATGCGCGCACCAAGGCGCTGGGCGAGAAGGCCGTTCTGGAGACGATCGCGGACGCCGTCATTTTCCGGCCATCGATCAATTTCGGGCCGGAGGACGCGTTCTTCAACCGCTTCGCCAACATGGCGCGTTATTCGCCGGTGCTGCCGCTGATCGGCGGCGGCCAGACCAAGTTCCAGCCGGTCTATGTCGGCGACGTTGCTGAAGCTGTTGCGCGTTCGGTCGACGATAAGGTCGATGGCGGCCAGGTCTACGAGCTTGGCGGCCCCAACGTGCTCAGCTTCAAGGAGTGCATGCAGGAAATGCTCACCGTGGTCGAGCGCAAGCGCCTGCTGGTACCGGTGCCGTGGTGGGTGGCCAACATCCAGGCCTCGATCCTCGGCCTGCTGCCCAACCCGATGCTGACCAAGGACCAGGTGATGCTGCTGCGTGAGCACAACATCGTTTCGGACGAAGCCGCCAAGGCCAACCGGACACTGGCGGGGCTCGGCATTCAGCCGCAATCGATCGCGACGATCCTGCCCAGCTACCTCTGGCGCTTCCGCGCCGCCGGCCAGTTCCAGCAGCGCAAGCCCGCGGTGTGAGCGGGCGCAACAGCCGCAAGGCGTGCTGAGATTCAGGTCAGGCCGAGTGGTGGCTTCCGAGAACCGGCCTACGCCGACCGTAGCCTTCATAGAGCGGAGACACTTATGAGGGCTTCGGCCGGCGAAGGCCGGAGCGGACCGTACTTAAAGTACGTGAGCACAGTTCTACTGCGACGCAGTAGAACGGGGAAGCACAGGAAGCCGTCGTTCGCAGGCCGGCATCACCTGAATATCGGCATGCCTAGCGAGGCGTGATCCGCATTGGCAGACCGCCTTGCGGCTGCGTGGTCAATTTCTGCACCGGCCAGGGTTTTGTCTCAGCGGTCGCATCGAAGCGGAAGCGTGACAAAAGGATGGCGAGCGCGATGATCGCCTCCTGCATGGCGAAGCTGGCGCCGATGCACACACGCGGGCCCGCGCCGAAGGGCAGATACTGGAAGCGGTCGATCTTTTCACGGTTTCCCGGGTGGAAGCGTTCGGGCAGGAAGGCGTCGGGCCGATCCCACAGCTTCCTGTGGCGGTGGACGACCCACGGCATCACCAGCACGGCCGCGTGTTTGGGGATATAGAGATCCTTCCACATTTCCGGCACGATCGGCTCGCGGTTGATCGACGGCGCCGGCGGGTAGAGCCGAAGCGCCTCGTCGAAGGCGGCGCGTGTCAGCGGCATGGCGTCGAGCCACTTCGTCGGATCGGGCTCGCGCGCCAGCACCTGGTCGATCTCCTGTTCGACGCGGTCGCGCTCCCAGGGCGATTCGGCCAGGCAATAAAGCGTCCAGCCGAGCGCGCGCGCCGTGGTCTCGTGGCCGGCGCCGATGAAGGTGATGATGTTGTCCTCGACTTCCGGGCGCGTCAGTCCGTCGGGGCCTTCGGCCTCGAGCAGCAGCGTCAGGAAATCCTGAGGCACGGCGTCGGGGTGGCGCCTGAACTTCTCTTCGCGCATCTTGACCGTGTCGGTCACGATCTTGCGGAAATAGGCCATCGTCTTGCGGCCGCGGATGCGGGTCAGCCGCGGCAGCCAGTCGGGCGCGCGCAACAGGTCGAGCGGATCGACGCGGCCCATGGTCTCGAACAGGCGGTCGATCTCGTTTTCGAAACTGCCCGGCTCGCCTGCGATCTCGCCGGAAAACAGCGTCTCGGCCAGGATGTCGTAGGTGAGCAGCGTCATGTCATGGGCGATATCGGACGTGCCGCCCGCCTCGTAACGGGTCACGAACTCCAGCGTCCGCTTCAGCATTGGCTGTGCGAAGCCGAAAATGTGGCGCGGCGTGAACACCGGCGCCATCGCCTTGCGCGACCGCTTCCACACCTCGCCCTCGGCGGTCAGCAGGCCATCACGCAGGATCGGCCGCAGGATCTTCTGGCGCACCGTCGCCATCTTGTAGTTCTTGGCGTTGTCGACCAGCACATGGCGAATTAGGCCGGGATCATTGGCGATGACCAGCGGTCCGCCGGCCCCCTTGGCCGAAATCCAGGGTTCGTTGTAGGTGGGCTCGCCCCAGAGTTCGAGCGGATTGCGATAGACGATGCGGATCATCTCCAGCGTCGAAGGCGGCGATGTGCGCGGCTTCGGAGCGGGAGGAACAAAGGGGGCGGGCTGAGTATCCATGAAGTGCTCCGCTATTCCCATCAATGTAGTGGCTGGCACAGCGGGCGTCCATGTGGCCGAACGGCAGGGCGGACCATGGCGGAAGGAACGCCAGGGCATGCAGTCCGTTCATCCGATCGTGACCGTTCCGTCAGGGCTCCGACCTTGTCCGCTGGAACGCTCTGCCGTAGTGACAGTCACCAACGGATACCGCCCGACAAAGGAGCCTGTCTTGAAGCAGCAGTTGAACATCATCATCGGCAGCACACGGCCCGGCCGCGCCGGCCCGGTTTTTGCCGAGTGGCTGGAGACGTTCGTGCGCGAGCATGGAAAATTCGAGCCGGTGCTGACCGACATCGCCGCGTTCAGCCTGCCGGTGCTGGACGAGCCGCACCATCCAAGGTTCGGCAACTATCAGAACGACCACACCAAGGCCTGGTCGAAGGCGGTCGACGCCGCAGACGCCTTTGTCTTCGTGGCGCCGGAATACAATTATTTCGCGGCACCGGCAATCGTCAACGCGATCGACTATCTCGCCCGCGAATGGAAATACAAGCCCGCCGCCATCTTCAGCTATGGCGGTGTCTCCGGCGGCCTGCGCGCGGCGCAGGCGCTGAAGCCGCTGCTGACCTCGGTCGGGATCATGCCGATCCCGGAAGGCGTCGCGCTGCCATTGTACCAGAAACTGCTCGATGAGAATGGCGCCTTCGATGCCAGCGAGCAGGTGCGGGGCGGGACCAAGACCATGCTGGACGAACTGTTGCGCTGGAGCGAGGCGTTGAAGCCAATGCGCGCAGCCTGAAAGAGCCGCTCTCAACCCGGCTTGCTCGCGCCGGCGGTGCTTTCCCAGGCGCTCGACATGACGCTGGAACTTGACCGGAGCGGGCGGGCTGTCGCTGCGGCTAAAGTTGGTGATCAAGTCTCTCAGGGACCGCGTTGCCCAAGGCGAATAGAGCGCGGCGAGAGGCCTATGTGGACAGCCGGCTCAATCTCCCGGGAAATGCCTGCAAACCTTGGAAAAACCGCCTTTAGCGCCTATATCTAATCGATATCAGAAGCGCGATTCGGGGCCGATTTTTCGCGCTATAATAGCGGCATCTAGACAACAGGTTTTCATGAGCGACCAGACCGAGAATGCCAACGGCGCTGAAGCCGAATACGGCGCCGATTCCATCAAGGTTTTGAAGGGGTTGGATGCTGTCCGCAAGCGGCCGGGCATGTATATCGGCGACACCGATGACGGCTCGGGCCTGCATCACATGGTCTACGAGGTGGTCGACAACGCCATCGACGAGGCGCTGGCGGGCCATGCCGACCTGGTTTCGGTGACGCTCAATCCCGATGGCTCGGTGACGGTTATCGACAATGGCCGTGGCATTCCGACCGACATTCACCCCAGCGAGGGCATATCGGCGGCCGAAGTGATCATGACGCAGCTGCACGCAGGCGGAAAGTTCGACCAGAACTCCTACAAGGTGTCTGGCGGTCTGCATGGCGTCGGCGTCTCGGTGGTCAACGCGCTGTCGGCCTGGTTGAAGCTCAAGATCCGCCGCAACGGCCAGATCTTCGAAATGAGCTTTACCCACGGCGATGCCGACGCGCCGCTGAAGGCGACCGGCAGCTACGAGCAGGACAAGCGCCCGGGCACCAATGAGGGTCGCAGCGGCAGCGAGATCACCTTCTTTCCATCCGCCGAAACCTTTACCATGGTGGAGTTCGACTTCGGCACGCTGGAGCACCGGCTGCGCGAACTCGCCTTCTTGAACTCCGGCGTGCGCATCGTGCTGACAGATGCCCGTCATGCCGACGTCGTGAGGCATGAACTGCATTATGACGGGGGCCTGGAAGAGTTCGTCAAATATCTCGACCGCGTCAAGAAACCGCTGATCGACAAGCCGATCGCCATTAGGGCCGAACGCGACGGCATCACCGTCGAAGTGGCGATGTGGTGGAACGACAGCTACCACGAGAATGTGCTGGCCTTCACCAACAACATCCCGCAGCGCGATGGCGGCACCCATCTGGCTGGTTTTCGCGGCGCGCTGACCCGCCAGATCACCGGCTACGGCGAATCCTCGGGCCTGACCAAGAAGGAAAAGGTCTCGCTGATCGGCGACGATTGCCGCGAGGGCCTGACAGCGGTGCTGTCGGTCAAGGTTCCCGACCCGAAATTCTCGTCGCAGACCAAGGACAAGCTGGTCTCGTCGGAAGTCCGTCCCGTGGTCGAAGGGCTGGTCAACGAAGCGCTCGGCACGTGGCTCG
The DNA here is from genome assembly GCF_006439515.1 of Mesorhizobium sp. B3-2-1. NCBI lineage: Bacteria > Pseudomonadati > Pseudomonadota > Alphaproteobacteria > Hyphomicrobiales > Phyllobacteriaceae > Mesorhizobium > Mesorhizobium sp. B3-2-1. The sequence goes on along the minus strand of NZ_VFTI01000020.1, from coordinate 19,664 downwards.
AAGAGCATCCGACCGAGGGCAAGGTGGTCGTCGACAAGGTGATCCAGGCCGCTGCGGCGCGCGAGGCCGCGCGCAAGGCACGCGACATCACCCGCAAGACCTCGCTCGGCGTCACCTCGCTGCCCGGCAAGCTGGCCGACTGCCAGGAACGCGACCCGGCGAAGTCCGAAATCTTCATCGTCGAGGGCGACTCGGCCGGTGGCTCCGCCAAGGGCGGCCGTTCGCGCCAGAACCAGGCGATCCTTCCGCTGCGCGGCAAGATCCTCAATGTCGAGCGGGCCCGCTTCGACCGCATGCTCAGTTCCGACATGATCGGCACACTGATCACCGCGCTCGGCACCTCGATCGGCAAGGACGAATTCAACGCCGACAAGCTGCGTTACCACAAGATCATCCTGATGACCGACGCCGACGTCGACGGCGCCCATATCAGGACCTTGCTGCTCACCTTCTTCTTCCGGCAGATGCCGGAGCTGATCGAGCGCGGCCATCTCTACATCGCCCAGCCGCCGCTCTATAAGGTGACACGCGGCAAGAGCTCGCAATACATCAAGAATGAGAGCGCCTTCGAGGAATTCCTGATCGATTCAGGGTTGGAGGAAGCGTCGCTCACGCTTGGCTCAGGGGAGGTGCGGACCGGACAGGATCTGCACGGCGCCGTTGCCGATGCGCTTGCCGTGCGCCAGCTCATCAACGGCTTGCACACGCGCTACAACCGCGACGTCGTCGAGCAGGCGGCGATCGCCGGCGGCCTCAATCCCGATGTCTTCGCCGATCTTGGTCGCGCCAACGCGATGGCCGAGCGGATCGCGCAACGCCTCGACATCATCGCCGAGGACACCGAGCGCGGCTGGACCGGCCGCATGTCGACCTCGAACGAGGGTATCGGCGGCTATGTCTTCGAACGCACCGTGCGCAGCGTCAAGGAATACGCCCATCTCGACATGGCGCTGATCAATTCCGCCGACGCACGCCAGCTCGACCGGTACGCACAGCGCCTCAGCGAGGTCTACGGGACGCCGCCGGTGCTGCGCCGCAAGGATGTGTCCGAAACCGTCTCGGGACCTCTGGCGCTGCTCAACGCGGTCTTTGCGACCGGGCGCAAGGGACTGACCATGCAACGCTACAAGGGTCTCGGCGAGATGAATGCCGAGCAGCTCTGGGAGACCACGCTCGACCCGAATGTGCGCTCGCTGCTGCAGGTCAAGGTCAACGACGCGACCGATGCCGACAGCTTGTTCTCGCGCCTGATGGGCGACGAGGTGGAACCACGGCGCGAATTCATCCAGGACAACGCGCTATCGGTCGCCAATCTGGATATTTGAGGTTTCGTCCAGTTTTTTTGAACATTGGCGTGGCTCGGGCGCGCGCCAATAAGGAGCGTCCGCCGGAACAGAAGGCCTTCAAAGACATTGTGACAGTGTCGATCACAATTTCTTGCAGGAGGCCTTCATGGGACGCGGCATTCTACTCTGGTTGCTCGGAGTTCCGATTCCGATCATCATTCTTCTCATGCTTTTCATGCGATAGGGGGCCGCTATGCAGTCCGCCACCTTATCGGCTGTCGACGTATCGGCTTCGACGGAATCGTCTTCCACCGCCGTCAGCTGGGGACCGATCATTGCCGGCGCCTTCGCGGCCTCGACACTGACCTTCATCCTCATGCTGCTCGGCTCGGGCCTTGGGCTCAGCATGGTTTCGCCATGGTCCGGTTCCGGTGCATCGGCCACCACTTTCGCGGTATCGACCGCCATCTGGCTTATCGTCGTGCAATGGCTGTCGTCCGGCGTCGGCGGCTACCTCGCGGGCCGGCTGCGCACCAAATGGGTCGGCGTCCACACCGACGAGGTCTATTTCCGTGACACCGCCCACGGCTTCCTCGCCTGGGCATTGGCCACGCTTCTCGTTGTAGGCGTACTTGGCTCTGCGCTTTCCGCCGCTATTGGTTCAGGCGTGCAGGCCGCGTCCACCGTGGCCTCGGGAGCCGCCATGGGTGCGTCGGCCAGGGCCTCGGCCAATGCCAGCGGGGCATCGACCGATAACGCGACGTCCTATTTGGTGGATTCGCTGTTCCGCCCGGCCGATCCGGCCAAGCTTGCGACTGCCAATCCGGCCGACGAAGCCGCTGCGGCCGGGCAGGCCTCGCGCATCCTCATCGCCAGTGCCGTCGCCGGCGAGGTCTCCGCGGAAGACAAGACCTATCTTGCGCAATTGGTCGCCGCGCGCACCGGCCTTTCCGAGGCCGATGCCAAGACGCGTGTCGACACTGTACTGGCAAAGGCGCAGGACGCGAAAGTCAAGGCGAAGCAGGCGGCCGACACGGCGAGGAAGGCAAGCGCCACCTTTGCGCTTCTTGGTGCCCTGTCGCTGGTCATCGGCGCCTTCATCGCCAGTGCGGCCGCTGCGCTCGGCGGCAGGCAGCGCGATGAAGAAGAAGCGGTCTTCCTAAGCAACGGTTGAAGGCAGCATCACGCCAGAATCATAGAGCCCGGCATCGACCGGGCTCCATGATTCAACGGCCAGATCGGCCGGATCAGTGGTCCATCGCCTTGACGATTTCTTCGGTCATCTTCTTGGCGTCGCCGAGCAGCATCATGGTGCCGTCCTTGTAGAACAGCGTGTTGTCGATGCCGGCATAGCCGGAGCCGAGCGAGCGCTTGACGAACAGGCAGGTGCGCGCCTTGTCGACGTCGAGGATCGGCATACCGTAGATCGGACTGCTCTTGTCATCACGCGCGGACGGGTTGGTGACGTCGTTGGCGCCGATGACATAGGCGACGTCGGCCTGTGCAAACTCCGAGTTGATGTCCTCGAGCTCGAACACCTCGTCGTAAGGCACGTTGGCTTCGGCGAGCAGCACGTTCATGTGGCCAGGCATGCGGCCGGCGACCGGGTGGATGGCGTATTTGACGTCGACGCCATTGGCCTTGAGCTTGTCGGCCATTTCGCGCAACGCGTGCTGCGCCTGGGCGACCGCCATGCCGTAACCCGGCACGATGATGACCTTCTGCGCGTTCATCATCAGGTAGGCGGCGTCATCGGCCGAGCCCTGCTTGACGGTGCGCTCGATGCCATCATCGACTGCTGCCGCCGTTTCGCCGCCGAAGCCGCCGAGGATGACCGAGATGAAGCTTCGGTTCATGCCCTTGCACATGATGTAGGACAGGATCGCGCCCGACGAGCCGACCAGCGCGCCGGTGATGATCAGCGCCAGGTTGCCGAGCGTGAAGCCGAGTGCGGCCGCTGCCCAGCCCGAGTAAGAATTCAGCATCGAGACGACGACCGGCATGTCGGCGCCGCCGATCGGGATGATCAAGAGGATGCCGAGCACCAGTGAGGCGGCGACGATCAGCCAGAACACCAGCTTGGCCTCGGTGGTGATCAAAAGCACGATCAGCACGATCAGGGCGATACCCAGCGCTGCGTTGATGAAATGGCGGCCGCCGATCATGATCGGCTTGCCGGACATGCGGCCGTCGAGCTTCAGGAAGGCGATGACCGAGCCGGTGAAGGTGATGGCGCCGATGGCGACGCCCAGGCTCATCTCGATCAGGGCCTGGGCGTGGATGTCGCCCGCCGTGCCGATGCCGAAGCTCTCCGGCGCATAGATGGCCGCGGCCGCCACCATGACGGCGGCAAGGCCGACCAGGCTGTGGAACGCGGCGACCAGTTGCGGCATCGAGGTCATGGCGATGCGCCGCGCGGTAACGGCGCCGACGCCGCCGCCGATGGCGAGGCCAAGCACGATCAGGCCGAAGCGGCCAGCGGACGGGGTTGCCAGCGCCAACGTGGTGGCAATGGCGATGCCCATGCCGATCATGCCGTAGAGATTGCCCTGGCGGCTGGTCGTCGGGTGCGACAAGCCGCGCAGCGCCATGATGAACAGGACGCCGGAAACCAGATAGAGGAAGGACGCGAAGTTGGCGTTCATGGCGCTCTACTTGTCCTTCTTCTTGTACATCGCCAGCATGCGCTGGGTGACGAGGAAGCCGCCGAAGATGTTGACCGAGACCAGCATCAGCGCGACGAAGCCGAAGCCGGCGGCGACGCCGGAAGCCGCGATGCCGACGGCGAGCAGCGCGCCGACGACGATAACCGAGGAAATGGCGTTGGTGACCGCCATAAGCGGCGTATGCAGTGCGGGGGTCACCGACCAGACGACGTAGTAGCCGACGAAGATCGCCAGAATGAAGATGGCGAAACGGAAGACGAAGGGGTCAATGGCACCGCCTGACAGCGCGTGCGCGGCGTTACCGGCGGCCTCAGTGCCCGGGGCATTGGCCAGGTTCTGAACCGCGAGCCTGACGGCGGCACTCGCCTGGTCGAGCTGGTCCAGGGCTTTCTGCAAGGTCTGGTCCATCACGCGGTCCCTTTCGGCTTCGGCGAGGGTGACTTGGATGCGGCGGTCTTCCGGGGCGCGGACTTCTTCGGCGCAGCCGAAGCATCGGTGACCATGGTCGTGGCCGGGATCGCGGGCGGCTCGATATAAGGCTGCTGGTCGGCCTTGGCGAAGGCCGGATGAACGACCTTGCCGCCGTCGGTCAGCATCGTCGCCTTGACCAGGTCGTCATCACGGTTGATGGCCAGCGTCTTGGTGGTCTTGTCGACCAGCGTCTCGAGGAAGGCGAACAGGTTCCGGGCATAGAGCAGCGAGGCCGATGCCGCGATGCGGCCTGGCACGTTGAGATGGCCGACGATCTTCACATTGTTGGCGGTGGTGACGATCTTGCCGACCTCGGCGCCCTCGACATTGCCGCCACGCTCGACGGCCAGATCGACGATCACAGAGCCCGGCTTCATCGAGGCAACCATGGCCGCCGAGACAAGCTTCGGCGCCGGCCGGCCGGGGATCAGCGCCGTGGTGATGACGATGTCCTGCTTGGCGATGTGCTCGGCGGTGAGCGCCGCCTGCTTGGCCTGGTATTCCTTCGACATTTCCTTGGCGTAGCCGCCGGCGGTCTCGGCGGCCTTGAACTCCTCGTCCTCGACGGCGAGGAACTTCGCGCCAAGCGAGGCGACCTGTTCCTTGGCGGCGGGGCGAACATCGGTGGCGGTGACCACCGCGCCGAGGCGGCGCGCAGTGGCGATCGCCTGCAGGCCGGCGACGCCGACACCCATGATGAAGACCTTCGCCGCCGGCACAGTGCCCGCGGCCGTCATCATCATCGGCAGCGCCCGGTCATATTCGGCGGCGCCGTCGATCACCGCCTGGTAGCCGGCAAGATTGGCCTGGCTGGACAGCACGTCCATCGATTGCGCGCGGGTGATGCGCGGCATGAACTCCATCGAGAACGCGGTGACGCCGGCTTTGGCAAGGGCAGCGACTTCAGCATCGTTGCCGTAGGGGTCCATGATGGCGATCACCGCAGCACCGGCTTTGTAGCCCTTCAGCTCGGCGTCCGTCGGCCGGCGGACCTTCAGCACGACATCGGCCTTGCCGGCATCCGAGGCCTTGCCGATGGCAGCGCCTGCCTTGGCAAACTCCTCGTCGGGGATACGCGAGCGGGTGCCGGCACCGGCTTCGACGATCACGTCGAAACCCAGGCCCGCCAGCCGCTTCACCGTATCGGGCGATGCCGCGACACGCGGCTCGTTCGCGTCGAGCTCACGAGGGATGAAAACCGTCTGTCCCACCGCATGATCCTTTCGGCTGGAACCTGTCTGCGCGAAGGTGTCGACCGGGATATCCGGCTACGTCAACCGCAAGAGGGCTTTGGAAGGTCTATCGCAGAATGAAGGCGCCGACGGCCATGATCAGAACGAACAGGATCAGCGCAGAGAAGAAGCCGCCCGCGAAGAAGCCGAAAGCCATCGCCAGAAGGAGCGCGCCGCAGAAGAGCGAACCGTATTTGGCCAGGGCCAGGAAGCCCGCATAGGTGCGGTCATGCTCGGCATAGTCCATCTTCGCGCCCAGTTCTACAGGACCGCTCGGCGTGTGCTCAGCCATAGGAATACCCCTTCGAAGACATCTTTCAGGCACATAGCGAAAAGCCGGCCGGAGAGCAATGGCGCTATTGCCGCATCGCAGCCGACAACTGCCTCAAGGGAAAATTGAAACTGGCAGCCGATGCGGGCAATCCGCGGTTTTGCGGCACGCTTGCCCGGCTGTCTCAGCTGGCCAGATGCGGGAACAAGCCCAGCAGTCCAACGACAATCAGATAGAGCGCGACGATGTAGTTCAACAGCCGCGGCATGATCAGAATCAGCACGCCGGCGATCAGCGAGATCAGCGGCGTGAGCGCGAGCGAGTGGATGGTCATGACCGTATTCCTTCCCACGAACAATGCGACATGAGCCCGGGGCGAAACGCCCGTTGGGCAGAATTGCGGCGATACTCGATGGCGATGCCGCTACTCATAACGGCGAATCCGCGGGAAAGGTTCATGATGCCAGGAAGGCACCCGTTCAGGCAGCGTCGCGATAGTATTTCGCCGTCGGTACGATGGACAGCGGCGTCAGCCGGTTGATGGCCGGATTGGCGAACATCATCCGCTGCTCCACCGCCGTCGACTTAAAGAACGGGAACCGTTCGAGTGTCTGGCGCAAGTTTTCGCCGCAGGGGATTTCGAACAGAGCGATCGGCGCAAGAACACCCGGGAACACCTTGCCCTCTGTCCTCTGAATGGCATGGAAGATGCGAGCATAGTAAGCGGAATGCTCGATCTTGATCGGCGTAAGCACTGCCGTGAGGTTAAAGTAACTTGCGGCCACCATGCCTAGTCTGAGCGTCAGAAAAGGCAGGACTCCGGGCGCGGGCGCACTGTCGGCATCGGTTGCGAAGCGAGTCCCGTCGATGAACGTCTCTCCGCGGGCAAGCCGCTCGGCCAATATTTCCGGATAGGCGTCGACGGACGGCGAATGAGGGTGCTCTCGGGAAAGGTAGTGGAGCCGTAGTGTGCTGACCAGGTGCCCATCGAAGTAGACGCCGAACCGATAGGAATTCGGCAGATTGTCCCAGCGATCCTCGAACATCCCGCTGGCGATCGGGCCGCACATGCCCGATTGCAGGTAGGATTGATAGCGAAGGCGGTAGATCGCCTCCAGATCCTCGCCTCCAGTGATGAGACGATAGTCGACATGCTCCAGCAATTGCATGATCGAATGGTTCAGCGCCGACCCAGCATTTGCGCCGGCGCCAGCCCGCGCATCGTTTCTCGCAGCATCCATTCTCAAGTCCTCGTATCCGCCTCTGAACAGGCTATTCGAGTTGAAATGAGACACAAGCCGAAAATTCGACCCTGCCGATTTACCACTTGTTAACCTTAACAACCGGAGATTCTGGCGGCAGAGTGGTGCTAGCTAAAGGAGCAGTTTTGGCGTCCATATCCAAGTCCGCGTGAAAGCTACTGAGCGCTTTGCTTGGATTTGTTCCAAGTCGCTACCAAATGTGCTCAAATATGCTGGTTCGTACGAGCCCGCCGCACGATCCAAGCAACGCACATTATTGACTCCGATGGGCGGGAATTTGCGGCGAAAGCTAGCCGGCTGTGCGCTTGGTGACGACACGCAGATCCGCGGCAAATGGCCAGGTGACGTTCGACATCGTCTCGATACCCGACGCGCTGAGCGCTGCGCCGAACAGGAAGCCTTGGACAAGATCCGGCTTCACCGACTGCATGAGGATCTTGAGCTGCTCGAACGTCTCCACGCCTTCGATGGTGACGGTGAGTCCAAGGATGCGGGTCAGGTCGACGACGCCCTTCAACAGCTCGAGCGAACGCGGATTCTGGGTGACGTCGATCACGAACGACCGGTCGATCTTGATCTTGTCGAGGGGCAGCTTGTGGAGATAGCTCAGGCTTGAATAGCCGGTGCCGAAATCGTCGAGGGCGATGCGAACGCCAAGCTGCTTCAGCTCCTCGATATATTGGCGCGTCAAGGATTTGTCGTCGAGCAGCGCGGTTTCGGTGACTTCGATCTCGAGGCGGTCGGCGGCGAGGCCGGAGTTCGCCAACGCATCGCGGACCTTCTGGATGACGTCGCGGTTGCGGAAATCCCTGGCCGAAAGGTTGACCGAGACGCTGGTCTGGTCAGGCCATTTGGCGCATTCGGTGCAAGCCGCATGGAGCACGAAGGTGCTGATCTCGGAGATGATTCCCATCTCCTCGGCCAGCGGAATGAAGATGCCGGGCGAGATCGGCCCAATATCGGGATGGTCCCAGCGGCAAAGCGCCTCGCAGCTGGCGATGCGCATGGTGTTCATCGCCACGATCGGCTGGTAGACGACCCGCAGGCCCTTGCTTTCCACGGCGCTGCGCAGATCCGCCTTCATCAGCTGGCGGTTGCGGAACGCGGCGTCCATCGCCGCCTCGAACAGCCGCCAACCGTTCTTGCCGAGCTCCTTGGCCTTGTAGAGTGCCAGGTCCGCCTTGACGATCATGCCGTCGACATCGCTTTCGCCGACCTTGGACAGCACCGCGCCGGCGCTGGCCTGGATCCGCAACCCATGGCCCGCGACGTCGACCTCTCCCTGCAGCTCGGCGAAAATCCCGTCGAGCAGGCTCGCCAGGTGGCTGTCGTCATCGATGCGATCGAAGAACAGCATGAACTCGTCGCCGCCGAAGCGGCTGACGGTAAGGCCTTGCCCGGCGATGGCCGCCAGCCGCTCGGCCACGGCGTAGATCAGGCCGTCGCCGACAGGATGACCGAGCGTGTCGTTGACGCTCTTGAAATCGTCGAGGTCGATCACCGCGAGGCCGCACAGGCGATCGCGGTCGCCGGAGACCATCAGCTCGCCCACCAGTTCGTGAAAATAGGCGCGGTTGGGAAGGCCGGTGAGATTGTCGTAGCGCGCCATGAACCGGATCTTTTCCTCCGCTTCGACGCGCGCCGTGACATCCTCGAAGGTGATCACGCCGAGTTCCAGGCTGCCTTCGCGCGCGGAGAATTCGTAATGTTGACCGTTGGCGAGCGAGACAAGCACCTTGCGGTCCCTGCCCTCGCGCAGGGCGCGCGTCAGCTGCGCCTCGACGTAGCGGCAGTCCTTCGACGCCAGCATGCCGCCGGCGACGCCGCGCATCAGAAGGCCGTGGATGGAGCGCCCGAGCAGCGCGTCGGCCGATTTCAGCGACATCAGGTGAGCGGCCTCGGCGTTGGCGACCGCGACGCGCCCGTCAGGGCCGAGCATGACTAGGCCGTGCGACATGGTGTTGAGCGCGCGGTCGAACCTGCGCGTTATGCTTTTCGCCTGCTGGTGGCCGATGACCGCGGAAAACAGCACATTGCGAACATGGTCGGCGCTATTGATGGTAATGAACGTCATCGGGAAGATCATCAGACCGAGGACGACAGACGGCGCATCCTGACGCAGCAGGAGCGCAAGTGCCATCGGACCGATGAAGGTTACCGAAAAAATCCGCACCATGCGCGGAGAACCGTAGTTGCGGGCGACAACCGTGACCAGGGTTGCCAACGTCAGCGACATCGCCGCCAGTTCGGCGAATGGGTCGGGATACACATAGATCGACACGAAGCACAGCGCACCCAAACCGAGGCCCTGTAAGCAGCCCTTGAAGATGTAGCTGCGCTCCAATCGGTGTGCGTGTTCGACATCGGCAATCACGCCGCCCGTCTTCAGGAAGCTGCGGATACCGAAATAGCGGAGAAGGCTGATCGGCAGTAGAATAAATGAAAAGGCCAGAAACAACGGATTTTGCGTGCGCAGATAAATCATGAACCCGAGGATCCAGTAGCACGCGCCACCAATCACCAACATGTGCGCGTTGTCGAACAACGACCGCACAAATTGGATATAAACATCCGCGGGGATGCTTTCGGTCTTTGTTTTGCCCATATGGTCGGCCCAACGCTAGGCCTTGTCATGCCACAACCGCCTTAAGAAAGGCTTAGAACAGTGGGTTAAGCAACGGCTTCGGTCCGCCTGCCAAGGCGAGAGGGCCTTACAGCCCGAAAAAGGCTTTGGTGGGGGAATCACTCAGCGGCACTGAGAACCGGTATCGGCATCGTTTGGGTCAGCCGCTGGAGCAGTCTGGAGCGCTCGCCCGCCGCCTTTTCGGCGCTTGCCTGCCGGACATGGCCATAGCCGCGGATCAGCGCCGGGACCGAGACCAGGGCTACCGCGGCCTCGATCTTGCCCGGCGCCAGCGAGCTGGCCACGAGCTGTAGATCGGCTTCGTACTGCGCCAGCAATTGCCGCTCCATGCGCCGCTCGGCGGCGTAGCCGAACAGGTCGAAAGCCGTGCCGCGCAGGCCTTTCATCGCCGCCAGCAGGCGAAAGCCCTTCATCATCCAAGGGCCGAAGCTCGATTTCCTCGGCTTGCCGTCATTGCCGCGGCGCCCCATGATCGGCGGCGCGAGATGGAATTCGAGTTTCTCGTAGCTCTGGAACTGCTTGCCAAGCTCGGCGGCGAAGGAGCCGTCGGTGTAGAGCCGCGCCACCTCGTATTCGTCCTTGATCGCCATCAGCTTGAACAGGCTTTTGGCGGCGGCCCCGGTCACGTCGGTCGAACCCGGCATGGCCTTCGTTTCCGCCGCTCGCAGCGTCGAAATCCTGTCGGCGTAGCGTCTGCCGTAAGCAGCGTTCTGATAGGCGGCGAGGAAGGCGACACGGCGGGCGATGATCTCGTCGAGGGTCTCGGCGACCGGCGCGGCCTGCCCGGCCTTGCCGGCGAAGGCTGGACCCGGCTGGGCGACGAGACCGCGCACGAAATCCGGTTGGTGGGCGGCGCGACGGCCCCAGCGGAAAGCGGCGATGTTCATCGCCACTGCTTCGCCGTTCAATTCGATAGCCTTTTCAACCGCCTCGGCCGAGAGCGGCAGACCACCGTGCTGGAAGGCAAAGCCGAGCATGAACATGTTGGCGCCGAGCGAATTGCCGAACAGCGCGGTGGCGGTGCGGGTGGCGTCGAAGAAATGCGCCTTGTCGTCGCCGGCGGCTGACCGGATCGCCTTCTTCAGGCGTTCGACCGGCAGCGAGAAATCGGCCGATCGGGCAAATTCGCCCGGCATGATCTCGGCGGTGTTGGCGAGGAATATCGTATGACCCTCGCGCACCGCGGTCAGCACCTTCTTGGCGCCTGAGACGACGAGGTCGCAGCCCAGCACGAGGTCGGCTTTCCCCGCTGAGACACGGATGGCATGGATATCGTCCGGCGTGCGGGCGATGCGGACATGGGTGAACACAGAACCGCCCTTCTGGGCGAGGCCGGCCATGTCGATCATGCCGCAGCCCTTGTCCTCCAGATGCGCCGCCATGCCGAGCACGGCGCCGACGGTGACGACGCCGGTGCCGCCGACGCCGTCGATGATCGCCGCCCAGCCCTCGACGCCGAGCGGGAATTCGGCTGGTGTCGGTACGCCTTCGAGCGGGTCGGTCTTGCCGGCCAGGCCTTCGGCCTTGCGGATCTTGGCACCGTGCACCGTGACGAAGGACGGGCAGAAGCCGTTGACGCAGGAGAAATCCTTGTTGCAGCTCGACTGGTCGATCTTGCGCTTGCGGCCGAATTCGGTTTCGACCGGCTGGATCGAGACGCAGTTCGACTGCACGCCGCAATCGCCGCAGCCTTCGCAGACCAGTTCGTTGATGAAGACGCGCTTGTCGGGATCTGGAAAGGTGCCGCGCTTGCGGCGGCGGCGCTTTTCGGCGGCGCAGGTCTGGTCGTAGAGCAGAATCGACACGCCCTTGACGTCGCGCAACTCGCGCTGGACGAGATCGAGGTCGTCGCGGTGATGAATGGTGGCGCCGGCCGGAAACTCGGCCTTCCCAGCATATTTGTCGGGCTCGTCGGTGACGATGGCGATGCGGTCGACGCCCTCCGCCCGTACCTGCCTGGCGATCATGTCCACGGTCAGCCCGCCCTCATGCGGCTGGCCGCCGGTCATGGCGACGGCGTCGTTGTAGAGGATCTTGTAGGTGATGTTGGCTTCGCTCGACAGGGCGAAGCGGATCGCCAGCGTACCGGAATGGTTGTAGGTGCCGTCGCCGAGATTCTGGAAGATGTGGTCGCGCCTGGAGAACGGCGCCTGGCCGACCCATTGCGCGCCCTCGCCGCCCATGGCGGTGAAGCCGAGCGTGTTGCGGTCCATCCACAGCGCCATGAAGTGGCAGCCGATGCCGGCGGCGGCGATCGAGCCGTCCGGCACTTTGGTCGAGGAATTGTGCGGACAACCCGAGCAGAAGAAGGGCGTGCGCGAACCGATGTCGGTGGCGTCCGCCAGCATCGCCTGGAACTGGCGCAGCTTCGCCACCCTTGCCGAAATCTCTTCGGACGGGCCGATGGTCTTCACGATCCTCTCGCCGAGAGCAATGGCGATCTCGTTGGGGTCCAGCGCGCCCTTGGCCGGGAACAGCCAGTCGCCGCGCTCATCCTTCTTGCCGACGATGACCGGCTGCGAAGCGGTGCCATAAAGGCTCTCGCGCAACTGCACCTCGATCAGCGATCGTTTCTCCTCGACCACGACGATGGTGTCGAGACCACGCGCGAACTCGGCGATGTGCAGCAGGTCGAGCGGCCAGGGGCAGCCGACCTTGAACAGCCGCACGCCGATGCGGCTGGCTCCCGCCTCGTCGACGCCGATATCCTCCAGCGCCTGGCGGACGTCGAGATAGCTCTTGCCCAGGGTGATGATGCCGAGCTTCGGATTGCGGCCGCCCGAATAGACGATCCTGTTCAGCCCATTGGCATGGATGAAGGCGGAGGCCGCGGCACGCTTGTGCTCATGCAGCCGCTCTTCCTGGCCGAGCATGTCGATCTCGTGGCGGATGTTGAGGCCGCCCGGCGGCATGTCGAAATCCGGCACGACAATGTTCAACCGTTCGAGCGAGGCATCGACCGAGGCTGTCGATTCGATGTTGTCCTTGACGCACTTGATCGCCGCCCAGGTGCCGGCGAAGCGCGACATGGCAAAGCCATACAGGCCGTAGTCGATGATCTCCTGGACGCCGGCCGGGTTGAGGATCGGCACCATGGTGTCGACGAAGAGGAATTCGGTGGCGTGCGCGTTGGTCGAGGATTCGGCCATGTGGTCGTCGCCCATGAGCGCAAGGACGCCGCCATGTCTGGACGAGCCGGCGAGATTGGCGTGGCGGAACACATCACCTGAACGATCGACGCCAGGCCCCTTGCCGTACCACACCGAAAAAACACCGTCATGGGTGCCCTCGCCCAGCAGTTCCGTCTGCTGCGAGCCCCAGCAGGCGGTGGCGGCAAGCTCTTCGTTGAGGCCGGGCTGGAAGACGATATCAGCCCCAGCGAGCTGCTTCTTCGCCTTCCACAGCTGCATGTCGAGGCCGCCGAGCGGCGAGCCGCGATAGCCGGAGACGAAGCCTGCCGTGTTCAGGCCAGCGCGGCGGTCGCGCTCGCGCTGCATCAGGAGCATGCGGATGACCGCCTGCGCGCCGGACAGGAAGATGCGCTCCTTCCCAAGATCGAACTTGTCGTCGAGCGCGACATCATGCAGCGTCATCAGGCATTTCCTCTGCGAAGGCCGCGCGGAACAGCAGCCAACGTCGGGATCGGATGACGCATCCTTTCTTCCCTTGCAAGACAGGTCAAACAAAATCGAAAGGACCAGCCAACGCGCAACAAACAGTCCGTCGGGCGCTGGACGGCGCATGAAACCGTGCGCCGAGAGCGCGACGGCGCACGAAAATTCCAGTCGAAATCGATGCCGTCAGCCGGCTTTCGAGCAGTCCGGCTTCGGCTCGCCCGGCAGCTTGCCGTCGGGATGGCCGGCGAGGTCGGGATTGGCCGTGTAGAGCTGGTCGATGACCAGCGGCCGGTCGGGCAGGATGGACTGATCTTCCGTCGACATCAGGGTGGTGTCGATGGTCTGCAGGACCGCGCCGTCGGCGCCCTTGATGCTGATGGCGATGGCATAGGGTTTGTTCTTGACGACGCAGGTCAGCGCCGGGCTTTCCAGGCTCACCTTGTCGAGCTTCGGCCAGACCTTCTGCTCGACCACGAATGGATCACCACCGGCGGGGTTCTGGAAGCTGGCAACCGCCACCTGACCCTCGCCCATCGGCCGCAAGGGCCGCAGCGTTACGACATAGGTCGCCCGGGCCAGACGGTAGTTGAAGACGAATATCTTGCCGGAGACCTCGAACAGCTTGCCTTCGCCGCCGGTATCGCGACAGGCGCCGAGTGCCATCGCCGCAACCAGCGCCGCGCCAACAACGATCGAGCGGAAGAGAGTTCTAGGCATTCCTGACCTCATTGACCGCCCTGCGGCGGCGATAGTGACGGCTTGCCTTCTGCCTGTTGCCGCACACCGCCATGTCGCACCAAAGGCGGCTCGAATTGCGGCTTCTGTCCACAAACAGCCAGGTGCAGTTGGGACAGATCCTGAGCCTCGCGACCGTGTCGCCGCGCAGCAGTGAGAGGGCTGAAACCGCCAGCGCCGCCTCGAAGGCGATCGGTGTGTCCGGATCGCCGAACGGCCGCCCCGGCGTCCCGATCTCGGTCCGGCCGGCGGCCAGGCCGTCGGCGCAGGCCCGCAGGAATTCGGGCAGGGCGGCGGTGGCGACAGCGCCCTTCGACACCGCGCCTCGGAACAGCCGGTCGGTCGTCTCGCGGATCGACAGCACGACGGGCGCGATTGCGGCCGGCGAGGACACCGCCAGCCGCCTGTCGCCAAGCTCGGCGGCGCGAAAGCTGCTGGCCGCGTCGGCGAAGCGGGCGATCTCGGCCGGATCGTCGAAGCGGTCGAACGTGCGCTCCGGATCGCCGCGCAGCACGACGGTGTTCGCCGTGTCGAGCGCGAGCAGGCCGCCGGTGAAGCGGTGTGGGGTCCAGGCAACTGTCATTCCTGAAAATCTAACCGATAAATCGCATTTGACAAGTTAGATTCGGCGATGCAAACCTCGGAAGCGCACGATACGGTCGCCTTTGTCCGATCCGCTTCCTATCCGATCGCTCCTGGGCGGGATGCTTCTGGTGTTGTCGAGCATGCTTTACTTCTTCCAGCAGGTGCTGAACGGGCTGCATTCGGGCGCGCTCTATGCGCTGCTCGCCTTCGGCTACGTGCTGACCAACGGCATCCTGCACCGCACCAACCTCGCCTATGGCGCGCTGTTTGCCTTCTGCGGCCAGGCAATGATCCTGAGCGTCGCCTTCGGCTATCAGGTGCTGTGGCTGACGCTGTTGGCTTCGGTGCTGTTCGGCGTCGTCGCGGCGTTCCTCTATGCCGCGCTCATCAGCCATGTCCTGTCGCGCAGCGTCTTCGAGCCGCTGGCCGACCGCTCGCCCAATGCCATCGTGGTGACGACGCTCGGCATCCTGCTCGTCCTGTCGGAAGCAAGCCGCATCGCGGCCGAGACGCATGATCTGTGGCTGCCGCCAATGCTGGCCGAGCCCATCGTCTTCGCCGAAGGCTCCGGCTTCAAGGCGACGCTGACGCTGATCCAGGTGCTCGACTGCGCCGTGGTCGTGGCGGCGGTCGCACTCGCTACGTGGGTGTTTGCCCGCTCAAACTTCGGCCGGTGCTGGCGCGCCGTCTCCGACGACCCCAGGGCGGCCGCCCTGTGCGGCGTCGATGTGCGTGGCGTGTTCCGGCGTGCCGTGCTGCTCGGCGGCTCCTGCGCCGCGCTGGCTGGGGTCATGGCCAGCCTCTATTACGGCAATGTCAGCTTCGGTTCCGGCCTTGTCTATGGCCTGAAGATCCTGTTCGTGACGGCTGTCGGCGGCTATCTCTCGCCATCACGGGCCGCGTTGGGCGCGGCCGCTTTCGGCATGGCCGAATCACTGTGGGCCGGCTATTTCCCGGTCGAATGGCGCGATGCGTGGATGTATCTGTTCCTGGTGGCCATGCTGATCCTGATCGGCGCCGGCCGCGACACCGGCAAGGCCGTCTGAACCCGTCAGACTTTGGTTGCATGACCTTTCGTCAGGCTGCGGTTTTCCACCGTGCCGCAAGGGCCGATGGCCTGCATTCTTCCTCCTCGTGTTGACCAACCGGACCACGCACTGCATACGGTTGGGCCAGGCGGCGCGACGAAAAAGGGGGATCGCGCGTCACCGCATCAGGGAGGAATGCATGGCAGGGCTTCTCGCTCTATCCAGGGCCATTGATCGCGCCAACGAATTCATCGGCAAATCGGTATCCTGGCTGATCCTGCTGGCGATCCTGGTGAGCGCGGCCAACGCGGTCATCCGAAAGGCGTTCGACACGTCGTCCAACGCGTGGCTGGAGCTGCAATGGTACCTGTTCGGCGGCGCCTTCATGCTGGCCGCCGCCTACACGCTGAAGCAGAACGAGCATATCCGCATCGATATCGTCTACGGCCTGTTTTCACGCCGCGTGCAGCACTGGATCGATCTCTTCGGCCACGTCTTCTTCCTGATGCCGTTCGTGACGCTGATGGTGTTCTATTTCGTGCCCTATGTGTCGCTTTCCTTCCACAGCGGTGAAATGTCGACCAACGCCGGCGGCTTGATCGTGTGGCCGGCCAAGGCCATCCTGCTGGTCGGCTTTTTCCTGCTCGCGCTGCAAGGGATTTCCGAGATCATCAAGAAGATCGCCATCATGCGCGGCATCATGGAGGATCCGAACCCGTTCATTTCCGTGCACGAACAGGCCGAACTCGAAGCCAAGGCGCTCGCTGAAGAAGCCAAGGCGCTCGCTGAAGAGGTGCGTTCGTGATGGAGTTCATCGCCCAGAACATGGCGCCGATCATGTTCGCCTCGCTGATCCTGTTCATGCTGATCGGCTATCCCGTCGCCTTTTCGCTCGCCGCCAACGGCCTGATGTTCTTCTTCATCGGCGTGCTCTTGACGCCCTATTCGGGCGGCGCGATCAATCTCGCCTGGCCGCTGCTCTATGCGCTGCCGGACAATTTCTACGGCAGCCGGGTGATGTCGAACGACACGCTGCTGGCCATCCCATTCTTCACCTTCATGGGCATCGTGCTCGAGCGATCGGGCATGGCCGAGGACCTGCTCGACACGATCGGCCAGTTGTTCGGACCGATCCGCGGCGGCCTCGCCTATGCCGTGATCTTCGTCGGCGCGTTGCTGGCGGCGACCACCGGCGTGGTGGCGGCGTCCGTCATCGCCATGGGCCTGATCTCGCTGCCGATCATGCTGCGCTATGGCTATGACCGCCGGGTGGCATCGGGCGTCATCGCGGCGTCGGGCACGCTTGCCCAGATCATCCCGCCGTCGCTGGTGCTGATCGTTCTCGCCGACCAGCTCGGCCGCTCGGTGGGCGACATGTATGCTGGCGCCCTGATCCCCGGCCTGGTGCTGACAGGCCTATACACGCTCTACATCGTGATCATGTCGATCGTCCGGCCAAAGTCGATGCCGGCCCTGCCGCTCGAGGCGCGGACGCTCGGCCACGGCGTGGTGTCCCTGCTGATCGCATTGGTAGCGTCCGTGGCGATCGCCTACGCTGCCTACCGTTACCTGGTGCCCGCTCATGGCGACAATGCCGACATTCTCGGCGCGGCCGTCGGCGTTGTTTTCATCTACGTCGTCGCGATCCTCGACCGCGGTCTGAAAATCAACATGATGTCGCGGCTGGCGCAGCAGGTCGTGATCGTGCTGATCCCGCCGCTGGCCCTGATCTTCCTGGTGCTCGGCACCATCTTTCTCGGCATCGCCACGCCAACCGAGGGCGGCGCCATGGGCGCGGTCGGCGCGCTGGCGATGGCGGCGATGAAGGGCCGGCTGTCGATGGACGTGATCAAGCAGGCGCTGGCCTCGACGACGCGGCTGTCATCCTTCGTGCTGTTCATCCTGATCGGCGCTCGGGTGTTCTCGCTGACCTTCTACGGCGTCAACGGCCAGATCTGGGTCGAGCATCTCTTGACCTCGCTGCCGGGCGGCGAAGTCGGCTTCCTGATCGGCGTCAACTTGCTCGTCTTCTTCCTCGCCTTTTTCCTCGATTTCTTCGAACTGGCCTTCATCATCGTGCCGCTGCTGGCGCCGGCCGCCGACAAGCTCGGCATCGACCTGATCTGGTTCGGCGTGCTTCTGGGCGTCAACATGCAGACCAGCTTCATGCATCCGCCGTTCGGTTTCGCGTTGTTCTACCTGCGCTCGGTCGCCTCGCGCGTGCCCTACCTCGACCGCCTGACCGGCAAGCAGATCGCGCCGGTGACGACGGGCCAGATCTATTGGGGCGCGGTGCCGTTCGTCTGCATCCAGGTGATCATGATCGCCCTGACCATCGCCTTCCCGCAAATGGTGATGCGCTACAAGGGCGCGGTCGTCGATTCCGGCACGATCGACTACAAGGTGCCGGAAATGCCCAGCCTGTCGCCGCTTGGCACGCCGGAAGGCGGCGGCGCGCCTGCCAATGGCGGTGGCGCGCCGGCGGCGCCCGGCACGCCCGACCTGTCGCAACCGCCGAATTTCGGCGATGCGCCGCCGGCCAAACCGGCGGCACCGGCGCCGGACCTGTCGCAGCCGCCGAATTTCAACTGAGGTCGGAGGGGAAGACGCCATGAAAGCCGTCCGGCTGGAGAAAGTGGGCAGCATCGCGCTGCGCGAGGTTGCCAAGCCTGTTCCCGGCCCGGACGAGCTCCTGGTGCGGATCGAGGCCTGCGGTGTCTGCGGTACCGACCGGCATCTTTTCCACGGCGAGTTCCCCTGCAGGCCGCCAGTGACGCCCGGGCACGAATTCTCCGGCATCGTCGAGGCAATCGGCACCGCCGTCTCCGGCTTTGCCGTCGGCGACCGGGTCACTGGCGATCCCAACATCGCCTGCGGACGCTGCGGCCATTGCCATGCCGGCCGCGTCAATCTGTGCAGCAATCTCACCGCCATCGGCATCCACCGCGACGGCGGCTTTGCCGACTATCTGGTGATGCCGCAGAAACAGGCTTTTGTCCTTCCCGCGGATCTGAAACCGACGCATGGCGCTTTCTGCGAGCCGCTCGGCTGCTGCCTGCACGGCGTCGACCTTGCCGGGATCAAGCCAGGCAGTTCGGTGGTCGTGCTCGGCGGCGGCGTCATCGGCCTGCTCACCGTTCAACTGGCGCGGCTTGCCGGGGCCACCACCATCATCCTGTCGACAAGGCAAGCCTCGCGACGCGCGCTTGCCAGGGAACTCGGCGCGACGGCGACGGTCGATCCCACAGCCGCCGATGTGATCGATGCGATCGCCGGTCCGGCCGGCCTGGCGCCCGGTGGCGCCGACGTGGTGTTCGAATGCGCCGGTGTGCGTGAGACCGTCGAGCAGTCGATGCGGCTGGCAAGGGCCGGCGGCATCGTCGTCATCGTCGGCGTGACGCCGCAAGGCATGAAGGCGGAATTCGAGCCCTTCGACTTGTTGTTCCGGGAGCTGAAAGTGCTGGGCTCGTTCCTCAACCCCTACACACACCGCCGCGCCGCCGCGCTCATCGCGTCCGGCGCGATCGAGATCGATCGGCTGATCTCCAGGCAAGTGTCGCTGGAAGAGGCGCCTGGCGTGATCGCCAATCCGCCGGCGCCGGGCGAGGTCAAGGTGGTGGTGGTGCCGGAGTGAAGGTAGGCGGTTGGTCTTCGAAACCGTGCGTATGTTGGCGCCGCCCCTCACCTGCCCTGCCGGCATCCTCTCCCCGTATAGTGACGGGGAGAGGGGCGCTGTCATCGACGGTTTCGCCAATCGCTTTCTTTGCAAGAAAGGCATCGGCGTTGCGGCCAGTGTCCAGCGGATAGATGGGTAACAGAATGAACCGGATACATAGGTAACAGTTTTCTCCCCCTAAGATGCGGTTG